>NZ_JADFUE010000002.1:0-323231 GCF_054967145.1 Bradyrhizobium sp. UFLA06-24
CTCAGCAATGCCCATATTGCCGAAAGCAAATTCTTGAAAAACAGCGGCCAAAACACATTCTGCCAAAGTAGTGCTAGTTCGTGCGGCGGCGGGCGGCGTTGATAGGCATGCAGGCCGGGGGCGGGGTCGCACCCGATGGCGCCGCTCCACCGGGACTGGACTGACGGGGCGGTGGCCAAGGAACTGGCGACGGGTACGGGCTGCAAGGCATGGGCTGTTGTTTCGCTCTAGCCTCCCCACTCTTGCGGAGTGTTACATATGGGTGTATGTAATTGCCATGAGCCACATCAGTATCCGCGATTTGCAGAAGATTTCTGGCGAGGCGATCGGCGCTTTGCCCGGTCCTACGCCGGTCAAGTCTGGAGAGCGGACGGTTGGCCTCCTTATCCCGCTCAAGGCGGCAGACCCGGACCGGCTCGCGGCGGTTCTGGCGCGTGCCGAGAGGCTCGCGAAGCGACGGGACGTCGCCGCGGACGACGCGGCGCTCGCTGAGTTCGGTGAGGTCGATCCGGTCGATTGGTCCGTCTCGGCCGTGAGGGCTCTGACGGCCAAGTCGAAAGCATGAGGCGCCCGTCGACCACGATTGTCATCGATGCTGCCATTCTGATCGCTGCAGTTCGGGGCCGAAGCTCCGGCGCCCTCTTGGCGGCCGCCGCCAGCGTGATCCTGGTGACGACGGACCGCGTTATCCAGGAAGCGAGGCGGCGTATCCTGCTGGGGTTGCGGCGACCGGAGTTGATCGAGGTGCTCGACGCATTGGCGGAATCGATGACGATCGTGCCGGTAGCCGCATTGGAGCCCATGCTCGCCAGATGTGAGGAGACGCTGCGAGACGCCGTGCCGAGCCGCAACGGGTCCGAGCGCGATGCGCATGTGCTGGCGCTTGCCTGGAGTGTCGATGCTGACGTCTGGACGACAGATCGCGATTTCGCCGGTACGGGTGTCGCGACCTGGTCGACGCCGAACCTCCTGCGTGCGTTTGCGGAGACCGCTACGTAGCGCGGCCGGAGTAGCACTCCGAATTTGTCCCAAACCGCAAGATCGGTCGAGCGCACCCTGGCCATCCCGGCGTAACTGCATCCGCCACGGAGGAGGGACGATGACGGCGGCACTGCAAAACTATCGGGCCCGGATGCGGCGGGTGCTGGATCATATCGATCGGCATCTCGACGATGATCTGGACCTCGACAGCTTGAGCGGCGTTGCGGCCTTTTCGAAATTCCATTTCCACCGGCAGTTCACCGCGACCTTCGGGCTGTCGGTGCATCGTTATGTCCAGCTGGCCCGCATGAAACGCGCGTCCCACCAGCCGGCCTATGACGACGCCCTCGATGTCACCGAGATCGCGATGGAGGCCGGCTACGGCGCGCCCGATGCCTTCGCCCGCGCCTTTCGGCAACGGTTCGGGCAATCGCCGTCGTCCTTTCGCAAATCGCCGGATTGGGAGCCGTGGCTTGCGGCCTTCGGGCCTCTCTAAGATGCGAGGAGCAAGCTCATGCAGACGACCTTTACCAAAGACGACGTGACGATCCGCGATGTGCCGACCACTGAGGTGGCGATCATGGAGCATCGGGGTAACCCGGCGACGCTTCCTGCCACCATCCAGCGCTTCATCGCCTGGCGCAAGGCGGCCGGACTGCACCCCAGTGCTCATCCGACCTTCACCGTCTGGCGCTCCGAGCGGCGGCCCGCGCAGCCTGCCGATTACAGCATCGACCTCTGCGTCGGCACGACCGGCCGATCGCCGCAAGCGGTGAAGATATCAAGGCCGGCGAGATTCCCGGCGGCCGCTGCGCCGTGCTGCGTGTCGTCGGCTACACCGACAATCTCGAGCCCGCCGCGCTGTTTCTGTACCGCGACTGGCTGCCGGCCAGTGGCGAGGAAGCGCGCGACTTCCCGATCTATTGCCAGCGGCTGAAGTTCTTCCCTGACGTACCGGAGCATGAGACGGTCGCGGAGTTGTTCCTGCCGCTGAAATAGTGCGCCGCATGGCGCAAAAATCAGGCTGCGGCTGCGCGAGGTGCAGTCGCAGCTTGTCGTGACTTCGCGCTCGAGCATCTGAGGCTCCGCTGCCGCGGCGTGCGGTGCTACGGCATGAATATAAGGGTTGACTTATATTAGCCATCACCGATATTCTCATCCCACGCCTGGAAATAGGGAGAATCAAGATGGAGATCGACGTCGCCAGGGTATTGGGGCTTGTGACGCGTTCGGTGCGGAACTTCGAGAAGGACGGCAAAGCGGCCAGCGCGGTGATCCTGACGCGGCTGTACGATACGGATGTCGACGATCTCTGGGACGCGGTGACGAGCAAGCAGCGCATTCCGCGCTGGTTCTTGCCGGTCGAAGGAGACTTGCAGCTCGGCGGACGCTACCAGCTCAAGGGAAATGCGGGCGGCACGGTCACGGCCTGTACGCCACCGACCCATTTTGCTGCGACATGGGAATTCGGCGGCGCGGTGAGCTGGATCGAGGTGACGCTTGCGGCAGAACGCAATCAGGCGCGTCTGACGCTGGAGCATACCGCTGTTATCGAGGATCATTGGAAACAGTTCGGTCCAGGCGCGGTGGGGATCGGGTGGGATCTCGCCATCACAGGACTTGAGCGATATCTTGCGACCGGGGCATCGGTCGATCACGAGATCGCCGAGGCGTGGATGGTCTCCGCGGAGGGCAAGGACTTCATGACGAGATGCGGCGAGTGTTGGTGTGCAGCGCATGTTGCGAGCGGGGTCGATCCCGCCTCGGCGAAGCAGCGCTCGGACCGCACCATCGCCTTCTATCGCGGCGAGATGCCGCCTGAGATCGCCCATCCGGGCACGGGAAGCTGATGCACGCCTTCGAGGTCCTCGCCGATCCCGTCCGCCGCCGCATTCTCGAATTGCTGGCGCCAGGTGAGATGGCGTCCGGCGAGGTCGTAGAAGTGATCGGTGCCGAGTTCGGCATCACCCAGGCGGCCGTGTCGCAGCACCTCAAGGTGCTGCGCGAAAGCGGCTTTGCAACAGTCCGCGCGGAGGCGCAGAGGCGCCTCTATTCGGTCGACGTCGCGGGCCTCCGCGCAGTGGATGCGTGGATTGGCCAGTTCAGAAATTTCTGGGAGCCGAAGCTGGACGCGCTGGCAACGGAGATCGCGCGCGGCAAGCGGGAGCGGAGTCGTGGTCCCATCGTCAAGCGTGGCGGCAAGAGAGCCTGACCGTCTCCGGGTTCGATCCGTCATTCCCGCGCCATCTTCTCGAACTTCTTCACCAGCCGCTCGCGCTTCAGCCGCGACAGCCGCTGGATCCAGAACACGCCGTCGAGCTGATCGATCTCGTGCTGGTGGCAGACGGCGCGTAAGCCGTCGGATTCCTCGGTCTGCGTGTTGTCGTCGAGGTCCTGATAGCTGATCCGCACCCGGGCGTGGCGCTGCACCTCGTCGGTGACGCCGGGCATCGAGACGCTGCCTTCCTTGTGCAGGATCATCTCGGGCGAGGCCCACTCGATTTGAGGATTGACGTAGGTCTGCGGCCCCGCGACGGGATCGAGCTCGAGCACGACGAGCCGCAAGGGCACGCCGATATGCGGCGCCGTGATGCCGATCCCGGGCGCAGCGCGCATCGTCTCCAGCAAATCGGCCGCAAGCTCGCGCAAGCCGTCGTCGAAGGCGGTGACGGGCCGGGCTGGCACGGCAAGGCGGCGGTCGGGATAGCGGACGATCGGGCGAATGGTCATGAGCTCGGGGCGGCCAAGGCGAAGAGTGATCGAACTGTCGGGATGACGACATCGTGCCGGTGTTTTGCCCGACGTGTCAAATCTCTATGCGCCAGCACGGCTGAGAGACACCGGACGTGACCGGTGGGGTAAGCCATTGATCCGCTACTGTCGGCTTCTATGCGCGGGTTTCGGCTTTCTGTTGGCAGGGCGCCTGCGAATTTGCCACGCATCGATGTCTGGCCTAACGTTACCACCAACAACAAGCATTCGGGAGGACCAACTTCATGCGCACGATCGTGATCGCACTGGCAACGGCCCTTGCAGCGGCGACCCCGCCGCGGCCGACTATCTCGTCAAGGAGGTCGGCAGCTTCCACGTCGGCGGCCGCACCGAGACCCTCAACGGGCTTCCGTCCAAGGAGATCGTGTTTTCGCCCGGTGCGCCGCCGATCAAGGTCGATCCCAACGGCGAGTTCGCGGTCGAGCAAATGTACGTCCAGTTCGTCAAGCTCGCGCAGCCAAAGTCGAAACTGCCGCTGCTGCTCTGGCACGGCGGCGGGCTGTCGGGTGTGACCTGGGAGACCAAGCCCGACGGCAAGCCGGGCTGGCAGCAATTCTTCCTCAATGCCGGCTATGACGTCTACGTCTCGGATGCGGTCGAGCGCGGCCGCGCCTCCTGGGCGCGCTATCCCGAGATATTCAAGAGCGAGCCGTTCTTCCGGCCCAAGAAAGAAGCCTGGGAGCTGTTCCGGATCGGGCCTGCTTACGAGGTCGGCGGCAAGCGCGAGGCGTTCGAGGGGGAGCAATTCCCGATCGAGGCGTTCGACCAGTTCGCCAAGCAGAGCGTTCCACGCTGGGCAACAAACGATGCAGCCACGCAGAAGGCCTATGATGCCCTGGTGCAGAAAGTGTGCCCCTGTATCGTGGTGGTGCACAGTCAGGGCGGCAATTTCGGCTTCACCGCTGCACTGAACGCGCCGGACAAGGTCAAGGCGCTGATCGCGCTCGAGCCGTCCGGTGCGCCGGATCCCGCCAAGGTCGATGCGGCCAGGCTGAAGGGCGTGCCGCATCTGATCGTGTGGGGCGATTTCCTCGACAAGGTCCCGGTGTGGTCCAAGCTCGTGGTCAATCCGACCAAATGGGCTCAGGCGATCGCGGCCGCCGGTGGCAAGGTCGACACGTTCGAACTGCCCAAGATGGGACTTAGGGGCAACACCCACATGATGATGATGGACCGCAATTCCGACGATGTGGCAAAGCTGGTCAACGACTGGATCGAAAAGCAGGGCCTGACGAATTAGCCTGCGGACTCGCCGGAGATCTACACCAGTTGCTCAATGCTCATCGTCGGATCACTCGGCGGGATGATGGCATTGTGCTGGTGTTTTTGCCCGGCCAGTCAAATTGCGGCGTGGAATCCAGGCTCACGGCATCGCGATTGATCCCCGATCGCAAACCGTTGATTCCGCTGTGGGCGGCTACTGTGCATGGGGTTGTTTTCGGCGTTTTGTTGGGGGCGCGAATGCTTGCCCCAAAAAAGGTTGGAAGACCTGTCTGCTTGCGCGGTTCCCATTCGTCTTGCAGGTGAGACAGACCTGACGGGAGACAAAAATGCCTGCTTCCAGATATCGCTGGGTGATCGTCGCCGCCGGCGGCCTGCTCGGCTGCGTCGCCATCGGCGGCATGTTTTCGCTGCCGGTGTTCCTCCAGCCGATCGCCAAGGACACCGGCTGGTCGGTGACCGGCATCTCCAGCGCGATGACGATCGGCTTTCTTGCGATGGCCTTCACCAGCATGGCGTGGGGCACGCTAACGGACAAGTTCGGGCCGCTGCCGGTGGTGCTGACGGGATCGAGCGTGCTGGCGCTCAGCCTGTTCGCCGCGAGCCATGCGACCTCGCTGCTCGCGTTCCAGGTCGTGTTCGGCCTTCTGGTCGGCGCCTCCTGCGCTGCGATCTTCGCGCCGATGATGGCGACCGTCACCGGCTGGTTCGACACCCATCGCGGCCTTGCGGTCTCCCTGGTGTCGGCCGGCATGGGCGTGGCGCCGATGACGATGGCGCCGTTTGCGGCCTGGCTGGTCTCGCATCATGACTGGCGCACCGCGATGCAGATCGTGGCGCTGGTCGTTGCGATCATCATGATCCCGGTCGCGCTGCTGGTCCGCCGTCCCCCGGGGCTTTCGCATCCGCCGGCCCCGACGATGGGCGGGGGCGGGGCGCCAGCCGAGATGTCGCGGAGCGAAGCGCTGCGCTCGCCGCAATTCCTGATCCTGCTCGCCACCAATTTCTTCTGCTGCGCCACCCATTCCGGCCCGATCATCCACACCGTCAGCTATGCCGTGAGCTGCGGCATCCCGCTGATCTCGGCGGTGACGATCTACAGCGTCGAGGGCCTCGCCGGTCTCGGTGGCCGCATCGCCTTCGGCCTGATGGGCGATCGTCTCGGCGCCAAGCGCGTGCTGGTCTCGGGCCTGCTCGCGCAAGCCTTCGGCGCGCTCGCTTATGCGTTCGCCCATCAGCTCACGACCTTCTATGCGGTCGCAGCCGTGTTCGGCTTCATCTATGCCGGCACCATGCCGCTCTATGCGGTGATCATCCGCGAGAATTTTCCGCTGCGCATGATGGGCACCGTGATCGGCGGCACGGCGATGGCCGGCAGCCTCGGCATGGCGACCGGTCCGCTCGCCGGTGGCCTGATCTACGACGCGTTCTCCAGCTATGCCTGGCTCTATATCGGCTCCTGGGCGATGGGCCTCGGCGCCTTCCTGATGGCGATGACGTTCCGTCCGTTCCCGAAGCCGCAAGGCGAGGCGGCGCCGGCCCCGGTGGCGGCGTGATCTTCGCGAGGCGCAGCAGCTAGAGCTGCGCCTCGATCGCGGCCTTGTCGATCACCGACCACACCTGCCGGATCTTGGCGCCATCGAATTCATAGATCACGTTTTCGCAGAAGCTCACGCGCCGGCCGTTCACGGCAAGCCCTAGGAACGTGCCGGCCGGCGTGCAATCGAATTTCAGCCGTGCCGCAACACGCGGCGGCTCGGAAATCAGCAGTTCGATGTCGAAGCGCAGATCCGGAATCTCGCGAAAATCCCGCTCCAGCATCGCGCGATAGCCGGTCAGCCCGAACGACTGCGAATTGTGCACGACCTCGTCATGCACGAATTTCCCCAGCGCCGGCCAATCCTGCCGGTTGAGGCAGGCGATATAGTCACGATAGATGTCGGTGAGTTCGGCTGGCGTCATGGCGATGCTCCTGCGGCTCCGGGCCTAACGCGGAAAGCAGGGAGTCGGCGCGCCGATCACAGCCTTTTTTCGAAGAACAGATCCGGATAGGGATCGTCGTTGAAGCGCGGGATTTCGCGCCAGCCGGTGCTGCGGTAGAGCTGGCCTGCCTCGGGCAGGGCGCTGTTGGTATCCAGCCGCAGCAGCGCGATGCCGAGCGAACGCGCGGCATGTTCGGCCGCGTCCATCAGGCGCCGGCCGAGCCCCAATCCGCGGGCGGACGGTGCGACCCAGAGGCGCTTGATCTCGGCGTAGCCGTGGTTCGTTCCCTTCAGGCCGACGCAGCCGACCGGCAGCGTGTCCGAGATCGCGACGATGAAGCTGCCTCGCGGCCGGCGCATGTCCTTGGCATCGGGGTCGCGCGACAGCGACACATCAAAGCCCTGTTTGAAGCGGCGGCCGAGCTCGGCATAGTACTCGCCGAGGCAATGGCGCGCCTCATCGCTTCGCGGTTCCATTTCGACGAGCGCGATCCGCCCGCGTGTCAGCGCCGAGGCGATCAGATCCATTGCCGCCAGCAGCGCTTCGCGTTGCGCGTTGCGGGCGAGGAAACCTTCCGCCTGCGTGTTCGACAGCGCTTCATAGGCCGCGAACTCGCGCTTGCCGGCGCGTGTCAGGCTTGCCACCCGGCGCCGGGCATCGTCCTCATGCGCGCTCGTCTCGATCAGGCCTTCATCTTCAAGACTGCGCAACAGCCGGCTCATCAGCCCGGAATCGAGACCGAGATAATCGCGGATCTCGCCGACGTCGGAGCGGCCGTGTCCGATCGCATTGAGCACGCGCGCCGCGCCAAGCGGGCGGCCGCGCCCGAGGAAGGACGTATCGAGCGCACCGACGGCGGAGGTCACGGCACGGTTGAAGCGGCGGACGCGGGAGACCGGATCAAGCATTACCTGACTTTAGTCAGAGATGCTTTGGCCGTCAATCTCAGCCCTTCGCCCGGTATGCCGGAGGGATCACGAACACTTCATCGGCGCGGCCATAGCCGCCATCAGGAACTTCCTCGATCAGCACCATGGTATGCGGACGCGCCGCTTCGCTGAAATAGTCGACGAACATCGCGGTCACGCGATGCACGATCTCCTCCTTTTGCGCGGTCGACAGCGCCGCTTGCGGCACCTTGATGTTGGCAAAGGGCATGGTCGGTCTCCATATTTGCGACGCCGGATCATCCGCCATCATGTGCGCGAGAACTAGCCGATCGCATGCGTGGGATCATCCGGCTGCTCTTGCCATCACTTGTCGGCTATGTTGAACAATCGGACCATGGACCGCTTCGAGACCATGCGCCTGTTCGTTCGCCTCGTGGAAAGGCGCAGCTTCACTGCGGCTGCGGCCGATCTCGGCTTGCCGCGCTCGACGGCGAGCGAAGTCCTGCGCGGCCTCGAAGCCCATCTCGGCGTGCGCCTGCTCGAACGCACCACGCGGCATGTCACGCCGACGCTCGATGGCGAAGAGTATTACCGCCGCTGCATAGCGATCCTGGCCGAGGTCGAGGAGGCGGAGAGCGCGATGCGCGACGCCCAGCCGCGTGGGCTGTTGCGCTTCGATGCGCATCCACTGCTGACGCGCACGTTCATTCTGCCGAAGCTGCCCGAGTTCCTGGCGCGCCATCCGCTGATCGAGCTGCAGATCGGGCAGGGCGACCGCCTCGTCGATCTCGTGCGCGAGGGCGTCGATTGCGTCATCCGCGCCGGCGAGCCCGAGGATAGCGGCATGATCCAGCGTCGTCTCGGCTCGATAGAGGAGATCACGGTGGCAAGTCCGGCCTATCTCGCCGCGCACGGCACGCCCGTGTCGCCCGATGAACTCGACGGCCACCAGATGGTCGGCTTCATCTCGTCACGAACCGGCGACGTGTTGCCGCTGGAGTTTTCGGTCGGAGGGCGATTGCGGGAGGTCGTGCTGCCGAGCCGGATCAGGGTGAACAATTCCGACACGATGGCTGATCTGGCGCGGCTCGGCTTCGGCCTGGTGCAGGCGCCGCGCTATCGTTTTGCGAACGACCTCGCCAGCGGTGCGCTGGTCGAAGTCCTGCGCGACCATCCGCCGTCGCCGACGCCCCTGTCGGCGCTCTATCCGCAAAATCGCCAGCTCACGTTGCGGTTGCGCGTCTTCCTCGACTGGATCGGTCGCATCTTCGGTGAGGCGAAGCTCTAGCCGAGCCCAAGGGTTTTCCGTGATTTGCGCGTGAGCTTTGCCACGATCAGTGCGTGCGCCTGAACGAGATAGGCCGTCAGCTCCGCATCCGGCAGCGCGTTGTTGCTGACAAGCTGCACCCACTTGGCCCGCGCGAGATAGGGGGCAGGCCGGGCGAGGCCGTGCTCGATGAGCATGGAATACGCCATGTTGGAGACCTTGAACATGTAGCCGCCCGAGCTCGCCGTATAGCCGCCGCTGATGGCGAACATCTTGCCGCCGACCTTGAACACCGAGGTGCCTTCCCATTGCACCACCTTGGTGGCGGCGGGCAGGCGCAGGCAGCGTGTCTCGAATGTCTTAGGGGTCATGCGCTTGCGAGCACCAGGCAGGAGAAGCCAGTCACTAGGGCAGCGCGCGTCAACTAACAAGGGATGAGACGCGCGCGGGTTCTGAGGTGTTTCGCTGCGTTCGCAATGGCGAAGGGGAGCAGATGCGCCGCTTTGTGAGTTGTGCAGGCCGCCAAGTCAGCTACCATGCATCGCCTGCTTCATACCCGGGCGGCAAGTGGAGGCGACATGAGCGCGCAGGAACGGAAAGTCAAGGGATCGGACCTGTTCGTCGCGGCGCTCGAGAACGAAGGCGTCGATCGCATCTTCGGCGTGCCCGGCGAGGAAAATCTCGACCTCGTCGAATCGCTGCGCACGTCGAAAATCGAGCTGGTCCTGACCCGCCACGAGCAGGCCGCGGCCTTCATGGCGGCGACCCATGGCAGGCTGACCGGCAAGCCCGGCGTGTGCCTCTCCACGCTCGGGCCCGGCGCGCTCAATCTGTCGACCGGTGCCGCCTATGCGCATCTCGGCGCGATGCCGATGATCCTGATCACCGGCCAGAAGCCGATCATGAGCAGCCGGCAGGCGCGATTCCAGATCGTGGACGTGGTCGCGACCATGAAGCCGCTGACGAAATTGTCGCGGCAGATCGTCAGCGCCTCCTCGATCCCGACCGTGGTGCGCGATGCCTTCCGCGTCGCGATGGAGGAGCGGCCGGGACCGGTGCATCTCGAACTGCCCGAGGACATCGCCGGCGACGAAGTCGAGGCCGTTCCCGTGATCCCGATCCATCCCATCGAGATCCCCGTCGCGCATCGCGCCGCGCTCGACCGTGCTGCCGAGATGATCCTGGCCGCGAAGCGTCCGTTGGTGATGATGGGGGCGGCGACCAGCCGGCCGCGCTCCACCCACGGCATCGCGAGCTTCGTGCGGCGGACCGGCATTCCGTTCTTCACCACGCAGATGGGCAAGGGCACCGTGCCCGGCGGCACCAATCTCTATATGGGCACCGCGGCCTTGTCCGAACGCGACTATGTCCACGATGCCATCGACGCTGCCGACCTGATCGTCGCGATCGGCCATGACCCGATCGAGAAGCCGCCCTTCATCATGGGGCCATCGGGGCCGAAGGTCATTCACGTCAGCTACACTTCGGCCAGCGTCGAGTTGGTCTATTTCCCTGACGCCGAGGTCGTCGGAGACGTCGGCCCCAGCCTGGAGCTTCTGGCCGACCGGCTCGAAGGCAAGCTGCCGCAGGCGGCGGCGTTGCTGCCCTTGCGCGAAGACATCCTCAGCCACATTGCCGACCGCGCAACCGAGACGCGCTGGCCGCCGACCCCGCAGCGCATCGTGCACGATATCCGTCAGGTCATCCCGGAGAACGGCATCGTCGCGCTCGACAACGGCATGTACAAGATCTGGTTTGCGCGCAACTACCGCACCCGTGTCGCCAATACGCTGCTGCTCGACAATGCGCTGGCGACGATGGGCGCGGGCCTGCCGTCGGCGATGATGGCCGCGATGCTCTATCCTGATCGCCGCGTGCTCGCGGTGGCCGGCGACGGCGGCTTCATGATGAACAGCCAGGAGATGGAGACCGCGGTTCGCCTCAAGCTCAATCTCGTCGTGCTGGTGCTGGAGGACAATGCCTACGGCATGATCCGCTGGAAGCAGGCCGTCGACCATTTTGCCGACTACGGCATGACCTTCGGCAATCCCGACTTTGCGCTCTATGCCAAAGCCTATGGCGCCAAGGGCCACCGCATCGAAAGCATCGACAGTTTCGGTCCGACGCTGGAGACGGCCTTTAGGGAGGGCGGCGTGCACCTGGTCTCGATTCCGATCGACTATTCGGAAAACGTCCGGGTGCTCGTGGACGAGCTGCGGGCGCGGCAAAAGTAGCGCCCGGTTTACCATCTTGCTGCGAGGATCATAGCTGCCATTCCTTGATATATATCGCATTGCGATATAATGCGGGCGCGAAGAATCCTCCCGACAAGAGACGTCCATGCGCCAGACCCCCGACATCACCGGCGGCCTCCCGCGTCCTCGCGGCAAACCCGGAGATTTTACCGCCGACCGCCGCGTGCTGGTCCTGATCGGGATGGCGCTGCTGGTCGGCAGCATCAGTGCCGGGGCGGCCTGGGTGCTGCTGAAGCTGATCGCGCTGGTGACCAATCTGGTGTGGTTCGGTCATTTCAGCACTGAGAACGTCTCGCTTGCGAATGCCCATCCCGGAATCTGGATGGTGCTGGCGCCGGCGCTCGGGGGGCTCGTGATCGGGCTGATGGCGCGGTTCGGATCGGAGAAGATTCGCGGCCACGGCATTCCCGAAGCGATCGAGGCGATCCTGATCGGTGGCAGCCGGATGCAGCCGAAGGTCGCGATCCTGAAGCCGCTGTCCTCGGCGGTGTCGATCGGAAGCGGCGGCCCGTTCGGCGCGGAAGGACCGATCATCATGACGGGCGGCGCGATCGGATCGATCTTCGCCCAGTGCTTCCATCTGACCGCGGCCGAGCGCAAGACGCTGCTTGTCGCGGGCGCGGCTGCGGGCATGACAGCGATCTTCGGTACGCCGATTGCCGCGGTGCTGCTCGCGGTCGAGCTGCTACTGTTCGAATGGAAGCCGCGCAGCTTCCTGCCCGTGGTGACGGGAGCGGTGATCTCGGCGGCCTGGCGCCCGCTGCTGTTCGGGACCGGGCCGTTGTTTCCGTTCACGGAACGGCCGGACCTGCCCTGGTGGGGCCTAGCGGCTGCGATCGGCGTCGGCATTGCCGCCGGCCTGCAATCCGGGCTGATGACGCGGCTGCTCTACGCGATCGAAGACCTGTTCGAACATCTGCCGGTGCACTGGATGTGGTGGCCGATGCTCGGCGGCCTCGTTGTCGGTCTCGGCGGCCTGATTGATCCCCGCGCGCTCGGTGTCGGTTACGACGTCATTGCGGATCTGTTGTCTGGCCACATGGCGCGTGACGAGGCGATCCGGATGCTGCTGGTGAAGTCTGCAATCTGGGTGGTCGCGCTGAGTTCGGGCACATCGGGCGGCGTGCTGGCGCCATTGCTGATTCTCGGCGGCACGGCCGGCTGGATGGAAGGACTGATCTTGCCTGGCGGCACATCATTCTGGGCGCTGGTCGGCATGGCCGCGATGATGGGCGGCACGATGCGCTCGCCGCTGACAGGCGTGATGTTCGCGATCGAGCTCACCGGCAACATCGACATGCTGCTGCCGCTGCTGGCGGCGACCGGCGCGGCGCATGCCGTCACCGTACTGTTGCTCAAGCGCTCGATCCTGACCGAGAAGATCGCACGGCGCGGCCAGCACATCACGCGCGAATACGCGGTCGATCCGTTCGAACTGCTACGAGCGGCCGACGTCATGGTGACTGATGTCGACACTCTGCCGGTCGACATGTCCATTGACGCGGCGGTCGCGTTCTTCACCTCGGAGCAGCGCCGTCACAAATCCTATCCCGTCGTAGCAAGCGATGGGCGGCTGACCGGCATGGTGACCCGCGCCGACGTGCTGCGCTGGCGCACCGAGGGCGATCATCAGGCGGCGACGCTCGATGATGTCGTGTCGGACACGTCCAGCATCGTCGCGTATCAGGATGACGTGCTGGGGCGGGTCGCCGATCTCATGGTCGCCTCCGATCTCGGACGGCTGCCGGTGGTCGATCGTGGCAGCCATCGCGTGGTCGGCCTCGTCGCTCGCAAGGATTTGCTGCGAATTCGCGCAGTCGTGAACGCGCAGGAGGAGGACCGCGATGCATATTTCCTGCGCGAAAAGGCGCTTGTGCCGGAGCCGCGGATCGCGGAAGGTCAGCCGCTCTGAATTCCAGCACTGACAGGAATGAACATGACACGTGTTCGCTGCGTTACCGAGATGGGCATGGGCGTCGACGTCCACGGCCGGGACGCCACCAAGGCGGCCAAGCGCGCGGTGTCGGATGCCATCAGGCATTCGAGTCTCGGTTTCTTTCGGATGATCGGCAAGACCGCAAGCGACATGTTCGTCGACGTTACCATCGGCGTGCCCAACCCTGAGGCCGTCGACAAGGAGGCGGTTGCCAAGGAGCTTCCTTACGGCACCGTGACCGTCACCGCGGTCAAAGGTGGGCTGGAAATCCCCTCGGCCACGGAAGTGGCCAATGATCCCATCCTCATCGCCAATGCGGCCGTGATCGTCAGCTTCGAGAAGGACTAGGCCGGTGTCCGACAGCGATGAGGCATTGCTGGATCGTCCGATCTGGAGCGCGCTGACGACGAGCCAGAAGCACCTGGCCGAGGGAGGCTCGCGCGCGCGACGCTATCCCGTGGACATGACGCCGTTCGCTGACATGGTCGACATGTCTGAGGCGAGCTTTGCCGCGCTCGGCGATCTCCTGCCGCCCTTGCAGGTCACGGCGTTGTTCACGCCCGAGCCGGTCGACGTCCCCTCGGGCTTCAAGGTCGTGCTATCGGAAACCGGCGAGCAGATGATCGGCTCGCCCGCGGACAGCTCGTTGCGTGACGCCGAGATCGTGAGGCTGGGTGCGGCCGATGTTCCCGCGATGATGGCGCTGACGGCGTTGACCAAGCCCGGTCCGTTCGCCGCGCGGACGCACGAGCTCGGCACGTTCCTCGGCATCCGCGCTGGCGGCGAGCTGGTCGCGATGACCGGCGAGCGCATGAAGCCGGGCAAATTCACCGAGATGACGGCGGTCTGTGTCCATCCCGATTATCGCGGACGCGGCTATGCGCAGGCTCTGCTCGCAGCCGTCGCGCGCCAAATCGAGGCGCGCGGCGAAATTCCATTCCTGCACGTGTTTTCGAACAACAATTCGGCCATCGCGCTCTATCAGCGCCAGGGCATGCGCATCCGCCGGCGTCTGCACGTGACGGCGTTCACGAAGCAGGCGTGACGGCCCGGCGGGGTGCGCCGGGCCGTCGATTTCAAGTCTTGTAGTCGACCAGCAGCGCGCTGGATGCATTGGAGGACGCCGAGTTGCCGCTGGAGCTGTAGGAGGTCGACTGGCTGGTCGCGTTCTGAAGCAGCGAGATCAGCTCCTTCATCAGCTCCGCGGTGGCGGCAGACGACGAGCTCGACGAGGAATCGGACGACGAAGTCGAGTCCGTGCTGGTCGTGCCCGACGCATCGCTGCTGCCGTCCGGCGGCGGCGGGCCGCCGGCGCTGCCGGAGAAAGTGTTGGCGAATACGTTCTTCAACTCGCTGGCCTGATCGCTGGTCAGCTTGCCGTTCGACACTTCGTTCTGGATCAGGTCGTCGATCTTGGACTGCATCTTGTCAGCCGAAGGCGGCGATGAGGAGCTTGCGCTGGATGCGCCGCTCTTCATCGTCGAATCGATGTCGTCGAGCGCCGACGACAGTGCGGACTGGTCGCTCGACGAGATGGTCCCTGCCGAGACTTCCTTGGTGAGCTCGCTCTTGAGGCGGTCAAGGGGGGAGTAGGAATTGGTGGTCGTTGCAGAGATCGAGGTCATTGCCGGTCACTCCTGGTGAGCATGAAGATACGCTGAACATGACCGTGAGGCTAAAGGTCGCGCGCTTAACGAGATCTTGCCGCAGGGATTGCTGACGTTTTCGTTGTGTTGCTCGGGCGGGTAGGAACATGCGGCGAAACAAAAAGGCTGAGATGACCAGCGTCGTCCGCGCCTCACGCGAACGGGCTTCCCCGCGAACGATTCGTTGCTATATCCATCGCAGACCAATTCAGGGAGGAGCGCATTTATGGACGCCAGGACGCCAGATTTTTCCGCCGCGCGGACGGCGATGCAACGCTACGTCGATCAGGAGATCATCCCCGGCGTGTCCTGGGCGGTGCTGCGCGGGCGCGAGGTGGTCGACCAGCAATGCGTCGGCTTTGCCGATCGCGAGGCGAAGACCCAACTCCGACCCGACCATATTTTCCGCGCGTTCTCCAACACCAAGATCTTCGTCACCTCCGCGATCATGCTGATGGTCGAGGAGGGCCGCATCGGACTCGATGACCCCATTGAAAAATTCCTGCCGCAACTCGGCCATCGCAAGGTGCTGAAGCAGGGTGCTTCGAGTCTCGCCGATGTCGAACCGGCGAAGAGCCCGATCACGATCCGGCATTTGCTGACCCATACGTCCGGTCTCAGCTACGGCATCTTTGATCCCGGCACGGTGCTGTTCAAAGGATACAACGACGCGGGCGTGCTCAATCCGCTGACGCCGCTGACCGACATGATCGACAAGCTCGCCGACCTGCCGCTGTCCTATCATCCCGGCACATCCTGGGAATATTCGGTGGCGACCGACGTGCTTGGCCGCGTGGTCGAGGTGGTCTCGGGCAAGCCGCTCGATGTGTTCCTGAAGATGCGCATCTTCGATCCGCTCGGCATGACCGACACCGGCTTCTTTGTACCTGAAGCGCAGCAAGGCAGGCTGGTTGCGCATTACACCGGCGCCGACGTGCTCGATCCGATGAAGCCGGGCCTGACGCGCGCCGATAATCTGCCGTATCCCCAGGCCTATCGACGGCCGTTCCCGCGGCTGTCGGGGGGCGGCGGTCTGGTCTCGACCCTGCCTGACATGCTCGCTCTGGTGCGGGCTCTGCTACCCGGTCCGGATGCGCTGTTGAAGCCGGACACGCTGCGGCAGATGATGATCAATCAGTTGCCTGAGGGCCAGACCATCCGCTTCGCCAATCTCGGGCCGATGCCGGGCAAGGGCTTTGGCCTCGGCGGCGCCGTGACCTTCGCGCCGACCCAGTTCGATCCGCCGAATTCCACGGGCGAATTCCAATGGGGCGGCCTGGCCGGCACCCATTGGTGGATCTGCCCCGGGGCCAATACCGCAGGTGTTCTGATGGCCCAGCGTCATCTGGGCTTCTGGAATCCGTTCTTCTTCGAGTTCAAGCGCCTGGCCTACCAGGCGGTCGGGAGCTGATTGCGAAAAGATTGCTGCATTGATTGCAGGAGCCGTTGCGCGCCGGCGGTACGCTCGGCCATGCATTGTCGGCGCAGAGGCTGTTTGACCGCCATAGGGATGAGGGATGAGAGAGCCTTGGTTCGAGGCGGGACCATGCGCGTGAACAACTATCTAGGTCTCGATGGATTTCGTTTCGGCTGGGTAGCTGCGTGGATCGACGAACGCGGCGATCACGGCTTCGACTATTCGACGGGCCTGACGCGCCTGCTCGCAATGCCGCACACGCGCGCGATGATCGACATGCCGATCGGATTGAAGCCTGGCGGCTACCGCGCATGCGACCTGCGTGGGCGCGACTTGGTGGGGCCTGCGGTGTTTCTCGGCGCCCGCCGCGACCTCTGGACATTTCCGGACATGGCCGCGGCCAACAGGCATTACTGGAAGCGGGAAGGCAGGGGCAGGGGCGTCTCGGCGCAGCTTTGGAACATCAGGGACAAGATCAGGGACGTCGACGCGATCATGACGCCGGAGCGTCAGGCGACAATCGGCGAAGCGCATCCGGAATTGATCTTCTGGAATCTTGCAGGGAGGAGCCGGCTTGCGAAGAAGACCTCGGCGGAAGGCCGTGAGCAGCGCATTGCGCTGCTCACGCAACGCGGCTTCACGCGTTTGCGGCAATGGCTGACGCTGCGCCATGGCACCGGCATCGGCTGCGACGATCTCGTCGATGCCTGCGCCTGTGCGGTCGCGGCGCGCAACAGCACGCAGCGTATCGGCGGGGACGAGATCGATCCGCGCAGTTTGCGGATGGAGATCAACTACTGAACCGGTCCCGCGGAGCGGCTCCGGCCACCCGGGAAAAACAGGCAATTTTTTTGGACCCTACCGGAACCGGCGGTGGTGGGCTCGCGTTCCCCATGCGGACAGAATTGGAAGAAGCTCGTACTACGATGCATGATGCCAGTCAGTTAGCGACCGCGATGCTCGCGCTCATTTTTGCCGGAGCGCTGCTCGTCACGGGGCAGCTCTTCATCGAGCAGCGCGCCCAGCACGATGTGGTCTACGCCACCAATCATCTGCTAAAGCCACTATGATCGGAATTCGCGGCAGACATCCGGCGTGACACGTCCCGGCCTTGCGCCATATCCCGGCTCGCCTAGATTAGACGGAATCTCACGCAAGCCGCCGGGGTCCCCATGTCCGATCTGTCCGCCTTTCCGATCACCAAGCGCTGGCCTGCCAAGCATCCCGAACTGCTTCAGCTCTATTCGCTGCCGACCCCGAACGGCGTCAAGGTCTCCATCATGCTGGAGGAGGTCGGACTGCCTTACGAAGTTCATCTCGTCGATTTCGGCAAGGACGACCAGAAGACGCCGGAATTCCTCTCGCTTAATCCGAACGGCAAGATTCCGGCGATCCTCGATCCCAACGGTCCCGGCGGCAAACCGTTGCCGCTGTTCGAGTCCGGCGCGATCCTGCAATATCTCGCGGAGAAGACCGGCAAGCTGCTGCCGCAGGATGCGGCGCGGCGCTACCAGACCATCCAGTGGGTGCATTTCCAGATGGGCGGCGTCGGGCCGATGTTCGGCCAGGTCGGCTTCTTCCACAAATTCGCCGGCAAGGATTTCGAGGACAAGCGCCCGCTGGAGCGTTACGTCGGCGAGTCCAAACGGCTGCTTGGGGTGATGGAGGCGCATCTCTCCGGCCGGCAATGGTTCATGGATGACGACTACACCATCGCCGACATCTCCATGCTCGGCTGGGTTCGCAACCTCATCGGCTTCTACGGCGCCGGCGATCTCGTGGCGTTCAGCCAGTTCAAGTCGGTCGCTGCCTGGCTCGAACTCGGACTGGCGCGTCCGGCCGTGGAACGTGGGCTCAACATCCCCAAGCGCCCGTGAACTAGCTCAGCGCCTTGTAGCTCATATAGAGCGCCATGACGGCCACGAGGGCGATCATGCTCCGGCGCAGCACCGCTTTGCTGACACGGTTGGCCGCGCGGGCGCCGAGATCGGTGCCGATCCAGAGGCCGGCGATGATGCCGAGGATGGCGGGCCAGCCCACCATCAGGCCCTTGCTCCAGTAGATCCAGGCTGCCGGGATGTTGGTCGGGATCACCGAGAAGATCAGGCTGACGAGCTGCGCCTGATGCTGCGGCACGCGCAAACCGGCGGCGAGACCAACCGTGATCGCGAGGCCGCCGCCGATGCCCATGAAACCGGAGGAGAAGCCCGCCAGCATGCCGATGAGGAGCAGGGGGAGCCAAGGCAGTTGGTCGCGGTCATCGGCGCCGCTGTCCTTGCGGTCGCCACGCAGGATCAGCAGAGCGATCAGCGCGACGAGATAGCCGACGTAGGTCCATTGCAGCACCGCGTCGGACACGGCCGCCGCGGCATAGCCGCCGCCCGCGCCGCCCAGGAGAAATCCGATGCCGATCCAGATGATCCATGGCAGCGGGCTGCGGTTGCCGCTCTGCCAGTAGCGGCGCACGCCGGCGAGTCCGGTCGGCGGGACCTGCGTGATCAGCGAAGTCCCCTGGGCGACGTGTTGCTCCGCGCCGAGCAGCAGCACGCTGAAGATGACGAGTCCGCCGCCGGGGCTCGTTCCCATGAAGCCCGACGTCAGTCCGCTGACGAGACCGACGCCGATGCCGGCAAGGACCTCGTGCATCCAGGGCATGATTTACGTCCTGGCCCGTCGCTTGATGTCGGGCCGGGTCGTGCGAAACCCGTCGATCACTCCGGTCACGGCTGCCATGCAGGCCGTGACATCAAGATCCTCGCCCCAGCTTTTTTGCAGCACGAAGCCCTGAAAGATCGCGATCAGCACGCGCGCGATCGCGTCCGCGCCGACGTCGCGCCTGATCAGGCCGTCGTGCTGACCGCGTTCGACCAGCGCCACGATCAGCGCGCGCGGCATGGCGATGCCTTCGACGACGCTGGAGCGGACGCGGCGGTTGCGAAGCGCCTCGGCCCAGCCGTGGATGCCGACGCGGCGCCGCGCTTCGCCCGCAGGATCGGTCAGCCATTGCGCGTAGACGCGAACCAGCGCGTGCAGTCCCTCGACGGGATGACCGGAGCCTTGCGCAACCGAGTTGAGCACCGCCTCGCGGCGATGCCGGTCGTCGGCGAGCGCCTCGATCAGCTCGTCCTTGCTCTGGAAGTAGAGATAGACCGCGCCATGGCTGAGGCCCGACCGCTTCACGATGTCGGCCATGCCGGTCTGGTGAAACCCGTCTTCGGAGAAGCAGGCGAGCGCCGCTTCGAGAATCTGCTGGCGCCTGTCTTCACGCTTCTTGTCGCTGATCTTGGGCATCCGTCCCGTCCGCAAATAACTGACAGATCGATCACTTTAGAAATTCCGCAAAGACTGGCCTTCAGAGCGACGTCCCATATAAAAAGCGATCAGTCAGTCAGTTTTATTGTCGAACCAGCTTCAGGTCAAGTCCGAGCACGATGGCGCGAAGCAACAGGATCAGCGATGGGTGATCAGCCTGTGAGAGCGCTAGAACAGCCGCCCGCCGTTCGGCACCGGCTTGCTCGGCTGCATCAGCACGACCTTGCCGTCCGCATCGGGAAAGCCGAGCGTGAGGACTTCCGACACGACAGATCCGATCTGGCGCGGCGGGAAATTGACGACGGCCGCGACCTGCTGTCCCACCAGCGTCTCGAGCGGGTGGTTCTCGGTGATCTGCGCCGAGCTCTTGCGCACGCCGATGACGGGGCCGAAATCAATCCATAGCCGCCAGGCCGGCTTGCGCGCCTCCGGAAACGGCTTGGCATCGACGATGGTGCCGACGCGGATATCGACCGCGAGGAACGTGTTGAAGTCGATGGTCGGCGAGGCGGATGCGGCGGGATCGTGGGTGACGTGCATAGTGTGTCCGTTCGGGAGAGGTCGAAACATCGTTCGCGATATTGTCGCGCGATCAGGAGTTTCGTACAACGCGAACAGCCCAGGCATCACGCATGCGCGAGGACCGTCTTGCCCAACATCATCTACGGCATCAAGAACTGCGACACCATGAAGAAGGCGCGGACCTGGCTCGACACCCATGGCGTCGCCTACGAGTTCCACGACTACAAGACCGCCGGCGTGGAAAAGGACAAACTGAAGCAATGGAGCGACAAGCTCGGCTGGGAGACGCTGCTCAATCGCGCGGGCACCACCTTCAAGAAGCTGCCCGAGGCCGACAAGGAAGGCCTGACGGAAAAGAAGGCGCTGGCGCTGATGCTAGCGCAACCATCGATGATCAAGCGGCCGGTGCTGGAAATCGGCGGCAAGCTCCTGGTCGGCTTCAAGCCAGATATCTACGACAAGGAAGTCGGCGCCGTCTCGCGCAAGCGCTAAAGCGTTTCAAGCGAAGTGGATTCCGGTTCGCATAAGAAAACGCGTCGAATCCAGATTCAGTTCAGCTCGATGATTTCGGCGGAAACACTCGGGCCGTCGCTCTGATCGGCGAATTCGACGATGTCGGCGGCCGCGATGCGGCCCGGCGCACGGTGAAACAGGTCACGATCGATCACCGTGCGCAGTTTCGGCCGAGGTGGCGCGTCATTTCCGCGCAGCAGATCCTTGATCTCGAAGCCGCCGTCCTCGCAGAAGGTCTTCACCGACGCGATGACGTGGCTGACCCTGTCGTCGGTGAGGAACGGCAGCAACAGCCGTTCATAGGCGACGACGCGGCCGTAGATGTCGTCGACATCGGCAACGCTGTAGACCGGGAGCCCGCGCGCCACGCATTCCTGATAGATCGGTATCACGAACGGCGCGAGCCGCGGTCCGACATAGTCGTCCAGCAGGATTCCCTTGCCGGTGTGGCCATAGGCGCTCGAGATTCGCGTGCCCTCGCTCTGAATCGTCAGGCGCGGCGGCGTCGAAGCGTCCACCGTGTAGTAGATGAGATCGGACAGCTCCTCCTCGAGCCGCGCGGGCTGATACTCCCAGATCGGCGGCGCAATCTGCTGGCGCGCATAAAGGCGCAGCCACGTGTTGAGCAGATCGCGCTGCCGGATCGACTTGACGACGGAGGGAGCTGAGCTGGCGAAATCCAAGACAATATTCCCGGCGAATGAAGCGCGTTCATGATCTCGCGTGCGGGAAAATTTTTGATGAAGGCTGGCGCGGGGCGCCAAAGACCGTTAACGACGACTTGATGACCGGTGTCTTGCGGACCGGGAGGCCGGCAGGCCACATCGCAAAGCCTGCAACTAAGGGAGCATAAGACTCCCGGTCAAAGGCCTGACCTGCTCAGCTTTCCGCCTTGCCTAACCCCCGTCACCTCCGGCATATTCCGCGCCCGGAGGCGGCGTTCCGGGACGGGCTCCAAGGCCTCCGGAAAGCCGAAGTAAACAAGGAGAGCCACGCGCGGTTCGCGCGGGCAGGGGGAAATCTGTTTGGCCGATGAGTTCATTCTCGAAACGGAAGGCTTGACCAAGGAGTTCGCGGGCTTCTTCGCCGTCCGCGACGTTGCGCTCAAGGTACGCCGTGGGAGCATTCACGCGTTGATCGGCCCGAACGGTGCCGGCAAGACGACGTGCTTCAATCTTCTGACCAAGTTCCTCAAACCGTCTGCCGGAAAAATCCTGTACAAGGGGCAGGACATCACCGCGATGGCGCCCGCCGATGTGGCGCGTTTGGGCTTGGTGCGTTCGTTCCAGATCTCGGCGGTGTTTCCGCATCTCACCGCGCTGGAGAATGTTCGTGTCGCGCTCCAGCGCCAGCATGGCAGCTCCTTTGATTTCTGGCGCTCCAAGTCCGTGCTCAACCGCTTCAACGACCGTGCGCGCGAGCTGCTGAACGATGTCGGCCTCAGCGAATTTGCCAATACGCCGGCGGTCGAGATGGCCTATGGACGCAAGCGCGCGCTCGAGATCGCAACCACGCTCGCACTCGATCCGGAGATGATGCTGCTGGACGAGCCGATGGCCGGGATGGGGCACGAGGACATCGACAAGATCGCGGCGCTGATCAAGCGCATCTCGGCGAAATACACCATCCTGATGGTCGAGCATAACTTAAGCGTCGTCGCCAATCTCTCCGACATCATCACTGTGCTGACGCGCGGGCAGGTGCTCGCGCAGGGCCATTATTCCGAACTCACCAAGGACGAGCGCGTCAAGGAAGCCTATCTGGGAGCCGGTCATGCCTGAGACTGCAATGGCCGAGGCACCGGTGAAGGCCGCAACCGGCGGCAACATCCTCCAGGTCCGCAACCTCGAGGCTTGGTACGGCGAATCCCACATCCTGCACGGGATCAATTTCGACGTGAACGCGGGCGAGGTCGTCACGCTGCTCGGGCGCAACGGTGCTGGCAAGACGACCACGCTCAAATCGATCATGGGCATCATCGGCAAGCGCGCCGGTTCGATCAAGTTCAACGAGCAGGAGATCATCCGCGCGACCTCGGACAAGATCGCGCGCATGGGCATCGCGTTCTGTCCCGAGGAACGCGGAATTTTCTCAAGCCTCGATGTGCGCGAGAATCTCTTGCTGCCTCCGGTTGTGCGCGCAGGCGGATTGCCGCTGGAGCAGATCTTCGACCTGTTTCCGAACCTGAAGGAACGGCTGAGCAGCCAGGGCACCAAGCTGTCGGGCGGCGAACAGCAGATGCTCGCGATCGCGCGTATCCTGCGCACGGGCGCGAGCTTCCTGATGCTGGACGAGCCGACCGAAGGTCTTGCGCCGGTCATCATTCAGCAGATCGGTCACACCATTGCGCGACTCAAGAAGGAGGGCTTTACGATCCTTCTGGTCGAGCAGAACTTCCGTTTCGCATCCACGGTTGCAGATCGTTATTACGTCGTCGAGCACGGCAAGATCATTGACGGATTTTCCAACTCGGAGCTTGCCGCCAATATGGACAAGCTCCACGCCTATCTCGGCGTCTAGAACGGCCAAAGAGAAGACTTCGAAAAGGAAAATTGCATGAAGACCAGGTCGATTGCATCATTGCTGCTGACCACCGCGCTCAGCTTCGCCGTGGCAGGCGTCGCGTCGGCGCAGGACAAGACCGTCAAGATCGGCGCGTTGTCCGACCAGTCCGGTCTCTATGCGGATCTCGGCGGCCCCGGGTCGACACTCGCGGCCCAAATGGCGGTTGAAGATTCCGGCCTTGCCGGCAAGGGCTGGAAGATCGACATCATTTCCGGCGACCACCAGAACAAGCCCGACATCGGCACCGCCATCGCGCGGCAATGGTTCGACGTCGACAAGGTCGACATCATCGTCGACGTGCCGAATTCCGGCGTGGCGCTTGCGGTCAACAACGTCGTCAAGGAAAAGAACGGCGTCTACATCAATTCCGGTGCGGCGACCTCGGACCTCACCAATGCGCAGTGCTCGCCCAACACCGTGCACTGGACTTACGACACCTACATGCTGGCGCACACCACGGGCCAGGCTCTGGTGAAGGCCGGTGGCGACACCTGGTTCTTCCTGACCGCCGACTACGCCTTCGGCGCGGCGCTCGAGCGCGACACCACGGCCGTCGTCACCGCCAACGGCGGCAAGGTGATCGGCGGCGTCAAGCATCCGCTCAACACGCCTGATTTCTCGTCCTTCCTGCTCCAGGCCCAGGCCTCCAAGGCCAAGATCATCGGCCTCGCCAATGCCGGCGGCGACACCACCAACACGATCAAGCAGGCCTCCGAGTTCGGCATCGGCAAGGGCGGCCAGAAGCTCGCGGCGCTGCTGTTGTTCCTCACCGACGTCAAGGCGATCGGCCTGGAGACGGCGCAGGGCCTCAACTTCACCGAGACGTTCTACTGGGACATGAACGACCAGACCCGGGCGTTCTCCAAGCGCTTCGCCGAGAAGATGAAGAACAATGCACCGCCGACCATGGTGCAGGCGGGTGTCTATGCGGGCGTGCGCCACTATCTCAAGGCGCTGGAAGCCTTGGGCGGCAATCCGCATGACGGCATCAAGGTCGTCGAGAAGATGAAGTCGATGCCGACGGATGATGATCTGTTCGGCAAGGGCGAGATCCAGCCCAACGGCCGCACCATCCATAACGCCTATCTGTTCGAGGTGAAGAAGCCGTCGGAGTCCAAGGGACCGTGGGACTTCTACAAGCTGGTCGGCACGGTGCCGGGCGATCAGGCCTTCACGCCGCTGTCCGAGAGCAAGTGCGCGCTGCTCAAGAAGTGAGACCAATAGCCCGCCGGCGCCGGCCGGCGGGCAACTCCAAAGCGTTTTCGAGCGAAGTAGATACCGGTTCGCATGAAGAAAACGCGTCAAAACAAGAATCTGGAGATTGGGTTCTGATTCCATCAGAACCGATTCTCTAGGGAACGCCGAAGGGACTGGGTGCTGGATCGATGCAGGCTCTCTACGCACAGCTATTGGTGGGACTGATCAACGGCTCGTTCTACGCGCTGCTCAGTCTCGGGCTCGCCGTGATCTTCGGCATGCTCAACATCATCAACTTCGCCCACGGCGCGCTCTACATGATGGGCGCCTTCTGCGCCTATTTCCTGCTGAATCTCGGCGGCATCAATTACTGGTGGGCGCTGCTGCTGGCGCCGATCATCGTCGGCATCTTCGGCATGATCCTGGAACGGACCATGCTGCAATGGCTCGCCGGCCTCGACCATCTCTACGGCCTGCTGCTGACCTTCGGCATCGCGCTGATCGTGCAGGGCGTGTTCCAGAACTATTTCGGCTCGTCCGGCCTGCCTTATGCCATTCCCGACCAGCTCAAGGGCGGCATGAATCTCGGCTTCATGTTCTTGCCCGTCTACCGCGGCTGGGTCGTCGTGTTCTCGCTGGTGGTGTGTCTGGCGACCTGGTTCCTGATCGAGAAGACCCGGCTCGGCGCCTATTTGCGCGCCGCCACTGAAAATCCGACGCTGGTGCGCGCCTTCGGCATCAACGTGCCGCGCATGATCACGCTCACTTACGGTCTCGGCGTCGGTCTTGCCGCGCTCGCCGGTGTGCTCTCGGCGCCGATCAACCAGGTCCGGCCGCTGATGGGCGCCGACCTCATCATCGTGGTGTTCGCGGTGGTGGTGATCGGCGGCATGGGGTCGATCATGGGCTCGATCATCACCGGCTTCGCGCTCGGCGTGATCGAGGGCCTGACCAAATATTTCTACCCCGAAGCCTCCAACACCGTCGTGTTCGTGCTGATGGTGCTGGTGCTCTTGGTGAAGCCAACGGGATTGACGGGAAGGGCAGCCTGATATGACAGCCTTGACGGACGACACGCTGCCGGTGACCCCGCGCGCGATGCGCGACGAGATGATCCTCTTCGTGGTGATGGCGCTGCTGCTGGCGTCGGTGCCCTTTACGGGGGTCTATCCGTTCTTCGTGATGCAGGCGCTGTGCTTTGCTCTGCTCGCCTGTGCCTTCAATCTCCTGATCGGCTATGGCGGCCTGTTGTCGTTCGGCCACGCGATGTTCATGGGCACCGCGGGCTATTGCAGCGGGCATGCGCTGAAGGTGTGGGGACTGCCGCCCGAGCTCGGCATCCTCGTCGGCATTGCCGCGGCGTTCGGGCTGTCGCTCATCACCGGCTATATTTCGATCCGCCGCCAGGGCATCTATTTCTCGATGATCACGCTGGCGCTGTCGCAGCTGCTGTACTTCATCTACCTGCAGGCGCCCTTCACCCACGGCGAGGACGGCATCCAGGGCATTCCGCAGGGGCATTTGTTCGGCGTGTTCGATCTGTCCAAGCCGACGGTGCTCTACTACGTCGTGCTGGTCGGCTTCCTGGCGGGCTTCCTGCTGATCTACCGGATCATCAACTCGCCCTTCGGTGAGGTCCTGAAATCGATCCGGGAGAACGAGCCGCGCGCGATCTCGCTCGGCTACCGCACCGACCAGTACAAGTTCCTGGCCTTCGTGCTGTCGGGCACGCTGGCAGGCTTTGCCGGTGCGCTGAAAGTGTTCGTGGCGCAGAATGCCTCGCTCACCGACGTGCACTGGTCGATGTCAGGCGAAGTCGTGCTGATGACGCTGGTCGGCGGACTCGGCACCATCTTTGGTCCCGTGGTCGGCGCCTTCGTGATCATCGCCATGCAGCAATATCTGGCGGGCTTCGGCCAGTGGGTCACAGTCATCCAAGGCTCGATCTTCGTGATCTGCGTGCTCACTTTCCGCCGTGGCGTCATCGGCGAAATCGCGCATTACTTCCGGCGGTCCCTGTAAGCTATTGATATATCAGGGGTTCAACTGACGGGCGAATCCGGTGGATGATCCGGCTCCGCAGGCCTGAGATGGCACGCGCGCGGAGCGAAAATGGTCTATGACGGTTTCGTGACGGCCCTGACGGGGCCGGGCCATGTCAAACCGGTAGACTAGTCCCATGATGCGTTGGTTTCGCGCTTTCCTTCCTAAGGAAGAACGGTTTTTCGACCTGTTCGACCGCCATGCCCAGACCGTGATCCAGGGCGCGATCGCGCTCCAGGGCGTGCTGAACGGCGGCGAGGAGACGCCGGTCTACTGCCAGCGCGTCAGCCAGTTCGAGAACGACGCCGACAATGTCACCCGCGAGGTGCTGACGGCGGTGCGGCGCACCTTCATCACGCCGTTCGATCGTGGTGACATCAAGAACCTCATCACCTCGCTGGACGATGCAATCGACCAGATGCAGCAGACGGCCAAGGCGGTGATGCTGTTCGAGGTCCGCAGCTTCGAGCCACCGATGCGCGAGATCGGCGCGCTCCTGATCGAATGCGCCAATCTGGTCGGACGCGCACTGCCCCTGATGCAGCAGATCGGCAAGAACGTTGCCATGCTGACCGCGATCACGGAGGAGCTGACCAAGCTGGAGGGCCGCGTCGACGATCTCCACGACATCGGCCTGAAGGAGCTGTTCCTCAAGCATCGCAACGGCAACGCGATGGATTTCATCGTCGGCGTCGAGATCTATGACCATCTGGAGAAGGTGGCCGATAGGTTCGACGACGTCGCGAACGAGATCAACAGCATCGTCATCGAGCAGGTTTAGCGCATGATCCGGAAAAGTGTGCAGCGGTTTTCCGCCCAGATCATGCGTGGATTTTAACGGAGGGCCGCGCCGTGGATGCTGCGTTGGGTCTTCCCGTTCTGGTCGGACTGATCGCCGTCGCGCTGCTGTTCGACTTCCTGAACGGCCTCCACGACGCCGCCAATTCGATCGCGACCATCGTCTCGACCCGGGTGCTACGGCCGCAATTCGCGGTGATATGGGCCGCGTTCTTCAATTTCGTCGCCTTCATGGTGTTCGGTCTGCACGTCGCGCAGACCATCGGCACGGGCATTATCGATCCCGCGATCGTCGACGCCCAGGTGATCTTCGCGGCGCTGGTCGGCGCCATCGTCTGGAATCTCGTGACCTGGGCGCTGGGCATTCCATCCTCGTCATCGCACGCGCTGATCGGCGGCCTCGTCGGCGGCGGCATGGCCAAGGCGGGAATCTCGGCGGCGGTCTGGAGCGGACTGACCAAGGCGGTGCTGGCGATCGTGCTGTCGCCGCTGGTCGGCTTTCTGCTCGCGATGATGCTGGTCGCGATCGTGTCGTGGCTTTCAGTGCGCTCGACGCCGTTCGCGGTCGACCGCGCCTTCCGCATCCTGCAATTCGCCTCGGCCTCGCTCTATTCGCTCGGCCATGGCGGCAACGACGCACAGAAGACCATGGGCATCATCGCGGTGCTGCTCTATTCGCAGGGCCATCTCGGCAGCGAGTTCTCGGTGCCGTTCTGGGTGGTGCTGTCCTGCCAGGCTGCCATGGCGCTGGGCACGCTGATGGGCGGCTGGCGCATCGTCCGCACCATGGGCCTGCGCATCACCAAGCTGACGCCGATGCAGGGGTTCTGCGCCGAGACCGGCGGTGCAGCGACCCTGTTCATGGCGACCTTCCTCGGCGTTCCCGTCTCGACCACCCACACCATCACCGGCGCCATTGTCGGCGTCGGCGCGGCCCGCCGCGTCTCGGCGGTGCGCTGGAACGTGGCGAGCTCGATCGTCTATGCCTGGGTGATCACGATCCCGGCCTCGGCCATCGTCGCAGCACTGAGCTGGTGGGCGGTCCAGATCTTCCTCAAGTAACGAGCTTCAGCCCGACGATGCCGGCCACGATCAGCCCAATGCTGGCGAGGCGAAGCGCCGTGGCGGGCTCATTGAACAGGAAGATGCCGAGCGTCGCGGTCCCGACCGCACCGATGCCGGTCCAGACCGCATAGGCGGTTCCGACGGGCAGGGACTTCAGGGCAAGTCCCAGCAGGATGACACTACCGGCCATGGCCGCGAGCGTGATCACGGAGGGAACAGGTCTGGTAAAGCCCTCGGTATATTTCAGGCCGATCGCCCAGGTGATCTCGAGAAGACCGGCGACGAACAGGACGCTCCAGGCCATGACGACCCTCCATTCACGGCAGGGTCGTCCCCGCGGGCTGATAGACGGATGAGCAGGAAGGTCGTCCTCCCCGGAAAGCCGATATGGGGCTGGCCGAAGGGCTCCGCAATCACCAAATGAAGCTTGATCAGGCCCGTTTTCCCTGCCAAACGCTCCCGCCATGTCCGACATCGCCACCACCACAGCCGAATCGCCGGCCCGTTCCCCGCTTGCCGCCGAAGTGGCGCGGCGGCGCACCTTTGCGATCATTTCGCATCCGGACGCCGGCAAGACCACGCTGACCGAAAAGCTGCTGCTGTTCGGCGGCGCCATCAACCTGGCCGGGCAGGTCAAGGCCAAGGGCGAGCGCCGCAATACCCGCTCGGACTGGATGAAGATCGAACGGGAGCGCGGCATTTCCGTCGTGACCTCGGTGATGACCTTCGAGTTCGAGGGCCTCGTGTTCAACCTCCTGGACACGCCGGGCCACGAAGACTTTTCGGAAGACACTTATCGCACGCTGACCGCGGTCGATTCCGCCGTCATGGTGATCGACGCCGCCAAGGGTATTGAGGCGCGGACCCGCAAGCTGTTCGAGGTCTGTCGGCTCCGCGACATCCCGATCATCACCTTCATCAACAAGATGGATCGCGAGAGCCGCGACGTCTTCGAGCTGCTCGACGAGATCGAGAAGACGCTGGCGCTTGACACCACGCCGATGACCTGGCCGGTCGGCCGGGGCCGCGATTTCCTCGGCACCTATGATGTCGTCAATGGCGGCGTGCGCCTGCTCGAAGGCGGCGGGGCCAAGACGGGAGCTGCGCAGCAGATCGAGATCGAGGAGCTCGCCAAGCTCAACGCCAATCTCGACGTCTCGGCGGTGAAGGACGAGCTCGAGCTCGTCACAGAGGCCTCAAAACCCTTCGAGCTCGAAGCGTTCCGCGAGGGACATTTGACGCCGGTCTATTTCGGCAGCGCGCTGCGCAATTTCGGCGTCGGCGACCTCTTGGAAGGTCTCGGCAAGTTCGCCCCCGAGCCGCGCGCGCAGGACAGCGATCAGCGCAGGGTCGAGGCCACCGATCCGCGCATGAGCGCCTTCGTGTTCAAGATCCAGGCCAACATGGATCCGAACCATCGCGACCGCATCGCGTTCGCGCGGCTCTGCTCCGGTAAGCTCAGCCGCGGCATGAAGGCCAAGCTGGTGCGCACCGGCAAGAGCATGCCGCTGTCGAGCCCGCAATTCTTCTTCGCGCAGGATCGCTCGGTGGCGGACGAAGCCTTTGCCGGCGATGTCGTCGGCATCCCCAACCACGGCACGCTGCGGATCGGCGACACGCTGACCGAAGGCGAGGATTTCAACTTCGTCGGGGTGCCGAGCTTCGCGCCGGAAATCGTCCGCCGTGTTCGTCTCACCGACGCGATGAAGGCGAAGAAGCTGAAGGAAGCGCTGCAGCAGATGTCGGAAGAGGGGGTGGTGCAGGTGTTCCGTCCGCGCGACGGTGCGCCCGCGCTCGTCGGCGTGGTCGGCGCGCTGCAGCTCGACGTGCTCAAGGCCAGACTGGAAGCCGAATATTCGCTGCCGGTCGAATTCGAGGTCAGCGAGTTCCAGCTCGCACGCTGGGTTTCCTCGGAGGACCGCAAGAAGCTCGACACCTTCATCGCCGCCAACACGTCCAGCATTGCCGACGACGTCGACGGCGATCCTGTCTATCTCGCCCGCAACGAGTTCTACCTCGGCTACACCAAGGAGCGCGCCGAGGGCATCGAGTTCACCAACGTCAAGGACGTCAAGAAGAAGGCGTAGGTGGTCGCGTTCGCGGCAATCACGCTCTCGGCGCTGCAGCCACACTCTCCACTGTCGTGCCCCGGCTTGACCGGGGCATCCAGTACGCCGCGGCTCTTCGGTTCTATCGCTGCTGTCTCGGAGTACTGGGTCGCCCGGTCGAGCCGGGCGACGACACTGTGCCTCCACGCAAGCATGTGAACGGTGGCAGGCTTGACGTTGTCGATGGCGATGCCACTTTTCACGCACGTGGCATTGTGAGCTCATCCATGTGGCGCGGCATTCTCGTTTTTTTCTTGCTGGTGTTACCGTCCGCCGCCGTCGACGCGCGACCGCGCCAGATCAACCCGATCCCGTTCGCGCACGAGCCCTGCAGCGTCCTCGACGGACGCCCCTGCACGCCGTATTATTGCAGCCCGCTCGAGCCCGGCCCCTGCATCCCCGAGATCGACTATCCCTACGGCCAGAATCTCCAGCTCACGATTCAGAGCGTCCCGCCGGAGGCCGACCGCGCAAAATACCAGAAGCCTGATCACGATCTCGATACGATCGGTGACCTCTTCGCCGAACTGCGCAGCTGCTGGTCGCCGCCATCGGAGAACGCGCGTGGCGGCACGCAAATGTCGGTGCGTTTCAGTTTCAACAAGAACGGCGGCCTGATCGGCCCGCCGCGCCTGACATATGCGACCGCGGGCATTCCGGCCGATACACGGACCGCCTACCTCGACGCGATCAAGTCGTCGCTGAACGCCTGCCTGCCGCTGAAATTCACTGATGGACTCGGTGGTGCTCTGGCCGGGCGTCCCATCGCAATCCGTTATGTCGATAACCGGGACCTGGGCAAGTAGCGCGTCAGTTGCGACCGGCGGCCAATCGATGATACCTGAGGGGCGGGGGCGCTGAGCCAAGGGGAGGATGTCGTGGGTCTGCTGGTCATGATCCTGGGGCTGGTGCTGTTTTTCGCCGCCCATGTTTTCACGACGAAACGTGAGGCGCGCGCGCAGGCGATCGCGCGGCTCGGCGAGGGGACCTACAAGATCCTCTACTCGGTCGTCTCGCTTGCGGGCCTGGCGCTGATCGTCTGGGGCTTTGGCCATTATCGCAGCTCAGGTTGGATCGATGTCTGGTATCCGCCGAAAGCGATGAAGCACATCACGGTCGCGCTGATGCTGCCCGCCGTGATCCTGGTGGTCGCCTCCTACCTGCGCGGCCGCATCTATGCGACGCTGAAGCATCCGATGCTCGCGGGCGTCAAGCTGTGGGCGTTTGCGCATCTGCTTGCCAACGGCGATCTCGGCTCCATCATCCTGTTCGGCTCGTTCCTGGGCTGGGGCGTGTATGACCGCATTTCGCTGAAGCATCGCAAGGATGCCGGTGCCCCGCCGATTCCGGTGGGCGGCGTCACCAACGATGTGATTGCGATCGCGGTCGGCATCGTCGCCTATCTGGCGCTGGCCTTTGCGTTCCATCCGGTCGTGATCGGCGTGCCCGTCATGGGCTAGCCGATCGGCGCAAGACATCACCTCCGTGCCCATGCCCGGAAGGTGACAAAAGTAACGAGACGAGGGCCCACCGATGGACTGGTCGCAATCTCAGATTCCGCCGATGCGGTGCGAGGCGCGTTTTGGTGATCGGGTGGTGCCGGCTTTCACCGAGCGACCGGAAAGTCTCTGGGCGATGATCGCGCAGGCTGCCGCGCGCAACGGCGACGGCGAAGCACTCGTTTGCGGCGATATCAGGCTCAGCTGGCGGCAGGCGGCGGAGCAGGCCGCGCGGATTGCTTCGGGCTTTCGCAAGCTCGGCCTGCAGCGCGGCGACCGCGTCGCGATCCTGCTCGGCAATCGCATCGAATTTCCGCTGCTGCTGTTTGCCGCTGCGCATGAGGGCTTGGTCACGGTGCTGCTCAGCACGCGCCAACAGAAGCCGGAGATCGCCTATGTGCTGGCCGATTGCGGCGCCAGGATCCTGATCCACGAGGCAACGCTCCTCGAGCGGCTGCCCGATGCGCAGGATGTGCCCGACCTGCTTCATCGCATCGCCATCGACAACGATCCGGCGCTGTCGCGTTTCGCCGCGCTCGCCGGCAACACGCCGGCGGCGGCGCCGGTCGAGGTCAGGGAAGAGGACACCGCGATGATCCTCTATACGTCGGGCACGACAGGCAAGCCGAAGGGCGCGATGCTGGCCCATTGCAACATCGTGCATTCCTCGATGGTGTTCGTGTCCTGCCTGCAATTGACCGCGGCCGATCGCTCGATTGCAGCGGTCCCGCTCGGGCACGTCACCGGCGTCGTCGCCAACATCACGACCATGATCGGCTGCGGCGGCGCGCTGATCATCATGCCGGAGTTCAAGGCGGCCGATTATCTCAAGCTCGCCGCGCGCGAGCGCGTCACCTACACGGTGATGGTGCCGGCGATGTACAATCTCTGTCTGCTGCAGCCGGATTTCGACAGCTACGATCTCTCGAGCTGGCGTATCGGCGGCTTCGGCGGCGCGCCGATGCCGGTTGCGACCATCGAGAAGCTCAAGGCGACGATTCCCGGCCTGAAGCTGATGAATTGCTACGGCGCGACCGAGACGACGTCGCCATCCACGATCATGCCGGGCGAGCTGACGGCGACCCACATCGACAGCGTCGGGCTGGCGTGCCCGGGGGCGCGGATCATCGCGATGGGGACCGATGGGCGCGAGCTGCCGCGTGGGGAGATCGGCGAGCTCTGGATCCAAAGCGCCTCCGTCATCAAGGGCTACTGGAACAACCCGAAGGCCACCGCGGAGAGTTTTACCGCCGGCTTCTGGCATTCGGGCGATCTCGGCTCGGTCGACGCCGAGGGGTTCGTCCGCGTGTTCGATCGACAGAAGGACATGATCAACCGCGGCGGCCTGAAGATCTATTCGGCCGAGGTCGAATCCGTGCTGGCCGGCCATCCCGCCGTAGTCGAGAGCGCGATCATTGCAAAGCCATGCCCCGTGCTCGGCGAGCGCGTTCATGCCGTCGTGGTCACGCGCACGCAGATCGGCAGCGACGACCTGCGCGCCTGGTGCGCCGAACGGCTCTCCGATTACAAGGTGCCGGAGACGATGACCGTGACCGCCGAGCCCCTGCCGCGCAACGCCAATGGCAAGGTGGTGAAGCGGCAATTGCGGGAGCTGCTGGTCTGACCGGGGACCGGGGGGCCGGGATGCCAAGGTCCTCAGTTAACGCCTTGATCGGGCTTGCTTTGCCTTGCCACCGCCATATCGATAGGGTATCGCCGCCGCGACGTGGGGACGGGGTTTGGACGCGCGCGATCTGGCGCGCGCTCCCGGCCGGGCATGGGATTAGCTTAAGTGTCTGAATTATTTGACGAAGTCGACGAGGAAGTACGTCGCGAGCAGCTCAAAAAGCTGTGGGACAAATATTCGCTCTACTTCATCGCCCTGATGGTGCTGATCGTGGCGGCCGTCGGCGGCTGGCGCGGCTACCAGTACCTGGAGGCCAAGAAGGCCGCCGAGGCCGGCGCCGTCTTCGACAAGGCCGTCGAGCTGTCGGAGCAGGGCAAGCATGCGGAGGCCGAGACCGCCTTCGCCGATCTCGCCGCCAAGGCGCCGTCCGGCTATCGCACGCTGGCACGGCTTCGCGCTGCGGCCGAAAGCGCGGCTCGCGATCCCGAGGCTGCGGCCAAGATGTATGACGACATCGCTGCCGACCGCAGCATCGGCAGCGAGTGGCAGGACCTGGCGAAGGTTCGCGCGGCCGGCCTGCTGGTGGACAGCGCCTCCTATGCCGACATGCAGCAGCGGCTGGAATCCTCCGCCGATCCCAAATCGACCTTCCGCCACACCGCCCGCGAATTGCTGGCGCTGTCGGCTTGGCGCAACAACGACATGACCGCGGCCCGCAAATGGCTCGACGCGATTGCCGAGGACGGCGAGACGCCGCCCGGCCTGCGCTCGCGCGCCGAGGCGCTTCAGGCCCTGCTGCCGCCCGTCGCCAAGAGCTGACGACGGCCCTCTGACTAAACGAGATCCAAGATGCGCCGCACGCCACGTTTGATCGCAGCTGCCGTCCTGATCGCCTTCACGGGCGTTCTGAGCGGTTGCTCCAGCTTCGATCCGAGTGATCTGCTCGACTTCCTCGACACCAAGAAGAAGCTGCCCGGCGAGCGCAAGCCTGTCTTCCCCGAAGGCGTGCCGGGTCTGGAGCAGGGCGTTCCTAAGGAGATGTACAAGGGCGCGCAGCAGCAGGACCCGAACGCGCCCGCCGTCGCTGCGCTTCCGGCCGAGCCGGCCGAACCCGCAAAGCCGACCAAGTCCGCCAAGGGGAAGAAGACCAGGCAGACGACGCCCACCGCTGCCGCACCGGCTGAAGCGCCGGCTGGTGAGGTCGACGGCGAGGCCCAGCCCGAGGCGGCACCGGCGCCGGCCGCCCCGCCGCCGAAACACAAGATCGTCCGCAAGCGCACCACCGCGCCGCCGCCGGACCAGCAACCCGCACAGCAGCCGGCGCAGTCGGCCCAGACCACCCAGCCACAGCCGGCGCAGCAGCCCCAGGGCGCTTTCCCCGCGCCGCTGCCGAGCGGCAGCTTCTCGCGCTAGTTTTCTCATTGCATTGACAGGCGCGGCCCCGGCAGCGCACGAATGACCGATGTCCTTTTCGATCGCCATCATCGGCCGGCCCAATGTCGGCAAGTCGACGCTGTTCAACCGCCTGGTCGGACAGAAGCTCGCGCTCGTCGATGACCTGCCCGGCGTCACCCGCGACCGCCGCGAGGGCGAGGCAAAGCTGGGCGATCTCGAATTCACCATCATCGATACCGCCGGTCTCGACGAGGGCGCCAAGGGCTCGCTGACCGCACGCATGCAGGAGCAGACCGAGGCCGCGATCGCGCAGGCCGATGCGCTGTTCTTCGTCATCGATGCCCGCATCGGTCTCACGCCGACCGATCGGGCCTTCGCCGATTTCGCGCGCAAGGCCAACAAGCCGGTGCTGCTGGTCGCCAACAAGAGCGAAGGCAAGCACGGCGACGCCGGCGCGATGGAGTCCTTTGCGCTTGGTCTGGGCGATCCCATCCAGATATCGGCCGAGCATGGCGAGGGCATGGGCGAGCTTTACGACGCGCTCGCCAAGCTGATGCCGCCGCCTGTCGAGGAGGATGATGCCGAGGACGACGAGCCGCTCTCCGAGGAAGAGGCCGCGACGCGTCCGATCCGGGTCGCCATCGTCGGCCGGCCCAATGCCGGCAAGTCGACGCTGATCAACCATCTGCTCGGCGAGGAACGGCTGCTGACGAGCCCTGAGGCCGGTACCACGCGCGATTCCATCGCGGTCGAGATCAACTGGAAGGGCCGCGATTTCCGCGTGTTCGACACTGCCGGTCTTCGCCGCCGCTCGCGCATCGAGGAGAAGCTGGAGAAGCTCTCGGTTGCGGATGCGCTGCGCGCGGTGCGCTTTGCCGAAGTGGTCGTGCTGATGATGGACACGCAGAACCGCTTCGAGGAGCAGGATCTGCGTATCGCCGACCTGATCGAGCGCGAGGGCCGCGCGGTCGTGCTCGCCGTCAACAAATGGGACCTGATGGAGACCAAGGGCGGCGGCGCGATTTCCACTCTGCGCCGCGATGCCGACCATTGGCTGCCGCAGCTCAAGGGCGTGCCGATCGTCGCCGTCTCCGGCCTGATGGGCGAAGGCATCGATCGCCTCATGCAGGCGATCCAGGATGCCTACGCGATCTGGAACAGGCGCGTGCCGACATCCGCGCTCAATCGCTGGTTCGAGCAGGCGGTCCAGGCCAATCCGCCGCCCGCGGTGTCCGGCCGCCGGCTGAAGCTGAACTACATCACGCAGACCAAGGCGCGCCCGCCGAGCTTCGTGCTGTTCTGCTCGCGCGCCGATGCCGTGCCGCAGTCCTACTTGCGCTACCTCGTCAACTCGATGCGCGAGACCTTCGAGCTGCCGGGCACGCCGGTGCGCATCACCTTGCGCGAGAAGGCCAACCCGTTCGCGCACAAGCGCAAGCGGCCGTCGTGAGCGGACGGGTCGGCTGCCTGAACGACTGAGGCGCGATTTTTCGCGTCGGCCATCTTCGCGTAAGTGCTCTTTGAGCAACAGTTCGAGAATCTTGGCGAGACCCGCTGGACTGCCGGCGTCGGCGAGCGCAACCTTAAATTTTCATATCGTGATTACGCAGCCGCGCTGATGTGCGCGGCTGAGCGGAGGCTATTGTGATAAAACGGAGCTTTTTCGCTGCCGTCGCAATCCTGTCTCTCCTGTCTACAGGTTGCGCGATCCATCCACTGCCGGAGAACGTGACGGGCGTATCGACCTATCATATCGTTCGCCAAATCCGATGCGAGAGCCGCGATACGCTTCGCCGGTTTGTCATCAAGTGGCTCCACCGGATCGGTCCGCAACTTCCAATGGCTGAAGATCTTGCTCTGCAGTACGAGCAAGAGCCGGCGTCCATAAGGAATTTCCACTACAACCTATTCAAGGGAGCTGCGCTTGTTCGTGTGCGCTCCGCTGCAAAGCTGTTTTACGACGCTGGGCTTGCCTACAGTTTCGATCTCACCATGACGGAGGACAATAATTTGTCCACCGACGTCAACTTTCTCAAGCCTCTTACCAACTCGCAATACACGCTCGGTCTGCACGGTTCAGCCAACAGGGCGCGGGTCAATCAGCGCACATTCACCGCGACGGATACTTTCAGCGGCCTGCTGACAAAGGTACCCGAAGGGTATTGTGAAGGAAAAGTCGTCGGGCCCAACTACATTTATCCGATCGCTGGGCGAATTGGCATCGATGCTGTGATCGAGGACTTTATCAATCTGACGCTGTTTGCCAACCTGGCAGGTGACGATGCCAAGCCGGGAGTTGGCGGCAGTCCTCCTACGATGGCCGACAAGCTCACCTTTACCACGACCGTGTCGGCCTCTGTGGTGCCAGGGGTGACATTTACTCCCGTGACGGATGCATTCCAATTGTCGAGTGCGACCGGAAACGGACTTGCCGATCGGACCGACGTGCATCAGGTGACAGTGGGAGTTGCGATTGCGCCCACGGGGATCGCCGAGTTGGATCCACTTCGCTCCTACCTTTTTTCCTCATCTCGCGGGGGAGTTGCGAGCGATCCGGCTGATCAGATTACGCGGAGTCCTCTTATTGTCGGTCGGCGCGTGATCGGAGGCGGCAGCCCGTCCGAACGGCTCGCGGTGCTGGCCGCGGACCAGGCCAAGAGTCCCGAAGTTGAAATCAGGCGGTTGCGATAACTAAGGAGGGTATTATGGCGAAAAAGGCTAAGAAGGCTAGCAAGGCTGCGAAAAAGTCGTCTTCGACAACGAAGATGCTCAGAGTTCCGCTGCACTCCGTCGTGCATTTTGTTCGAATGCTCCAGGACGAAAAGCATGCCGCCAACTTCGTGAAGGCAGCCCGGGATTCAAATGCGGTCGTGGCTCTCCATCCCGCAACGGTCGACTTCGTCAGGAATTTCGTTGCGGACAAGCAACTCCACCACGCAATGGTGACCAAGGTGGTTGATCCATGTCCGGGCGATCCTTTCGAGTGCCATTTTAGAGACTAGTTCGGCACGGCCTCCAAGAACGTGGATGCCCGGGACAAGCCCGGGCATGATGTCGTGGAGGCGTGCGCGACCGCTACGCGGTCACTTCTTCACCAGCGGGCACTCGCTGTCCTTGAGCGGCCTTGCCGCATCTTCCGCCGGGATATTCGCAACCAGCTTGTAATAGTCCCACGGTCCCTTCGATTCCTCCGGCTTCTTCACCTCGAACAGGTAGGCCGGGATGATGCGGCGACCGTCCTCGCGCAGCGGGCCCTTGCCGAACAGCGGATCGTCCGTCGGGATTTCCTTCATCTTGGCGACGACCTTGGCGCCGTCATGCGGATTGCCGCCGAGCGCCTCGAGCGCCTTGAGGTAATGGATCACGCCGGCATAGTTGCCGGCCTGGGTCATCGAGGGCATCGCGTGGTTGGCCACCTTCTCCTGGAAGCGCTTGGACCAGGCGCGGGTGTTGTCGTTCAGATCCCAATAGAAGGATTCGGTGAAGGTCAGGCCGTGCGCGGTCTTGAGGCCGAGCGAGTGGACGTCGTTGATGAAGAGCAGCAGCGCGGCGAGCTTCTGGCCGCCCTCGACGATGCCGAACTCGGCCGCCTGCTTGATCGAATTGGTGGTGTCGCCGCCGGCATTGGCAAGCCCGATGATCTTCGCCTTCGAGTTCTGCGCCTGGAGCAGGAACGACGAGAAGTCGGACGTGTTGAGCGGATGCTTGACGCCGCCGAGCACCTTGCCGCCGTTCGCGGTGACAACGGCACTCGTGTCGCGCTCGAGCGCGGCGCCGAAGGCGTAGTCGGCGGTCAGGAAGAACCAGCTATCGCCGCCGGCCTTGGTCAGCGCCTTGCCGGTGCCGTTGGCGAGCATGTAGGTGTCGTAGGTGTAGGAGATGGTGTTGGCGTTGCAGGCCTTGCCGGTGAGATCGGCGCTGGCGCCGCCATTGTTGAGCAGGACGACGTTCTTTTCCTTGGCGACGTTGCTGACCGCCAGGGCCACGCCGGAGTTCGGCGTGTCGGTGATCATGTCGACCTTCTGGGTGTCGATCCACTGCCGCGCGATGTTGACGCCGACATCAGGCTTGTTCTGGTGGTCGCCGCTGACCACTTCGATTTTCCAGCCCTTGGCAAGCAGGCCGGAATCCTCGACTGCCATCTTGACCGCCGCCACGGAGCCGGGGCCGCCGATATCCGCGTAGAGGCTGGACATGTCGTTGAGCACGCCGATCGTGACGGTCTTGTCCTGAGCGTAGGCGGATGATGCAAAACCGAAGGCAGCGCAGGCGAGAAGGGCCGCAGAGCGGCGCGCGAACGTCGTCGTCATAAAGGATTTCCTCCATTGTCAAATATGCGGACAGCTCTCTTGCGGAGCCTTGTTCCGGCTGTTGGCTCTACCGTGTCCCGCGGGCCCCGGCAATGCGCCTAAAGCCGGACGACGCTGCGCCGTCGCGTCATCCGTCGGTTAACTCTGGGGCAAAGATGCGTTGAGACGCTATTTCAGCGCGTCCGAGGCAGCTCGAGCGTCTGCATTATTGAGCCGATGGTCACGCCGGCGCGCGGAAGCTCATCAGGCTGCGCGTCTTGTAGTCGTAGAACTTGCCGGTCTCGGTCCAGTCGGGCGCGCACAGCGGCACGATGAGTTCGGCGACCTGCTCGGGCGTGTCGAGCGTCGCCGGGTCCTCGCCCGGCATCAGCGTGGCGCGCATGCGGGTGCGGACCGGGCCCGGATTGAACAGGTTGACGCGGATCTTCGTGTTCGCGGTCTCGTGCGCCCAGGCGCGGGCCAGCGTCTCCAGCGCGGCCTTGGAGGCGGCGTAGGGGCTGACATAGGCGGTCGCCTTGTTGGCGGCGCCCGAGGTGATGAACACGGCGCGGCCAGCGTCTGACTGCTTGAGCAGCGGCTCCATGCAGCGGATCAGCTGGAAGTTGGCGGAGACGTTGACGGCCATGACGTCGTTGAACGTCTTCAGCTCGATATGGCCGATCGGCGAGGAGGGACCGAGCACGCCGGCATTGCCGACGAGGATGTCGAGCTTGCCATAGCGCTCGTGCAAGCCTGCGCCGAGCCGCGCGATGCCGTCGGTATCCGTGAGGTTGAGTGGTACCAGCGTGGCGCTGCCGCCCACTTTGCGGATCTCGTCGTCCAGCTCCTCGAGCCCTCCTTGCGTGCGCGCGGTGGCGACGATATGCGCGCCGGCCTTCGCCAGCGCGAGCGCCGTGGCAAAGCCGATGCCGCGCGAGGCGCCGGTGACGAGAGCGATGCGGTTGGCGAGGGGTTTGGTCATATCCGTGTATCCACGTCTTCGCGACGGGTTTTACAGACATGGGGCACCGGGACAAGCCCGGTCTGACGCAATTATTGCCTTCACGCTTTAGCGGTCGCGGGTCAATTGCTTATTATCGTCGTTCGAGCCGCTTTCCGAGCTTTTGGGCGTGACCTTCATGCCCTGGACGAAGGCGAAGACGATGAAGCCGACCAAAAGCACCCCGCAAAGGATGGCGACGATCGTCTGCATCGGCGCCGCTGCGCCCTCAGCTCGCCTCGGCCAGCAGCGAGAGCTGCCGCGGCTGCGGCTCGGTCTGGGTCTGGTCGGTGAGGTGGGTCGGATAGGCGCCGGTGAAGCAGTGGTCCGCGAACTTCGGATTGGCGGGGTCGCGGCCGGGCTCGCCCATCGCGCGGTACATACCGTCGATCGACAGGAAGGCGAGCGAGTCGGCGCCGATGAGCTCGCGCATCTCCTCCAGCGAATGCGTCGCGGCCAGCAGGCCGCCGCGATCGGGCAGGTCGATGCCGTAATAATCGGGGTAGAGGATCGGCGGCGAGGCGAGGCGGAAATGCACTTCCTTGGCGCCGGCATCGCGCATCATGCGCACGATCTTCTTCGAGGTGGTGCCGCGCACCAGCGAGTCGTCGATCAGGATGATGCGCTTGCCTTCGATCGCGGCGCGGTTGGCCGAGTGCTTCATGCGCACGCCGGATTCGCGGATCGCCTGGGTCGGCTGGATGAAGGTGCGGCCGACATAGTGGTTGCGGATGATGCCGAGCTCGAACGGCACGCCCGAATGCTGGCTGTAGCCGACCGCGGCGGGCACGCCGGAATCCGGCACCGGCACCACGACATCGACGGGCACATGGCTCTCGCGTGCGAGCTGCGCGCCGAATGCCTTGCGCACCTCGTAGACCGAGCGGCCGTGGACGATGGAATCCGGACGCGCGAAATAGATGTACTCGAAGATGCAGGGGCGCGGCGCCATCGGCGGGAACGGCTTGTGGATGTCCTGGCCGTTCTCGTCGAACACGATGACTTCGCCGGGTTCGATGTCGCGCACGAAGCGCGCGCCGATGATGTCGAGCGCACAGGTCTCCGACGTCAGGATCGGGCAACCGTCGAGCTCGCCGAGCACCAGCGGGCGGATGCCGCGCGGATCGCGCGAGCCGACCAGCTTCTTGTTGGTGAGCGAAACCAGGGCATAGGCGCCTTCGATCTCGCGCAGCGCGTCGATGTAGCGCTCGATGAAGCGGCTGCGCCTGGAGCGCGCCACCAGGTGCAGGATCACCTCGGTGTCGGACGTCGACTGCATCATCGCGCCGCTCTTGACGAGCTCGCGACGCAGCGTCAGGCCGTTGGAAAGGTTGCCGTTGTGAGCGACCGCGAGGCCGCCCGCGTTGAGCTCGGCGAACAGCGGCTGCACATTGCGCAGGATGGTGGCGCCCGTCGTGGCGTAGCGGACGTGGCCGACGGCCATGGTGCCGGGCAGGCGGTCGATCACCTCACGGCGGGAGAAGGTATCGCCGACGAGGCCGAGGCGGCGTTCACTGTGGAAGCGGCTGCCGTCGTAGGAGACGATGCCCGCGGCTTCCTGGCCGCGATGCTGGAGGGCGTGAAGGCCGAGCGCCGTGATGGCGGCGGCATCAGGGTGTCCGTAGATGCCGAATACGCCGCATTCCTCGCGGACCGTATCTCCCTCCAGGTCGTCCTGAAGCTCTAGCGCGGCGGAGCCGGGATCGAGATCAGTATGGGCGTCCTGGTCAGGGTGTCGCATCTCGTCCCGCCTCTCTCTAGGGCTCAATCAACGCGCCGCAGGTTTCTCGATCAGCTTCTTCAGGCTGTCACGAGCAGGTTTGCTGTACCCGTCGCCACTGCCCGAAGGCTGCTGCTCGGTATCAGCTTGATCATCTTCTGGTTTGTTTTTCTTGAATCTTTTCAAGATGGTGTTCTCGGGGTCGTCAGGCAAGAGGGACATCAGCCAATCCCCGGTTCCCTGGAGCACCACGCGGGATTTGGCCCCCGTGACCCAGTCCGGGCGCTGCTTGTCCGGCACCAGCCAGGTGAAGAACAGGAAGGCGACCACGACGATCAAAAGCCCGCGAGCGAGGCCAAACAGGAACCCGAGGGTGCGGTCCAGCGCGCCGATGCGCGAATCCAGGATCATGTCGGAGATTCGGACCGTGATCACGGAGACGACGATCAGGGTGCCCACGAACACGCCGGCGACCACGACCACGCTCGCGACCGTGTCGTTGTTGAAATAGGTCTTGGCGGTCGGCAGCAGCTTGGAGAAGGAGTACAGCGTCACGATCGCCGCGGTACCCCAGGCCGCAATCGAGAGGATTTCGCGCATGAAGCCGCGAACCATGGCAAGCAGGCCCGAGATCAGCATCACACCGAGCAGGATCAGGTCGAGGAGTGTTACTGGCATCGGCTGGTCTGGTCCGCTCGTACTCTCAAAAGGTGCTCAGCGAATCGGTGTTTGGCCGCCGGCCTAAAAGAAGGCCTGACGACGCTTCCGGCAAGGCCGCAACCACGCAATCCCCATGCTGCTTTTGTGACGGCTGTATAGCGGCGGGGGCGCTTGACGTCACCTCCAGCTAACCCTCTCCACGGCGGAATCTTGCCGGTGTGGCATTTTTCTCCGCTGGAGCGGTCGACTCGCCCCGGCGAGAGCCACGGGCGGCGATTTCAGCGACCAGGGTCGTGAGGCTGTTGATCGCGTTCAGGGACAATCCGGCATCGCCACTCGCCTCACCACCCCGGGCCGATTCGGGCAGTACGGCGCGCTTGAAGCCGAGTTTTGCCGCTTCCTTGAGCCGCGCCGGGGTCTGCGCCACCGGGCGGATCACGCCGGAGAGCGAAATCTCGCCAAAATAGACCCCATCGGTGGGTAACTGCGCGTTAACCAGGGATGACACCAGTGCCGCCGCGGCGGCCATGTCGGCGGCCGGCTCGTGGATGCGCAGGCCGCCCGCGACGTTCAGATAGACGTCGTGGCCGGACAGCTTGACCCCGCAATGGGCCTCCAGCACCGCCAGCACCATCGAGAGCCGGCTCTGATCCCAGCCGACCACGGCCCGTCGCGGGGTGCCGAGCGAGGTCGGCGCCACCAGCGCCTGCAACTCGACCAGAACGGGCCGCGTGCCCTCGATCCCTGCGAACACAGCAGTGCCGGGCGTGCCGAGATCGCGCTCGGACAGGAACAGCTCGGAGGGGTTGGTGACCTCGCGCAGGCCGAGCCCGGTCATCTCGAACACGCCGATCTCGTCGGTCGGGCCGAAGCGGTTCTTGACCGCGCGAAGGATGCGGAATTGCTGCGAGCCTTCGCCCTCGAACGACATCACGGCATCGACCATGTGTTCGACGACGCGGGGTCCGGCGATCTGGCCGTCCTTGGTGACGTGGCCGACCAGGATGATGGCCGCGCCGGTTTTCTTGGCGAAACGAATGAGCGCCTGTGCCGAAGCGCGCACCTGCGTGACCGTGCCCGGCGCCGATTCCACGGTGTCGGTCCACATGGTCTGGATCGAGTCGATCACGATCAGCCGGGGCACCGTGCCTTCCGACAAGGTCGAGACGATATCCTCGACCGAGGTCTCGGCCGCGAGCTGCACCGGCGCATCCGACAGCCCGAGCCGCTCGGCGCGCAGCCTCACCTGGGCGATGGCCTCTTCGCCCGAGATGTAGACGATGCGGTGGCCGGCCCGAGCCATCATGCTGGTCGCCTGCGTCAACAGCGTCGACTTGCCGATGCCGGGATCGCCGCCGACCAGCAGCACCGAGCCGCGGACGAAGCCGCCGCCGGTGACGCGGTCGAGCTCGGTCAGCCCCGACGACATGCGCGGCGCATCCGGGCTCTTGCCGGCAAGGCTCTCCAGCGCGAACGTCCGCCCCTTGCGCTTGGAGCGGATCGAGACCGGCACGCTGCCTGAGGTGTCCTCCTCGGCGAGCGTATTCCACTCGCCGCAGGATTCGCACTTGCCCTGCCAGCGGTTATAGGCCGCGCCGCAGTTCTGGCAGACGAAGGAGAGCGTGTTCTTGGCCATCGGTATGGTGAGTCGGAGGTTTCAAAATGCGCTGATAGCACGGAACGGTGGGCTGCGCGGCTAGCCATCCGTGCTCCAGTTAAGGCAATTCCGTGCGGCCATACACTCTTTGTTAGCGCTATGCCGTCCCTCCGTGCCGGACTTTGCCAAATGTTAGCGGACGCAGGTCCAGTTTCGGAACCAGGATGGGGTGGCGAAACGGATGACGGTCCTCTTACGGATATTGCTCGCGGCGAGCATGGCCTTTGGCGTTCTCGTGCCGGCTGGCCGTGTCGTTGCGGCCGATGCAAAGCCGCTCAACATCGTCTTCGTGAACCCCGGCAAGACCGGCGAGGTCTACTGGGACATGGTCGCGCAGACCATGCAGGCCGCCGGCCGCAAGCTCGACGCCCATGTCGAGGTGCTGACCAGCGAGCGCAATTACCGCACCATGCAGGAGCTTGGCCTCGGCGTGGTCGCCCGAGCCGACAAGCCGGACTTCCTCATTCTCTCCAACGAGGAGTCCGCCGCCGTACCGATCCTCGAGGCGGCCGAGAAGGCGGGCATCAAGACGCTGCTGCTGTCGAACACGTTGATCGGCGAGGACGCTGTGCGGCTCGGGCCGCCGCGAGCCAAGCTCAAGAACTGGCTCGGCGACATCACGACCGATCTGACGACCGCAGGCGCGCGGATGGCGAATGCGCTGATCGGCGCAGCGCGCAACGAGAAATGGCAAAGCCCTGACGGCAAGATCCATCTGCTCGGGATCGGCGGTGACGAGATCACGCCGGCCTCGATTGCCCGCAATGCCGGTCTGCAGCTCGCGGTCGCGGCGGCGCCCGACGTGGTCGTGGACCGGATGCTGTTCGCGAACTGGACGCAGTCGGAAGCGGAGCAGGTGGCGGCCAATTACCTGGGCTGGGCGCAACGCAAGGGCATCCGCCCCGCCGGGATCTGGGCCGGTAACGATCCGATGGCGCTGGGGGCGCTCAAGGCCGTCGCGGCGGCCGGCATCACACCGGGACAGGATATCCAGATCGTCGGCCTCAACTGGTCGGAGGACGCGCTGCGTGAAATCAAGGCCGGTCGTTTGCTGCTGAGCGACGGCGGTCATTTCCTGCTCGGCGGCTGGTCGGTCGTGCTGTTGCGCGACTATGCCGACGGCTGCGACTTCGCAGCCAGCTCGCCGCATATCGAAGTCAAGACGTCGGCGATCACGCGCGACAATCTCGCCTCCGTCGCCACGCTGATCAAATCCCGGGCTTACGACCGCATCGACTTTGCGCGATTCAGGGCAAAGCAGGGACGCTGCGGCCAATACGACTTCTCCGTTGATATGCTGATCTCCACGCTGTCACCCCCAAGCAGCGCTGGTGAATGATGCCGGACGCTGACGGGATGAACGGTCCAGCGAAGTCCGCGCCATCGCGCTCGGTCGTCCGCGCGATGATCTGGGCCACCGTGCCCGTGCTGTTGCTGGTGCAATTGCTTGCGTCTGCCGGCGTCGAGGTGTCGAGCTTCTGGTCGCAGATCAGGCAGCTCGATGCCCGCATTGCTCGCGTTGCCGAGAGCCGTGCTGAACTGATCGCCGAGCCGCTCTGGAAGATGCGCTACGACCAGGTCACGGGTGTGCTCAACGAGATCATGCACGACGAGACCATCGCGGCCGCTGCCGTCTACGACGACACCGGCGTCGTGATCGCCCGGGTGGTGGCGCGGCCCACGGTCCAGACTCTCACCGAGATCTCGCGTCCGATCGCCTACCGCAACGGCAACATCGCCGTTCAGGCCGGCCGCATCGCGATCGCCTATTCCTATGCGACGCTCTATGCGGACACCGGCAGCAGGCTGGGGCTGCTACTCATCGTCGGCCTGCTCGGGACGCTTGCGACCATGATCGCAATGCGGATCTCCGCCAACATCTTCATCGGCAAGCCGCTGGCGGCGATGATGTCCGCGATCCAGCGCAGCAAGCAGGATGGCCGCGCCTATCCGGCGGATGTCAAATCGTCCAACGAATTCGGCCAGCTCGCGAGCGCCTTCAACGCGATGCAACACACGACATCAGGCGCGCTTGACCGGCTCGGTCACATGGCCTCGCACGATCCGCTCACGGGGCTGCCCAACCGCCGCTCGCTGTCCGAGCGTCTGGGGACCTTGAGCGGGGATGCCGGCTCGCCGGACGCGCTGATCGCGTTCTGCTTCATCGATCTCGACGATTTCAAGGGCATCAACGACACCTTCGGTCACGATGCCGGCGACAAGTTTCTGGTCCAGATCTCCGAGCGGCTTCGTGGCACGGTCGGGCCGGAAGATTGGGTCGCGCGGCTCGGCGGCGACGAGTTCGTGGTCATTCGCCCTGAGGTCGGCAATGAAGCGGCCGCAGAAGCCTTCGCGCGACAATTGCTGGAGGCGATCTCCGCGCCGATCCTGCTGCATGACAAGCAGGTCGTGCCGCGCGCCAGCATCGGCCTTGCCGTGCGCCGTGCCGGCGACCCCGAGCTGGCGCATTTGCCGGCGCTCGCCGACATTGCGCTCTACCACGCCAAGAGCAAGGCGCCCGGCACCGTGGCGGTGCTGGACGAAGCGCTGCAGCGTCACTACCGACGCCGTCGGGATCTGGAGCTCGCCATTCCCGCAGGCTTTGCCGAGCAGCAATTCGAAGTCTGGTATCAGAGCCAGGTCGACATGATGACCGAGGAAGTCATCGGCCTGGAAGCACTCATTCGTTGGCGTCATTCCGAATATGGCGTGATCGGCCCCGGCGAATTCCTGCCGCTGATCGAACGCAGCGGAAATAACGCGCGGCTGACGCGCTACGTGCTGACCGACGCCTGCCGCGCGTTGCAGCAGCTGGCCGCTGCCGGCAAGTCGTCCATCCGGATCGCGATCAATCTGCCTCCCTCCGAATTGGCCGATCATTCGTTCGCGGCCGAATTGCGCGAGACCTGCGAGCGGTTCGGCGTCGCAGCTTCGTCGCTCGAGCTCGAGATCACGGAGGGATCGCTGATCAACAATATCGCCAGCGCGTCCGATACGCTGCGCCGGCTGCGGCGCCTGGGCGCGACCATCGCGCTCGACGATTTCGGCACGGGCTACAGCTCGCTCGCCCATCTCAGGCGCTTTCCGCTCGATAAGGTCAAGATCGACAAGGCGTTCATCCGCGAGATCCCCGAGAGCGCCGAGGACAAGGCGATCGTCGGCGTCATCGCCTCGCTCGCGGGCACGCTCGGGCTCACCCTGGTCGCCGAAGGCATCGAACGCGCCGAGCAGGCGCAGGCCATGCGCGAGATGGGCGTGAGGCTCGGCCAGGGCTTTCTGTATCACAAGCCGCAACCCCTCGATGCGGTGCTGCGCGGGCTTGCGGTGGCCGGGCGCGGTGAGGATCGCGTGCTCGCAGACAGCCCCTCGATCGCGCCCGAATTCGCCGACTGAGCGCTACGGCCGTGTCGCGTTCCAGAGCATCGAGAGCCCGGCTGCGAGCATGATCGCATCCATCACCAGGCGGAACATCTCCGGTTTCAGGTGCAGTACGAATCGCTTGGCGACGAAGGCGCCCGACATCAGCGAGGAGCCCGCGATCAAGCCCTTGATGAAGACCTCCGGCGTCAGCGCGCCGAAGCGTTCGAACGTGACAGATTTCGCGAAGTAGAGGCCAAGGGAGGCGGCGGCCTCGGTCGCGAGGAAGGCGCCCTTGCTAAGACCGTAGAACAGGAACAGCGGCACGCTGAGCGGACCGGTCGAGACCACGATGCCGGTGAGATAGCCGATGATCGCGCCGCCGATCGCCAGATGCCAGAGATTGGCCCTGAGGTCGTGCCGTGCCAGCCAATGCCGTAGCGGCACCATGGCGATCAGGAAGACGCCGATGGCGAGATCGACGGCGTGCGAGGGCAGGGCGAGCAGCGTCCGCGCGCCGAGCGCCGCGGCCGGAATGCCCGTGACCGAATAGGCCGCGCAGGCCCGCCAGTCGACCTCGCGCCACCACGCGAGGATCCGCGAAAGATTCGCCATCACCGAGGCGACTGCCATGATCGGCACGGCCTCCTTCGGCCCATAGGCATAGACCAGCACCGGCATCAGCATGATCGACGAGCCCGTGCCGACGATGCCGGAGATGGTGCCCGCGACGAGGCCGACGGTGAGGACGAAGAGGAACGCCAACGACAGGGCTCCGGGAGATCGGGGAAATTGAGGATCCCCGCCTGGCGCTGCTCGCAGCGGACGGAGTTCGTTCATGGTGACATCCTGCCAGTGTTTTGCCCGACGAGTCAAACCAAAATTCGGAATAATGGAAAATCATGATCCTGACGGGGGCGGCTACTGTGCATGGGGTTGTTTTCAGGATCTTGCTTGGGCGTCAGCGCTGCTGACAGTATGTTGGCAGCAGCGTCCGGCTACGACCATCTCCTGACAAGCGGGGAACGGATCATGCCGATCGAGGCAAGCTGCCATTGCGGTGAGACGGTGTTCGAGGTGACCGAGGCGCCTGCGAGCGTGACGCGCTGCACGTGCTCGCTCTGCGCCAAGCGTGGCGCGTTGTGGGCCTATTACACGCCCGCGCAATTTCGCCTGCTGTCACCTGTCGACAACGTTGCGACCTATCTCTGGGGCAGCCGCACCGTCAAACATCATTTCTGTGCGAGCTGCGGCTGCGGGACCTTCTCGGAATCGCCCGACTGGTCGACGGGAAAGCCCGACTTCGGCAATCCCAGGGTCGGCGTCAACGCGCGTCTATTCGACGATTTCGATCTCGACGCGGTGCCGGTGAACGTGATCGACGGCAAGAATTTGTGGTGAGGACGCAGCGCCACGCATATCTGCCCGCAGCGGCGTCCTCTTGAGGCGCTCTCGAAAAGCTGATTTGTTTCCGGCCCGAGAAAAACGGGAGGAAGCCATGATGCGTCTTTTTACGCGAGTGATGCTCGCGGCGATTGTGGTCGCTGCGGCCGGCTTCGATGCAGCGCAGGCGCAGACCAAGCCCAAGGTCACGACGCTGGGTCCGGACTTCCCCAAGGCCGCGCTGTTCGTCGGCAACAGCTTCTTCTACTACAACAACGGCATGCCGGGCCATCTGACGTTGATGGAGCGGGCAGCCGACGCTGCGAACAAGGCGACCTATCGCAACACCATGGTGACAATCGGCGGCTCCGGGCTCGACTGGCACGACATGGACAATCTGCTGCGGCCGGGCGGCCTCGGCGCTTATTCCTTCGACGAGCAGAACGTCGTGAAGTTCAACAAGCCAGGCCGGCAGTACGACGCGGTCGTGATGATGGACTGCAGCCAGTGCCCGATCCATCCGCAATTGAAAGACGCGTTCACGAGCTTTGCGAAGAAAGACAGCGAGATCGTTCGCGCCCACGGCATGCGTCCGGTGCTGTTCATGTCCTGGGCCTATGCCGACAAGCCGGAAATGACGGAAGAGCTCGCCGAGGCCTACACGCTCGCCGGCAACACCAATGACGCGCTCGTCATTCCCGCGGGCCTCGCCTTCGCGCGCGTCCGCAAGCTGCAGCCTGAGCTCAATCTCTATGCGCCGGACAAGCGCCATCCGAGTCCGGCAGGTACGTATCTGGCGGCCTGCGTGACGCTCGCTGCGCTGAGCGGCCGCTCGCCCATCGGCAATTCCTACATGACCGGGGTCGATCCGGAGACGGCGCAATTGCTGCAGAAGGCGGCATGGGAGACGGTGCAGGACTATTACGGGCGCTGACCCGCGGCAGCGGCACTATTGCTTCAGCACCACCCACGCCGGCGCGTGGTCGCTGGCGCCGTCCTCGCCGCGAACCTTCCTGTCGACACCGGCCCTAGCGAGGCGCGAGGTGAGGGCAGGGCTCAACAGCAGATGGTCAAGCCGCAAGCCCGCATCGCGCGGCCAGCGGTTTCGCTTGTAGTCCCAGAACGTGTAAATGCGCTGGTCCGGGTGCAGCTCGCGGATCGCATCGCACCAGCCTTGTGCGACGAGCGAGGCAAACGCCGCGCGGCTCTTCGGCTGGATCAGCGCATCCTTGTCCCATGAACGCGTCGGATAGATGTCGATCTCATCGGGCGCGACGTTGTAGTCGCCGGCGAGCACCACGGGCAGGTCCTGCTTGATGAACGTCTTGGCGTGACGTTTCAGCCGTGCAAACCAGTCGAGCTTGTAATCGAATTTCGGCCCCGGCTGCGGATTGCCGTTGGGGAGGTAGATGCTCGTGACGATGATCCCGCGCACGGCGGCCTCGATGTAACGGGCTTCGAGATCCCCAGGCTTTCCCGGCAACCGGTCGCGCGTGAGGATAGGCTCCGTGCCACGGGCGAGGATGGCGACGCCGTTCCAGGTCTTTTGGCCACGCCAGACTGCGCCGTAACCGGCCTTTTCGATCGCTTCTGCCGGAAATTCGCCATCACTTGCCTTCAATTCCTGAAGCGCGACGACATCGGGCTTCGCCGCGCGCATCCATGCGAGCAGATTGGGCAGGCGACGGTTGATGTTGTTGATGTTGAATGTCGCAATCTTCATGTAGAGCTACCGGCTCCTGCCTTTCCTTACCGGAGATACAATGTCCAAATTGAGCTTTGCCGTTCTTGCGTTCGTCGTCGCGTTCTCCGGGACCGCTTCGGCACAATCGTCCGATACGCGCGGCGCGTGCAAGGCGGACTACGACAAATTCTGCGCCGGCATCGCTCCCGGCGGCGGCAAGATCATCGCCTGCCTGAACGCCAAGCGTGACCAGCTCAGCGCGACCTGCAAGGCGGCGCTGGACAGCCGGAAGAAGTAAGCGGCGAGGCGCTCAGCCCGGCAGCGGCGGCGGCGGCCCCGGCTGCTCGATCGGCGGCGGGGAGGGCGATTGTTCGGCCGTCTGCGCGGGCTCCGGCTTCGTCAGCGGTTCGACCACGTTGCCGCCCTTGTAGACGCGCGCGTAGCGGTGGCCGAGGCTGGTCAGCACCTCATAGCCGATCGTGCCAAAATGGTGCGCGAGTTCGTCAACGGTGATGCCTTCGCCGAGCAGGGTGACCATATGGCCGCGCCGTGCCGCATTCGGCGGCAGATCGGTGATGTCGATCGCGATCAGGTCCATGGAGATACGGCCTGCCACGGGACAGCGCTTGCCCGCGACGATGACCTCGGCGCCGCGTGTGCCGTCGTTGGAGCTGGCGGCGCGGAAATAACCGTCGGCATAGCCGACCGCGATGATCGCGAGCTTGGTCGGCCGCCGTGCGGTCCAGGTGCCGCCATAGCCGACGGTCTCGCCGCGCTCGACATTGCGGGTCTGCACGATGCGTGCCTTCAGGTCGATGACCTGCTGCATCGGATTGTCGGCCTCCGGCGTCGGATTGACGCCGTAGAGCGCGGCGCCCGGCCGCACCAGATCGAACTGGAACGGCGCACCGAGGAAAATGCCTGAGGAATTCGCAAGCGCCGCCGGTACGCCGGAGAATTCGCTGGCGATGCCGCGGAAGGCTGCAAGCTGCTTGGCGTTGACGGGGCTGTTGAGCTGCTCGGCCGAGACCAAATGGCTCATCACCAGCGTGATGCCGTGATCGCCGGCATTGATGCGGGGGATGATGGCCTGCGCCTCGGCAAGAGTCAGGCCGAGCCGGTTCATACCGGTGTCGATGTGGATCGCGGCGCCGCCCGACCAGCCGGTGCGGCGGCAGAACACGTCCCACTCGGCGAGCTCGTTGAGGTCGCCGATCACCGGACGGCAATTGATCTTCGCGTAGTGCTCGCCGCTGTTCTGGAAATAGCCGCCGAGCACGTAGATCACCGCGTCCGGTATCGCAGCGCGAGCGGTGCGCGCCTCCTCGATGGTGGCGACGAAGAAGGTCCTGCAGCCGGCCTTGTTCAGGGCCTGCGCGACCTGCGCGGCTCCGCATCCATAGGCGTCGGCCTTGATCACCGCCGAGCACTCGGCTGGCACTGCCGTCTTCTCGAGCTTGCGCCAGTTGGCGATGATGGCATCGAGATCGACGGTCAGCACGCCGCCGTAGGCAGCGAGTGCGGCAGCCTGATTGGCCTCCGCTGAGAGGAGGCCGGATTGCGGGATCATCTTCGGGTCGGACGCCATTGTCATGGCGTCGTTTTACGCAAGAGGCAGGCCGGGTTCAAGAAACTCAGTAGTCGTTGCCGCTGCGGGCCGGAAGCTGACTGTCCGGCGCGAGGTCGCCGAACCGGGTGACCGAGGCTTCGAACGCCAAATCGACGGTGCCTGTCGGGCCGTGGCGCTGCTTGCCGATGATGACCTCGGCCTTTCCGTGCGCAAGACTCATGTCAAGCTGCCACTTCTCGTGTTCGGGCGTGCCCGGGCGTGGCTCCTTCATGGCGAGGTAGTATTCCTCGCGATAGACGAACAGCACGACGTCGGCGTCCTGCTCGATCGATCCGGATTCACGCAAGTCGGAGAGCTGCGGCCGCTTGTCGTCGCGGGATTCAACCTGGCGTGAGAGCTGCGACAGCGCGATCACGGGGACGTTGAGCTCCTTCGCCAGCGCCTTCAGGCTGGTGGTGATTTCGGTGATTTCCTGCACGCGGCTGTCGCTGGCGCGCTTGCCCGAGCCGGAGAGCAGCTGGATGTAATCGATCACGAGCAGATCGAGGCCCTTCTGCCGTTTCAGCCGGCGGGCGCGGGCCATCAGCTGCGCGATCGACAGGCCGCCGGTTGCGTCGACATAGAACGGCAGCGATTGCAGCTCGATCGAGACCTCCCGGATCTTGTCGAAATCGGCTTCTGAGATGCCGCCGCGGCGGATGTGGGAGGAGGGGATTCCGGTCCGCTCGGCCACGATACGCGTGGCGAGCTGGTCGGCCGACATTTCGCAGGAGAAGAAGCCGATCACGCCGCCATTGGCGGCCTTCATGGTGCCGTCGGCCTGGATCTCGCCGACATAGGCCTTGGCGACGTTGTAGGCGATGTTGGTCGCCAGCGACGTCTTGCCCATGCCCGGGCGTCCCGCAACGATGATGAGATCGGAGTGCTGCAAGCCGCCCATCTTCGTGTCGAGGTCGCGCATACCGGTCGAGATGCCCGACAGTTTGCCGTCGCGCTGGAACGCCTTGGCCGCGAGATCGACCGCGACCGCCAGCGCCTGCGAGAATTTCTGGAAGCCGCCGTCGTAGCGGCCGGACTCGGCAAGCTCGTACAGCTTGCGCTCGGCATCCTCGATCTGCGCCCGTGGCTGGAAGTCGACGGGAGCGTCATAGGCGACATTGACCATGTCTTCGCCGATGCCGATCAGGTCGCGCCTGAGCGACAGGTCGTAGATGGTGCGGCCATAATCCTGGGCGTTGATGATAGTCGTCGCCTCGGCGGCGAGGCGCGCAAGATATTGCCCGATCGTCATGCCGCCGACATCGGTATCGGCGGGCAGGAAGGTCTTCAGCGTGACGGGCGTTGCGATCTTGCCCATCCGGATCAGGCTGCCGGCGGTTTCGAAAATGGTCTGGTGCAACGGCTCGAAGAAATGCTTCGCCTCCAGGAAGTCGGAGACGCGGTAAAAAGCATCGTTGTTGACCAGGATCGCGCCCAGAAGGCTCTGTTCCGCCTCGATATTGTGCGGCGCGCTCCGGTAGGCGGGAGTTCCGGCATCGGGCGCGAGTTTGAGAACGTTCGAATCAGTTAGGGCCATGGTCGGACGTGCTTAGCAATTTTCTTGGGCGGATGCGGGGCCGGGATAAAGCGCCGCCGCAGGCGAAAGCGGAAGCAAAAGCTGGTCGCTATCAACCGATCTTAAAAGCGGTGGATGATTAGCAGCCGCAGCATGCCCCGCGCTTGACGGATTTTCGCGGAACTTGGGTCGGACCGGAAGTCGCCGCGATCACGTCACGGAAAAATCCGGATACCGTGAACCTAATGATGGAGATGCAGACCTATTTAAGCGCGCGTTAGCGCGTCCTGTGCAGGTTCAGACCAAAAGGAGGTAGACCAGCGCAACCAGGGCCGCGCCGACGCCGGTGGCGATCAGGGCGTAGTCGGTGCGGAGATCATCCTGCACGTCGAATGAGGTTTGGGTCTCTTTGCTCATTGCCACGGTCTAAGGCAGCGCCGTCGAGAGGAATGTGAACCAGATCACATCTCCCCGGATTCTTTCGGGGATAGGAGAGGGAACAGGCGAGCGGGCCGGGGATTGTCTCCCGTAGACCCGCCATGGGAACGAGGCAGGAGATGCGGCCAGAACGGCAGCACCAGATTTGGCGAAACGAGACGGCCAGCCGGCTTTGGCTCTCGGGCCTGATCGCCGCCATGCAGCACGCCGAGCGGCCCGAAATCCGGCGTCAGCCGGTCGCCCCCGAGGTTATCGTGGAACTGAGGGCGCAGTTGGCCTTAACGGCGCCTTACCGCGCCTCTCCGATCTCCACCCTTCGTCATTAGGACTCATTCACCGGCGAGCTTCAGCTTCGGTTTGGCGCCGCCCTCGAGAGCGCGCAGCCGGGCTTCTTCACGCGCGACATAGTCACGCGTCATGGGGACCACGCCCTGGCGTTTGGTGAGCTGGACCTGGAAATTCATCATCCCTTGCTTGCGGAACGTCATCTCGCAGGCCGCCAGATAAAATTCCCACATCAGCGCGAAGCGCTCGTCGTAAAGCTGTACGGCTTCCTCGCGTCGCGCCATGAAGCGCTCCCGCCAAGCCTTCAGCGTCTCGGCATAGTGCAGGCGCAGGATCTCGATGTCGCAGACCAGAAGGCCGGCGTCTTCGATCGCGGGCAGCACTTCCGACAGCGAGGGAATGTAGCCGCCCGGGAAGATGTATTTGGCGATCCAGGGATTGGTCGAATCCGGTCCCTGCGAGCGGCCGATCGAGTGCAGCAGCATGATGCCGTCGTCGCTCAGCAACTCAGCGCAGCGCCGGAAATAGGTGCTGTAGAACCTGGCTCCGACGTGCTCGAACATGCCGACCGAGACGATGCGATCGAATTGCCCGTCGATGTCGCGATAGTCCTGGAGCAGGAAGCGCGCGTGCTGCGTCAGCCCCTTTTCGGCGGCTCGCGCCTTCGCGATCTGCAACTGCTCCGTCGATAGCGTCACGCCGGTGACGTCGGCCCCCACGATCTCGGCGAGATAGAGTCCGAGCCCGCCCCAGCCCGAGCCGATATCGAGCACGCGCTGACCGCGGTTGACCAACAGTTTTGCGGTGACGTGCCGCTTCTTGGCGAGCTGCGCATCGTCGAGCGTAGCGTCCGGAGTCTCGAAATAGGCGCAGCTGTATTGCTTGTCGGCGTCAAGGAAAAGTGAATAGAGCCTCGCATCGAGATCGTAGTGATGCGCGACATTGCTGCGCGAACGCGTTCGCGGATTGAATTGTCTGAGGTGTCTGACCAGATAGCGCAGGTGCCACCAGGGTTTTGCCCAATGCGGCAACAGGTCGGGTTGATCGAGCAGGATCGCCAGGGCATCAGCTATGCTGCCGCGCTCGACGACGAACTCGCCGTTCATATAGGCCTCGCCAAGCCCCAGTTCGGGATTGATGAGGATCTTTCGTTGAGCATCGGCCGTGACGAAGCGCACTTCGACCGGCGTACCGGAGCCGTCACCGACGCTGAATTTCAATCCGCCCGCCGTGGTCACCGTCATCGACCCGCGGCGGATGAATTGAGTCAAAAACTTACGCAACAAGCGGTCCATCGACACCAACCTCTCGAGCGAACCCGAAAAGATGCCACTACCCGGCCGTCACATCGACGCTTGGAAAATCCGTTGGTTCCCATGCGTTCGCATGTAAATCTAAGCAGCCGATTACCGCCCCGCTATTGCACTGTGTTCAAAGCCGATATTCGAAAACTGCGTGCTCACATGTTCGATGAGTGCGCTTCCATTCGCGGCGCAATCGGCTAAAAGGTGACCGCTGCCGCGCCGGATACCGGCCTTATCTATCGGATTTCAATGGAGATGATGGGAATGTCGAGCCGAGCGCTCAGCCTCGCCACGGTGCTGTTTCTGGTCGGCTTCGGTGCTACCGATGCCGCTTTGGCGCAGGCGACGAACCTCGAGGCCGGCAAGGCCCCGTCCCAACTCTTCGCGCAGACCTGCAACGCCTGCCACAAGAGCCCGCGGGGGCTTTTGAAGACGGTCTCGCCGAGCTCGTTGCCGGGCTTCCTGCGCCAGCACTACACCACCAGCCCGGACATGGCCGGCGTGCTGGCCTCCTATCTGGTCTCCAATGGCGCCGCCGACGTCCGTTACCAGGCCAAGGACGGCAAGGAAGGCAGGGACAAGAAGGACGGCGCCAGGGAGAAGGACGCCAACACGAATCCTGGGCAGTCGCCAGAACATCAGGGGCGCCGCCAGCGTCCGCAAGAGGCCACCAAGCCGGAGGGCGAGGGTGCCGCACCGGCGCCTGAGGGGCGCCAGAAGCGCGCGGCGCGACCGAGTGAGGACGGTGCCAAGGAAGGCGTGAAGCCTGAGGCCACGACCGAACAGCGGCCGGCGGGCCGTAAGGGCAAGCGCATGAGCAAGCGTGGCAAGCCGGAAAGCGAGGACGCTGTTGCGCCGAAGGTCGAACCCAAGATCGAGCCGAAGAACGAGAATGCGAAGGCCGACTCCCTTCGTGAAGGGTCCAAGCCTGACAGCGCCAAGCCGGCCGAGAAGCCCGCCGATGTGAAGCCGGAGAGCGCCAAGGTCGAGCCGAGCGGCAACGACGCGCCGGCTCTGCGCCCCGACCCGGTCCCGCAGGTCACGCCGGCTCCGCCGACTGATGCCGCCAAGCCGACTGAGCCGGCCGCTCCCAAGCCTGCCGAAGCTGCCGCATCCAAACTGACTGAGCCCGCGCCCAGTTCCGAGCCCGCAGCCAAGCCGGCAGAGCCGGCCCCGTCTGCGCCCGCCGCGGCTCCGTCGCCTGCACCGTCGGAATCCTCCGGTCCGCCGGCTCCCCCGATCTCGCGATAACCGATAATCCCGTCAATCTGCGAAGACTGCGCTCAGCGCGGCCTTCGCTTCGTCGTGCGGAGCCGACGAGAGAGGCACATGGCAACGGCGCTCGCCTCGATCGCGATGCTGAGCGAGGACATTGCCGTCGAAATGAAAAGCCCGGCCGCCTGAGGCGACCGGGCTTCGCTTCGCGTATGAACGCGAGGCTTACTTCTCTTCTGCAGCGGGGGCCGGCTCGACCTCGTCGTGCTGGGCTTCCGGATCGAAGAACTCGCCGGCCGCGGCGATCGCCTCGGCGGCTGCGTCGCGGTCCTCGTTGCGGGTCGAGATGTCCTCGCCGCGATTGATGCGCTCGGCCTCGTCCTGGCTGCGCGCGACCGTGACGGTGACTTCGACCTCGACCTCGGGATGAACGGCGACCGTGATCGAGTGCTTGCCGATGGTCTTGATCGGCGCATCGAGCTGAACCTGCGGACGGGCGAGCGTGACGCCGTCAGCCTCGAAGGCGAGAACCACGTCGCGCACGGTGACCGAGCCGAACAGCTGACCCGCTTCCGAAGCCTGGCGGATCACGATGATGTTCTTGCCCTCGATCTTCTCGGCGACCTTGGCTGCCTCGCCCTTCGAGGCAAGGTTGCGAGCTTCGAGTTCGGCCTTCATGCCGTCGTACTTGGCGCGGTTGTCGGCGGTGGCGCGCAGCGCCTTGCCGCGCTTGAGCAGGAAATTGCGGGCATAGCCGTCGCGAACCTTCACGACTTCGCCCATTTGACCGAGCTTGCTCACGCGTTCCAGCAAAATGACTTCCATATTCGTTCTCCTTTGAAGTGCTCTGGTTTCAGTTTTCGGGGTGGACTTAAGATGTCGGCAATGGCGGCGGTTGCCGGTTGCGCAGGAAGCGCTCCCGGAAGCCGAACACGGCATCCGCGAGCCCAAGGATGGTGAGCAGGACAAGGCTCACGCTGAACATGAAGATGATGACGTAGGCGGCGGCGAGCCAGAATGCGCGGCTGGCGAGGCCATGCGTAATGGTATGCAGAACAGCAAGGCCGACCAGCGCATAGGCCACCATCAAGACGGTCGTGACGACGATGGCGAGAATGCCGGTCATTCCGCCGAAGAAGCTGAAGGCCAGCGCAACGCAGAGTGCCACGAGGGTCATCGGCGGCAAGTTCGTGCGGCTAAGGTCCGGCCTGGGCCGATGCAGCCGTCCCGAAACAGCCGCGACCTTGGCGGCGAGCCAGAGGTTCAAAGTCAGCGTTGCCATCTGGGATGCTGCCACCAGAACCGGCGTGACCGCGACCATCAGGCCGACACGGGGATCATTCTCCGTGACGTTGGTCTCGCCCATCAGCGTGAGCACCCTGGCGAAGCCGCGGCGCATGGCGTCGCTGATCGTCGACGCATCGCTTCCCAGGGAAAACAATGATCCCGCAGTCAGAAGCGCGGCGAGCGCCGCAATCCAGAGCAGGACACGACCGAGCGGATACCACTCGACCTGCAGCGAAGCCGGATCCGGGTCCACGCTACCATCAGCCAACGGCCGTCCCAGCATGGCGAGATGGCCAAGCCACCAGGCCGGCAATGCGATCGCAAGACCGTAACCGAGGGCGAGGGGCGTGCTGAGTGCGACGCCGATGACGAGCGTTGCGGCAAGACCGCCAAGCGCGCCGCAAAGCGGGCCCCAGGCGATCGCGACAAGCATCAAAGGGAGAGGAGCAAGGCAGACCAGGACGAGCGAGATCAGCGCGCCCGAGACGATCGAGGCGAACATCAGGGCCGACGCAGCGCCGGCGATCAGGGCTATCAGTCCAAATGCCATCATCAGCTGTCCCGCTCCCTTCGAGCGGTTAGAGGCGCTTTGCCCCAACCATCGGCGACCGGACGACCCGGAAGCCTTATGAGTTCAGAAAGTCACGACCGGCGACGGCAATCGTCGCCGGTCGAAAGTGGTCGTGTCAGCGAATGACGTAGGGCAGCAGGCCCAGGAACCGTGCGCGCTTGATGGCGCGGGCGAGTTCACGCTGCTTCTTCGCGGACACCGCGGTGATGCGGCTCGGCACGATCTTGCCGCGCTCGGAGACGTAACGCATCAGGAGCTTGGAGTCCTTGTAGTCGATCTTCGGCGCATTGGCTCCCGTGAACGGGCAGCTCTTGCGGCGACGGAAAAACGGGCGGCGTGCACCAGCTTCAGCCATTGTTCTTACTCCCCATCCGTTTCAGCTTCGTCGCGCGGACGGCGCGGGCCACGATCACCGCGGAAGCCGCCGTCGCGATCGCCACGGAAGCCGCCTTCACGCTCGCCGCGGAAGCCACCGCCACGGTCGTCACGCTCGCGATCACGGTCGGCCTTGCGCATCATCGCGGACGGACCTTCCTCGAGCTCCTCGACGCGGACGCTGAGATAGCGGATCACGTCTTCGCTGATGCGCTCCTGGCGCTCGATCTCGGCAATCGCCGCGGACGGCGCGTCGATGTTGAGCAGCACGAAGTGCGCCTTGCGGTTCTTGTTCATGCGGTAGGTGAGGGAGCGAACGCCCCAATTCTCGGTCTTGGTGACCTTGCCGCCGAGACCCTCGACGATGCCGGTCATCTGCGCAGTCAGCTCTTCGACCTGCTGCGTGCTCGCGTCCTGGCGCGCGAGAAAAACATGCTCATAGAGAGCCATTGTCGTCCTTTCCTCGTGTTGGCGCATTGCCCGGCGTCAAGCCCTTAAGAGACCTTCGGAAAGGACTCTGGGATTAAGCTCAGAAGGCGGAAACACGGGACGACGGGTCGACTGGCCCTGCCACACCAAAATCACTGAGGATTTGCTGAGACCGTCCGTTCAGCTCCCGGCCGGGGTCTGCGGATGCGCGCGTTATACGGATTTTGGCCGGCTTGGCAAGGTTGAGCGCTTTGCTTTCGGCCCGGATCGTCCCGGTGCGGGCGGACAAACGGTTCTTAAATACCATATCCAGCTTGATTTATTTGTTTGTATGTCATACAAACAATGCCGCGCGAGGATGAGATGGTGGAAAAGTCGGCCCAGGAGTCGTTGGAAGCGGTTGGCGACCCCAAACATGCCGCGCGGGCGACGCGCTCGGCTGGCCGCAAGATGCGGTCTCTGCTCTTGGATGCCGCGAGCCCCTTGTTTCGCGAGCGGGGCCTGTCGGGCACCGCGATCACCGACATCGCAGCCGCCGCGGACGCGTTCCCGAGCCAGATCACCTATTATTTCCGAACCAAGGAAGCGCTCTTCGTCGAATGCGCCTGCCGCGATCTGCTGTATTTGGCCCGCGCGACCGAGCAGGCGGCGCTGAAGGCGCGCACGCCCGGCGAATACACCCGCGCGTTGGCCGAGACCGTGACGGCGAGCGATTCGATTGCCTTCTTCGCCGAGGCGCTGACACTGACGCGCCGGCGCCAGGATTTGGCACCGCTGGTCGAGCGCACCATCGAGCGCCTGCATTCTGAAGGCGCGCGCGCCTATGCGGGCCAGGTGGCGCGCCATGGCTGGCGGTCGCTGCGCGCTCCCGACGATAGCTCGCGGCGGTTCTGGGCTGTCGCCATCGGAATCATTCTCGAAGGCTGTGCCATGGGCCGCTCGCCGGAGGCGCTGTGCGCCGAGATGCTGCGTGTGCTCGGCGCGCAGGCGAAATCCAGCAGCGACACTGGGCGGCTGCGTCTCGTCGACGAGCACAATGCGTCAAGCCATCAGAACGAGGAGGAGTAGGTCATGACCGCGCTTCGCATGCGGGCCCGCGATTTCCTCACCGACAAACAACTGGCCGACGTACGCCAACGCGTGACCTGGAAGGGCGTTGCGATGATCGCGCACGCCTGGGCGCTGATATCAGGTGCGATCGCCCTGGTCGCATGGTGGCCCAATCCGATCACCTATATTCTCGCCGTCGCGATCATCGGCTCGCGCCAGCTGGGCCTGGCGATCCTCATGCATGACGGCGCCCATGGCTGTCTGTCCGCGGACGAGAAGACCAATCTGGCATTGAGCCAATGGCTCTGCGCCTATCCGCTCTTTGCGGAGACACGCAGTTACCGGCGCTACCACCTTCAACACCACGCCCGCACCCAACAGGAGGACGATCCTGATCTGGTGCTGTCGGCGCCGTTTCCGATCACCAAGCTCAGCTATCGCCGCAAGTTCATTCGCGACATCACCGGGCAGACCGGCTACCAGCAGCGCAAGGCGCAACTGCTCAATGCGCTCGGACCGAGGGACTGGCCGTGGCGCCAGCGCGCCGCGCATTTCTGGGACAAGCTCGGCCCGCAATGCCTCGTCAACGCCGCGATGTTCGCTGGCCTTGCGGCGGCCGGCGTGTGGTGGGCCTATCCGCTTTTGTGGTTGGTGCCGCTGCTCACCTGGATGATGGTCATCACCCGCATCCGCAACATCGCCGAGCATGCTGTCGTGCCTGACAGCAGCGATCCCCTGCGCAACACCCGCACCACCCACGCCAATTTTTTCGAGCGGCTTTTCATCGCGCCGTACTACGTGAACTACCACCTCGAGCATCATCTTCTGTTCTACGTGCCCTGCTACAACCTGCCGAAGGTGCATCGTCTGCTGAGCGAGAGCCGGCATGGCGGCCGGATGGAGGTGCAGCCGAGCTACGCTGCGGTGCTCCGGCTTGCGACCGCCAAGCCCGATCGGGATGACCGTCCCTGCCAGCTCGTCAACAGCGCGCGCCGTGCGCAGGCAGGGGCGGTGGTTGATGCCAACCAGGCCAATGGCGGGTTCTAGGCGTCGCATCCCCAGGTGAATGCTGGCCGAAGTCCCTATCTTGGCTTGACATTCCAGCCCCGGACAGTGTCTACGGCCCCCTTTGGAGCATGATCCGGAACCATGGCCTAAGGCCGTGCGTCATCGGCTGCCGGTTCTCGAGAGGGATCACGCCCGACAAGCAGGGAGCGCCGATGACGGCAGCATTCACATTTCCTGGACAAGGTTCCCAGGCAGTCGGCATGGGCAAGGCCCTGGCCGACACCTTTCCGGTGGCGCGCGCCGTGTTCGACGAGGTCGATGCCGCGCTCGGGGAGAAGCTGACGGCGACTATCTGGGATGGCCCGGCTGAAACCCTTCAGCTCACCGAAAACGCCCAGCCGGCCCTGATGGCGATGTCCATGGCCACTCTGCGGGTGCTCGAGGCTGAGGCCGGGTTTTCCGTCGGGCGGGATGCGGCCTTCGTGGCCGGCCACTCGCTCGGTGAATATTCGGCGCTGGCTGCGGCTGGGAGCCTGACCATCTCGGACACCGCGCGGCTGCTTCGTATTCGTGGTCTCGCAATGCAAAAAGCCGTGCCTGTTGGCGCCGGCGCCATGGCCGCGCTGCTCGGCCTCGATTATGACGCGGCCATGGAGGTCGCCAAGGAGGCGGCGCAGGGCCAGGTCTGCCAGGCCGCCAATGACAATGGTGGTGGGCAGGTGGTCGTCTCCGGCGACAAGGCGGCGGTCGATCGCGCGGTCGAGATTGCCAAGACCAAAGGCGCCAAGCGTGCGATGCTGCTGCCGGTGTCCGCGCCGTTCCATTGCAAACTGATGCAGCCCGCGGCCGACGCCATGGCGGAAGCGCTGTCCAAGGTGACGATCAAGGCGCCGGCTGCGCCGCTGGTGTCCAATGTGCTGGCCCGCGCCATCACCGATCCCGACGAAATCCGCCGCCGCCTGGTAGAGCAGGTCACCGGCACGGTGCGCTGGCGCGAGTCGGTTGCCTATATGGCTGGGCAGGGCGTCACCCGTTTCTTCGAGATCGGCGCGGGCAAGGTGCTGACGGGACTCGTGAAGCGCATCGCCGACGGCGCTGTCGGTGTTGCGGTCGGCGGTCCCAATGATATTGCCGCCGCCAAGGATGCATTGGCCGCTGCGAAGCAGGGCTAGAGGAGTTTTTCCATGTTCGATCTGACTGGCAAAAAGGCGCTCGTCACCGGCGCGACCGGCGGCATCGGCGGTGCGATCGCACAGGCGCTGCACGCGCAGGGCGCCACCGTCGCGATATCAGGAACGCGCAAAGAAGTGCTCGATGAGCTTGCCGGCAAGCTTGGCGAGCGCACCCATGTGCTGCCCTGCAATCTCTCCAAGGCCGATGAGGTCGAGGCGCTGGTGCCGGCTGCGGAAGCGGCGATGGGCCAGGTCGACATTCTCATCGCAAATGCCGGTATTACGCGGGACAATTTGTTCGTTCAGCTCCGTGATGAGGATTGGGACGAGGTTATCAACGTCAATCTGACCGCGACCTTCCGCCTGGCGCGCGCCGCCACCAAATTGATGATGCGCAAGCGCTTCGGCCGCATCATCGCCATCACCTCGGTGGTCGGCGTTACGGGCAATCCCGGGCAGGGGAATTACACTGCCTCGAAGGCCGGCTTGATCGGCATGATCAAGACGCTCGGCGCCGAATACGCCAAACGCGGCGTCACCGCGAACTGCATCGCACCCGGCTTCATCAAGACGCCGATGACGGATGCGCTCAACGACAAGCAGCGCGAGATGATTCTGACCAAGGTTCCAGCCGCCCGTCTGGGCACGCCCGAGGACATTGCGGCAGCCGCCGTCTATCTCAGCTCGAACGAAGCAGCCTACGTCACCGGCCAAACCATCCACGTCAACGGCGGCATGGCCATGATCTGACGTTTCGCATGGGCGGGCGGGATGCGGCAAACGGCCGTTTCCGGAGCGAATTGAGGCGTGTAGTCAAGGCACTTGAAGTATGTTAACCGGACGCTGAACGGATGGGCAAAGAACGCCATTGCAGGTTTTTGAAACCCTGTATATTGGCGATGCGGAGCCTTAGCCGTCGTTCGCCGGGCCGCATCGGTAAAGATGGGGCCAAATCAAAGTTCGTAAGCGAAGGCAGTCAACGACCACGACGGCTCGTATCGTCCCGGGGGGTCGGGTCTACAGGGAACAACACGAGGTTATGCAATGAGTGACATTGGCGAGCGGGTTAAGAAGATCGTGGTCGAACACCTTGGTGTTGAACCCGAGAAGGTTGTCGACGCTGCGAGCTTCATCGACGACCTCGGCGCCGACAGTCTGGACACCGTCGAGCTGGTGATGGCGTTCGAAGAAGAATTCGGGTGCGAAATTCCGGACGACGCCGCGGAGACCATTCTCACCGTCGGCGACGCCACCAAGTTTCTCGAGAAGAACGCGAAGAGCTAAGGCTCTTCATTTTCGCGGGGACAACATTGAAACCGGACGGGCCGCTTCGCAGCGGTCAGCCGGTTTCTTGTTATTGGCCGTGAATCTTTCGATGCGGAGTTTTCGGATATGAGGCGGGTTGTCGTCACTGGTCTCGGCATGGTGTCGCCACTCGGCTGCGGCGTCGAGCCGACCTGGAAGCGCATCCTCAACGGCGAGAGCGGTGCGCGCAGGATCGAGAGCTTCGATGTCTCCGATCTGCAGACGAAGATCGCCTGTACGGTCGTGCGCGGCGACGGCAGCAACGGCAGCTTCAATCCGGACAAGTGGATGGAGCCGAAGGACCAGCGCAAGGTCGACGACTTCATCATCTTCGGCATGGCCGCGGCCGGCCAGGCGCTCGACGACGCCAATTGGCATCCCGAGACCGAAGAGGACAAATGCGCGACCGGCACCATGATCGGGTCCGGCATCGGCGGCCTCAACGGCATTGCTGAGACTGCGATCCTCTTGAAGGAGCGAGGCCCGCGCCGGGTCTCGCCATTCTTCATTCCGGGCCGCCTGATCAATCTCGCTTCCGGTTATGTCTCGATCGCCCACGGCCTGAAGGGCCCGAACCACTCGGTGGTCACGGCCTGCTCGACTGGCGCGCATGCTGTCGGAGACGCCGCCCGCCTGATTGCGCTCGGCGATGCCGACGTCATGGTCGCCGGCGGCGCGGAGTCGCCGATCAGCCGGATCGGCATTGCCGGCTTCAACGCCGCGCGCGCGCTGTCGACCGGCTTCAACGAGACCCCCGAGAAGGCCTCACGCCCCTATGACAAGGACCGCGATGGCTTCGTGATGGGCGAGGGCGCCGGCGTCCTCGTCCTCGAAGAGCTCGGGCACGCCCAGCGCCGCGGCGCCAGGATTTATGCCGAGGTGATCGGCTACGGTCTGTCGGGTGACGCCTATCACATTACGTCGCCGTCACCCGATGGCGATGGCGGTTTCCGCAGCATGTCGGCCGCGCTCAAGCGCGCCGGCCTGACGGCGTCTGATCTCGATTACATCAACGCGCACGGCACCTCGACGCCGCTCGGCGACGAGATCGAACTTGGCGCAGTCGAGCGCCTGCTCGGCAATGCTGCTTCCAAGGTTGCGATGTCCTCGACCAAGTCCTCGACGGGCCATCTGCTCGGTGCGGCCGGCGCAATCGAGGCGATCTTCGCCATTCTGGCGATTCGCGATAATATCGTGCCGCCGACCATCAATCTGGATCATCCGTCGGTGGAGACCGCGATCGATCTCGTGCCGCACAAGGCGAAGCAGCGCGAGGTCAACGTCGCGTTGTCGAATTCTTTTGGTTTCGGCGGTACCAATGCGTCGGTGATCGTCCGGCGTCTGGCCCAATAGTTTGTGTTTGCGACGAATCCACCGTTTTGCCGTATTCGGCGATAGTCATATCTGTGGGCGCGTGCATTTGGCTCGGCAAGCGATTGTCAGGCTGCGATTGAACCGGCAGGATTCAGGTTGCTTCGATGAGTGAAAGGCCGCCCATTTCGCCCCGGAGTCCGCGGGCAGCGCTCGAGCCCGAGCAAGTCCCGCCGCCGCCGAGGCGTTCGGAGCGGGCGCGCAATCCCTTCGTTGTAGTCGGTAACGCCATCATCACCCTGCTTTTGATCGGTATGATTGGAGCGGGAGCTGCCTACTATTACGGCCGGCAGGTGCTCGAATCGCCCGGGCCGCTGAAGGAAGACAAGGTCGTCAACATTCCTCAGCGTGCAGGTAAGCGCGATATCGCCGAGACCCTGAACAGGGAAGGCGTGACCGACGTCAATCCCTGGGTGTTCATCGGCGCTGTGGCCGCGCTGAAGGCGAGCTCGGACCTCAAGCCGGGCGAATATTCGTTCCAGAAGAACGCGAGCTTGCGCGACGTGATCGCCACCATTGTCGAGGGCAAGGTGGTGCAGCATGCCGTCACCATTCCGGAGGGCCTGACCTCCGAGCAGATCGTGGCGCGTCTCTCCGACAACGACATCTTCACCGGCAGCGTACGCGAAGTGCCGCGCGAGGGCACCCTGCTGCCCGAGACCTACAAGTTCCCGCGCGGGACCCCGCGCGAGCAAGTGATCCAGCGCATGCAGCAAGCGCACAAGCGCGTGCTCGCGGAGATTTGGGAGCGCCGCAGCCCTGATCTTCCGGTCAAGACTCCTGAGCAGCTGGTGACACTCGCCTCAATCGTTGAGAAAGAGACCGGCAAGCCCGACGAGCGCAGCCGCGTCGCCGCGGTGTTCGTCAACCGCCTCAAGCAGAAGATCAAGCTGCAGTCCGATCCGACCATCATCTACGGCCTGGTCGGCGGGAAGGGCACGCTGGGACGCCCGATCAAGCGCAGCGAGATCACGCAGCCCTCGCCCTACAATACCTATGTGATCGAGGGCCTGCCGCCCGGTCCGATCTCCAATCCCGGCCGCGCCTCGCTGGAGGCCGCCGCCAACCCGGCCCGCACCCGCGATCTCTATTTCGTCGCCGACGGCTCGGGCGGGCATGCCTTCACCGAGACCTACGACGCGCATCAGAAGAACGTCGCGAAACTGCGCGCGATGGAGAAGCAGATCCAGAACGACACGGTTGAGCCGGCCGAGGACGCGCCGCCGCCTGCGGCTGCGGCACCCTCGGCCGCAGATACGGTGCCGACCGCGACAACGCCGGCCCCCCGGCCGCCCCAGCAGAGGAAGCCGCCCGCCCGGCCGGCGGCGCCCGCCCGCCAGGGCGCGGTGCAGCCATCGCCGCCGGTGATCCAGCGCTAGGGCTGCTCCAGCCTCGGGCCTTGCGCAGACCGGCCTGCGGACATTGCGGATTCCACTTTCGTGCAAAATAGTCTTAAGATTCCCGTGGCCTGATGGCCTCGCGAATCCCATGCTTGTTGGAGAATTTGACCTGATGGCGCTGTCGTCCATGACCGGCTTTGCGAGACGCCACGGCGCAAGCGGGCCGTATACGTTCGAGTGGGAGTTGAAGTCGGTCAACGCCAAGGGCTTTGACTTGCGGGTGCGGCTGCCGCAGGGGTTCGACGAGCTCGAGGCCCACGCCAAGAAGCGCGCCGGCGAGCTGCTCTCGCGCGGCACCGTCTACGCCAATCTGAACGTCAAGCGCGCCAATGCTGCTGCCACCGTTCGCGTCAACGAGGATGTGCTCAACGCCGTGCTGAAGGCCGCCGCAATGATCTCCGGCAAGGTCGACGCGGTGGCGCCGAGCATCGACGGCCTGCTCGCCATCAAGGGGGTCGTCGAGGTCGCCGAGCCCGAGGGCGACGAGGAGGAGGACAAGGCGGTGCGTGTCGCCGCAGCCGAAGCCTTCGACAAGGCGCTCGACGAGCTCGTCGCGATGCGCAAGCGGGAGGGGATCTCGCTCGGCCAGATTCTGACCCAGCGCATCGATGAGGTCGAGCAGCTGGCGAAGAAGGCGGAGATCGCGCCGGGCCGCAAGCCCGAGGCGATCAAGGCGAGGCTCGCCGAGCAGATCGCCGCGCTGCTGGACACCACCGACCGTTTCGATTCCGACCGCCTGATGCAGGAAGCGATCCTGATCGCGACCAAAGCCGACATCCGCGAGGAGCTCGACCGCATCACCTCCCACATCGCGCAGGCGCGCGAGCTGATCGGCAAGGGCGGCCCGATCGGCCGCAAGCTCGACTTCCTGGCGCAGGAGTTTCACCGCGAGGTCAACACCTGCTGCTCGAAGTCGAACGACATCGAACTGACCAATACCGGTCTCGCCATGAAGAACGTGGTCGAGCAGTTCCGCGAGCAGGTCCAGAATCTGGAGTGATCGATGACGACAAGCGGTCACGGAACTGACGGGGTCGAGCGCCGCGGATTGATGTTCGTGCTGTCCTCGCCTTCGGGCGCGGGCAAGACGACGCTGTCGCGCCTACTGATCGAGCGCATGTCGGGCCTGAAGATGTCGGTCTCCGCGACCACGCGGGCGATGCGGCCGGGCGAGGTCAACGGCAAGGACTATTCGTTCGTCGACAAGGCCACCTTCGAGGCGATGGTGAAGGCCGGCGAGCTGCTGGAATGGGCCACCGTATTCGACAACAGCTACGGCACGCCGCGTGGCCCGGTCGAGGCCGCACTGTCGGCCGGGCAGGACGTGCTGTTCGACATCGACTGGCAGGGCACGCAGCAGCTGCGCGAGAAGGCGCGCGCCGACGTCGTCAGCGTCTTCATCCTGCCGCCCTCAGCGGCTGACCTCGAGAAGCGGCTGCATTCGCGCGCACAGGATTCCGACGAGGTGATCCGCAAGCGCATGAGCCGCGCCAGCCACGAGATGAGCCACTGGGCCGAGTACGATTACATCGTCATCAATCACAATGTTGATGACGCCTTCGCCGAGGTGCAGTCGATCCTGAAGGCCGAACGCCTTAAGCGCGAGCGGCGGACTGGCCTCGTGAGCTTCGTGCGAGCGCTGCAAGGTCAGCTTCAAGGCTAGGTTCGAAGCCAGGCTGCGACAGCCGTGGCCCTTGCGCCGCCAGCCGCTCCAGCATCGACGTGATGATATCGATGTCGACGGCAGTTTCGTCGTGCGCGTGGTCCTCGTGCGCACCCGCCTCGCGCACGCCCTCTTGGTGCGCATCCAGATCGTGACCGGCCAGGTCGTGATCGGCCACATCGAGATCGATCACATCGGGGTTGGCCTCCGCTTCGGAGTGGCTGTCGGCCGCAAGCTGGGGCGCCGGTGTTTCGATCTCGAATTCGTCCTCGAAATAGTCGATCCCGGTGTCCTCAGGCTCTGCGACCGCAATTTCGGTGGAACGGCCCTGCGCGGCGATCCGGCCGATCGCGTCGCTGAACGCGGCGATCTGCGGCGCTTGCGGACGCACGGCGTCGAAATCTACCGGAAGCGGTCGCGTCGTGCGTGGCATGGGTGTCGGGGCTGCATTGAGCCACGGCGCGCGGCTGTCGTCGCGATCCTGCCGATTGTCCCAGTTCACGCGGCGATCGGACGTCTGCACGCGCACGCGGCCACCGGCGAAGCGGTAGATCAGGCTGGCGAGCAGGCCAGCGAGCGCCAGTGCGCCGCCGATGACGAGCAGCAGCATCTGGAGCGAGCCGGTCGACTTGTCGGCAGCGCTATCTGCAGCGGCGAGCGTGACCGGAGCAGGGGCTGCGGCCGGTTGCGCGCTTGGCTGCGAGGTCGTTGCAGGCGTGGAGGCGGGGGCAGATTGCGGCGCGGGCGAAGCGGTGGCGGGAGCGGCATCGGGCCAGGGAGCGGCGACCGCGGGCTGAGGTGCATTGGCATCCGTGGTGGGGCCAAACGCCTGCTGCGGTGAGGTGGTGGCCGGCGCCGGTGCACTCGCTGCGGGGGTGGTTTGCGGCGCGACATATTCAGCGCGCGCATTCTGCACCGATGACGGCGCGGCCGGATTTGCATTCGGCGTGTCGGCCGCCGCCTGCGCGTTCTGCGTAGCCTTACTGCCTTCCGCGCGCAGATACCAGCATTGCCGCTTGGTCGCGCGTTCCACCCGATAGAACCAGTGCTGCCCCTGCGGCGCGACGCCCTTCGGCGAGGCGAGGCAGTCGCTCGCGGCATTCGTCGTGCTTGCCGCGCTGGTGGCTGCCGCCGTCGTGTTTGCCGCGCTGGGCGCAGTCGGCGCGTTCTGCGACACGGCGGCCAGAGGTGCGCCGGCAATGATGCTGCCAATCAGCGCGGACGTGAACTTTGCGGTGCGGTTGCCCATCCTGGTCTCCCGGTTACGCATGACGCAACTCGTTACCTTTCCTTTCTCTACAAAGAGTTAGGTGGCAATGAGCCGCAAATCCGGAGAGGATGTGGCCTGAATCGGGCCTGCGGCGCGTTTGTTCCATCCGTGATTGGGCCCTTTCCAAGGCGCCACGGCGATGCGCGGTTCCATCCGAAGGAGCTTGCGAAAGCCTACTTCCACACGCTCGCCAGCTTCAGCGCCAATATCCCCCAGCACGCCGCTGATCGATCCCACCATCGCATACGATTGCGCAAAAACGCCGGTCTGGATGAAGAACTGGCACGCAATGGCAAAGCAGACGGCGGTGAGCAGCAGGCACGCGCCGCCGGCAATGATCGCGAGGTAGCGGATCGCGACGACGACGGGTCTGGCGGAGGATGCGGGCTCGGTCATGCACGGACGGATATGCGGCGGACGCTTCTGCAGCGTCTCACACGGGTAACAGATTAGTTGCTTGCGCAGCAGTCGACCAGCGCGCGCCAGATGCGCTGGATCTCGACATTCCTCTGGAACTCGAGGACGTGATTCTCGGTCGCGTGGGAAGATCTGGCTGCGGAGTGATGTTCGCGTGGCGCGATCCAGCGTTCGGAAATCGGATCGTACCATTTGCCGGGAGTAACCAAGTTCGTATCTCCTTCTTCATCCCCCTGGTTTTCGCGCCTATCCCATGCGCCGGTTGCTGGTGTTCTGGGTGAGGTTGCCGTGCGCGGCCTGCTCACGGATGTTCTGCTTCTCGTCGTCGCGATGGCCTTTGGTGGTGTCGACGGGAATTGTCGGCGCGCTGCCGGCGCCCTTGTGGCACTGGTTCTCGTCGGGAACCGGTCGCACCGCTCTTGTCAGCGGCTTCGTCATGCGAGTCAGCCTCCATCGTTGCCCTTGATGAAAGGCCAACGCGTGGGACGCGCGGGGCGTTCCAGGCTCGGGTCCGACGCAATTGTGGCGGTGCGGCGCCCTAGTGCTTCGACTCGTGCTGCTCGCGGGGTGGCGATCCCACCGAGGACGTCTCCGTCTCCCCGGCACGGAGCTCCCTGAGATCGGTCTCAAGAGATCGTCCGTCGTCTTCGCCGGCGGCCTCGGCACTTGGCCGCTGCGTGCGGTGCTTTCCCACCATCCGTTTGATCTCGTCGATGGCTTCGAGCAGCGGCGGGGTCAGGGAGAGCAGCACCCCCATCGCAATGGCGATGATGGTGTGGCGCAGCGAGATCTTCTCATCTTCATCGACGGCATACGCGTTCTGGCCAATCGGGACAGGCGCGAGCCCGCTCGACGAGCGAGCCTGATTCGGCTGCCTCGGCTTACGCGGCGGGATCATGATCACGACGAAAAGCACGTTGATCAGGAGCCAGATGCCCAGGATGACGAGAACGGTCTGCATTGGAAAACCAAAGGTAAAGAAATGTGCTGCCGCCTTAAGGAGCCATTGAACGGCCGTTCGCACCCCAATGCAAGTTGCAAGTTGTGCATTTTGATGGACGCAAGTTTCGAGCAGGTGGCTATCGGAATCCGGCAAGTCTGGACGCGGAGAGCGGACGCAAGCCGGAGGCCATCCTCGAGCGTTGCGGTTTCGATGCCGGCCACCATTTTGAGGTGCCGACATATGGGCCGGGAGATTTTCCCCGTTGCCCGCCTGCCACGCCTTGAACTCTGTTCTTGGCCGGAGAACTACGGAAGCTGGAAAATAGCGCGGCACTGTCGGGAGTGAACAGCGGGCAGCGGGTCCGACGGCATCGCCTGGCGCCGCTAGCCGCGGCGTACTTCGCGCGTCCTCGGCTGCCTGTTCAAGTTCCGGTAAGCGTCGATTGCTTTGTTGGCAAGCATCAGGGGCCGACGTTCGCCAGTCCTGAGCTGCGCTTCGATCGCGTCGAGAATGATGTTCGCGGAGATGTCAGGCGGGCCGAGCTCGCCGCTCTTCTCCAGTGAGCTCCAGGCGATGAAGAATGCGCTCTCGACGGTGCAACGAATGGACATGCGCTGCCAACGCGGTGCGGGGACAGCCGTTCCGTGAGCGGCGGCGAGAGGTGTATCCCGCCGCCGATTGAAACTCAGTTCTTCAGCACGATGCGGCCGACCACCTTGCCGGCACGCAGCTCGTCGATCCATTTCTGGACGTCGCTCATCGGCTCCTCGCGCATCGGCGTCGGCTTGATCTTGCCAGCGCGGGCGAGCGCCATCAATTCGTGGGCCTCCGCGAGCGTACCGACCATGAAGCCTTCGACGGTGAGGCGCTTGTAGACCCATTGCACCATCGGCAGCGTGAATTGGCCGCCCATCAGGCCGGAGACCACGACCTTGCCGCCGCGCGCGGCAACGGCCACCGCGAACGCCATCGACCTTTCATTGCCGGCGAAATCGACGACCTCGTCGAAGCCGCCGTCGGTCTCCTTCAGAATGCGCTTGATCACGTCCGGCTCGGACGGGTCGTAAGCATTGGCCGCACCGTTCTTCAGCGCGGTCTCGCGCGCGGCGCCGCTGAGATCGGCAACCGTGATCGGCTGCTTGAACATCGCCTGCGCGAACGACAGGCCCATCATGCCGACGCCGCCAAGGCCGATCAGCAAAAGGTTGCGCTGGCGGGGACGGTCGACCAGACGCTTGAGCGCGCCGTAGGCGGTGACGCCCGAGCACATCAAGGTCGCCGCCTGGTTGACGGGCAGGGGATCGTAGTCGAGCAGATATTTTGCGTCGGGCACCAGCACGTGGGTGGCGAAGCCGCCGTCGATGGAGACGCCGAGGAAGCGCTGCTTCGCGCACAGGTTCTCGTCGCCGTTCTTGCAATCGCGGCACTGGCCGCAGCCGATCCAGGGAAACACCGCCTTCTTGGCGCCGACGACGCTCGCCGGCACGTCCGGACCAATCTCGTCGACGACGCCAGCGATCTCGTGGCCGAGCGTGAAGGGCAGCGTCATGCCCCGCGTGGTGTCGAGCTTCTTTCCGCCGCCGAGATCAGCATAGCCGTCCTGGATATGCAGGTCGGAATGGCACAGGCCGCAGCGCTCGATGCGCACCAGCACCTCAGGTCCCTGCGGTTTTGGCGTGTCGACGATGGTCTCGCACAACGGCGCATCGAACTTGACGAGGGACTGCCGACGCATCAACGCCATTTTCTTTCCTCCGGAATTTAAATTGTCAGGCTTCGCTGCGTATATCCGCCAATTCCCGGGCCATGGCAACAAAGCCGGAGATGGGAATGGTCTCGGCGCGCCGCGTCGCATCGACGCCGGCTGCCTGCGCGAGCCGTGCCGGATCGGCTTGAAGCGATTTAAGACTCTGGCGCAGCATCTTGCGGCGCTGGCCGAAGGCAGCGGCCGCGACCTGCTCGAGCAGCTTGCGATCGCAGGGCAGCGGCTCCGCGCGGGGCACGAGGCGCACGACTGACGAGGTGACTTTCGGCGGCGGCACGAAGGCGGATGGCGAAATGTCGAACAGGATCTTGGTCTCACAGCGCCAGTTGGCGAGCACGCCGAGCCGGCCGTAGGCGTCGTCGTCCTCGCGCGCGACGATGCGCTCGCCGACCTCGCGTTGAAACATCAGCACCATCATGTCGTACCAGGGCGGCCATGGCTCGATGGTGAGCCAGTTGATCAGGAGCTGGGTCGCGATGTTGTAGGGCAGATTGGCGACGATCTTGGCACGCTCGCCCGCGAGCAGCGGCCGCGGATCGAAGCTCATGGCATCGCCATGCACGATCTCGAGTCGTCCGGGGTAGCGTGCGGAAATGTCCTGAAGTGCGGGAATGGCGCGCTCGTCGTGCTCGATCGCAATGACGCGTCTGGCGCCGAGCGCGAGCAGGGCGCGCGTCAGTCCGCCCGGACCGGGACCGATCTCGACGATGGTACTCTCTTCGAGCGGCGCTGCCGCGCGCGCGATGCGTGCAGTGAGGTTGAGATCGAGCAGAAAGTTCTGGCCCAGCGATTTGCGCGCGGATAGCGCGTGCTGGCGAATGACCTCGCGCAGCGGCGGGAGGTCGTCGATCGCGCTCATCAGTTGTTTGCAGCCGCCATGCGGCTGGCAAGCTTCAGCGCGGCAATCAGGCTCGCAGGGTTGGCCTTGCCGGTGCCGGCGATATCGAAGGCGGTGCCATGATCGGGCGAGGTGCGGATGAAGGGCAGGCCGAGCGTGACGTTGACGGCGTCGTCGAACGCCACCGTCTTGATCGGAATCAGCGCCTGGTCGTGATACATGCAGACCGCGCAGTCATAGGTCTCGCGCGCGGCTTCGTGAAACATGGTGTCGGCGGGCAGCGGGCCTTTGGCGTCGATGCCTTCGTTGCGCAGAACCTTGAGCGCCGGCGCGATCACGGTCTGCTCCTCGTGGCCGAGTGAGCCGTCCTCGCCGGCGTGCGGATTGAGCCCTGAGATCGCGATGCGCGGCCGGGCAATGCCGAAGCGGGAATTGAGCTCGGCCGCGACGATGCGCACGGTCGAGACGATGAGATCGCTGCTCAGCTGGGCGAGGGCGTCGTGCAGGGAGACGTGGATCGTCACCGGCACCACAGCCAGCCGTGGTGACCACAGCATCATCACGGGCTGCGGGATATGGCTGTCCGAGCTTGCGAGCTCTGCCAGGAATTCGGTGTGGCCGGGATGGCGGAAGCCGGCGCGGTAGAGCACGCTCTTGGCGATCGGATTGGTGACGACGGCGCTGGCGAGCCCCGCCCGCACGTCGCCGACGGCACGGCGGATCGAGGCGAGCGCGGCCGGCGCGCTTGATGCGTCCGGCTTGCCGGGCGCGGCGGTGGCGTGCTCGCCGGTCGCAACCACGGGCAGCGCATCAGTGAAGGCCGCCTCAGCTTCGGCCGGGCTCACCGCGGCGACCCTGACGTCGGCGCCGAACGATCTTCCCAGCAGCCTGGCGCGCTGTGCAATCAGCGCTTCATCGCCGAGCAGGTAGAAGGCGGGCAGGGCGAGCTCGCGGCGCCTGAGCCAGGCTGCGATGGTGATGTCGGGACCGATGCCGGCGGGCTCTCCGAGCGTGAGCGCGAGGGGCTTTGCGGGAGCGGGTGCCATCAGCGGTTGCGATATTCGATCATCGCCGCCTTGCGGATCTCGTCGAGATAGGCCTTCTGGGTCTTCTCGTACTTCTCCTGATACATCTTCTCGCGGATCTCGCGCTTTTTCGGCGTGTCGATCAGGGTCGGCTTGCGCGCGCACAGCACCACCATCTCAATGCCTGCTTTGGTCACCTCCGGCGCGGTGAGATGGCCGATCGGGGTGTCGTCGAGCACCTTGCGCAGGGCCTCCGGCAGGTCCGCCGTGGTCTTGGTGACGCTCTCGCGGATGGTGGCATTCGGCGTCGAGCGAAACAGCGAATTGGCTTCATCGCAGCTCGTGACGCGCTGACGATAGCTCTCGGCTTCCTTCATGCGCGTCTCCTGGAACGCCGGGGAGGAGCCGCGCGGCACGATCAGCACGATGGGCTGCATCTTGTATTCGGTGCCCTCGATCTGGAGCTTCTCGCTGCCGCCTTCGCGCACCTTGTCGGCGACGTCCTTCTCGCCAACCATCAGCTTTTCCTTGTAGCGGCCGCGCACGAGGCTGGTCCAGACCATCTCGGCCTTCATGCGGCCCTTGAGGGTTTCGGGACGGACCCCCTTGGTTTCGAGCGACTTGGTGAGCTGATCGGACGAGATGCGCATGCGCTGCGCCATGCCCTCGTAGGACTGGTTGATGTCGGAGACACCGGGGTCGACGCCGTATTTCTTGCCTTCCTTGATCTTGATCTTGTCGTCGATCAGCTCGTTGATGACGTCCTGCCGGCTCGGGGTCTTTTGCGTGGTCAGCTGGTCGAGCTTGGAGCGCTGCTCGATGTCGAAATCGGTGATGGGGTCGCCGTTGACCATGACGACGATGTTCTGTGCCCGTGCCGGCGCGCCGGCGAGAACCAGCACGGCGGCGAGGACGAGAACGAGGTGGCGGAAAACAGGCAATGAGGTCGTCATGGTTGTCGCTCGCATGTCAGCCAAGATGATCCTGCAATCGGGTACAGGCGGCCGGCACTTCAAACGGGTTCACTGGAAGCCGGCGGAACTGCTGGACCCGGTCGAGGTCGCCAGCGTGCGCAGGCCGATCTGGAACATGAACGCGTGGCTCAGCACCGGCGGCGTGGTGCCCGCGGAATAGCTATACGAAGTTACGTAGTTCGCCGCCAGCACGAAGCAATCGTCGACATAGCCCGCGCCGAGCACATATTGGTTGATCTTGTTGGCCTCGAGGTCCCAGCGCGCCGAACCCGTCACCACCCAATTGGTGGCGACCTTGATCGAGCCCGAGGTCAGGATCCCCTCGCGGCGGGTCAGATAGCCGAGTTCCGGCTGCGGCGCGTAATTGCCGTACATCATGCTGACCGACCAGCGATTGAAGTTGGCGCGGCCTTCGGCCTCGAAGCGCTGGACGTTCCAGGTCTGCTCGTCCATGCGGGACCGGACGCTGAACGTGTAGGTGCTGTTCGGCGAGTAGGCGACGCTCGCGACGTAGTCGGAACGCGGCTTGTCGAGGCCGGAATCGAGGCCCGTGTTGATGGTATCCTGCACGGCGTAGGAGTTCATGCCGAACAGCTGGTAGGACTGCCCGAACAGCACCTTGACGGCGCCGCCCTTGTCGAACTGCGTGGTGGCCTGCACGCCGACATTGGCGCGGCCGCCGCCCTCGACGCGGTCGTAGCCGGAGAACTTGTCGACGCTGAACAGGTTCGTGGTGTCGAACACCATGCTCTGAGCGTCCTCGTTCGGAAGCTTGCCGGCATAGGTCTCGTTCGGCCGGATGATGACCTGCGCGATCGGCTCGATCGTGGTCGAGCCCCAGGGCTGAACGTTGATGAAGGGATAGCGGTATTCGAGGCCGACGGTCGGCATCAGGCGGAACGCCTGCGTGTTGCCGACCGGCAGGTAGTTCGACACGCCCGGCTGGTTGGAGACGTCCGAGTTGATCGCGTCGGCGCGCAGGATTGCGAACGGCGTCCAGATCTCGCCGAACGGATCGGTGTAGGACTTCCGCCACTGCGCTTCCGCCGTCAGGCGGGTGTAGGTGCCGGGGAAGCCGCGCAGCAGGCACTGCGAGGGCGTGCGCGCGAGCGGATCGGCCGACGTCGTCGTGCACAGGCTGTTGGTGTTGGCCGTCGTGGTGATCGGGTCGAACGCCGCGTCGTTCCGCGTCAGGTTGACGAAGTTGGTCTTGTACGAGACCTCGCCGCCGAAGATCGGATAGTTGAGCACGTTCGAGTAGTCGATCACGGGATAGACGACCGGAACCTGCTGCTGGTTACCCGAGAAGCTCAGCCAGTACATCGTGCGCGCGTCGAAGAAACTGCGGTTGCCGACGCCGGTCAGATAGAGCTGCGAGAGCGCGTCCGTCGGCAGGTTCAGGAACGAGCCGAGCGGATCACGATAGGCCGACAGGCGGTAATCCGACATGAAGTAGTAATCGGAGAGCAGGACGCCGTCCCAGCCCCAGACCCATTTGTCGTTGAGCGCGAACTGGCCCTTGGTTTCGATGCCACCGCGGAACTGGCGGTCGCCCGGCTGGCCGGCGAAATTACCGGGATTGAGCTGGTCGATGCCATAGACGCGGACCTGGTAGGCGCCGTCCATCAGGCGCTGACGGAACTCAGCCTGGAACAGCACCCCCTGCTTGGAGGTGATGCGGGGGCTGAAGGTCGCGTCCATGTCGGGGGCGATCGCCCAGTAGAACGGAACTTCGACGCCGTAGCCGAACGCCGTGTAGGAGGTGAAGCCCGGCATCAGGAAGCCGGTCTTGCGTTTCACGGTGGGGTCGGGCGTCGAGAAGTAGGGCATGTAGGCGATCGGCACGCCGAAGAATTCGAGCTGCGCCGTCTCGAAATACAGCATCTTCTCCTGCTGGTCGTGGATGATGCGGGCACCCTTGACCTGCCAGAGCGGCGGCTTCTTCGGATCGTCCTTACACGGCGCGCAGGCCGTGTAGACGCCGTTCTCGAACACCGTGTAGTTGCCGCTGGAGCGATCGGCGCGGGTCGCGGCCATGCGGGTCTGGTCCGCGGTGTCCACGCGCAGCGAATCGACGAAGCCGTCCCGGTAGTCGTCGGAGAGATCCAGGATCTCGGCATAGGTGATCTTGCCCTCGGCATCCGTCATGCGGATGTTGCCTTCGGCATGCAGGCGCTTGGTCTTCTGGTCGTAGATGACCCGGTCGGCCTCGACGCTTGTGCCGTTGTAGAACAGCTGGACGTTGCCGACCGCCGAGACGCGCGAATTGTTGTAGTCGTAATCGACCTCGGTCGCCTGCACGAGCATCTGCCCGTCATTGGCGGCCTTCGGCGGCGCCGGGCGCGGCGGCCGCGGATTGTAGGTGAAGCTCTGGGCGCTCGCAGGCGCCACCGCGGCAAGATCCATCATGCCGGCCAGCGATACGGTCGCGACCAGCGCAAGCAGGGCTTTGCGGACAGACAAGCCGTATCCGTTCGCGCGCATGCGGGTGCGCGACGTCGATCCAGACACGGGTCCTCGATGGACGGCAGTCACTAACCGTCCTCCTGGTACAGCAAGGCCAAAAAGCCGGTGAGGCCGCCCACCACTACGGGCAACCACGCCGCAGCGATCGGATGCATCAACTCAGCCTTGCTCAAGTCTTCAGTCACTTTCGACAGCACGTAGAGCAGAAAGCCTGCGCCCACGCCACTCAAAACCATCTTCTGTACGCCGCCCATCCGGAAGAAGCGCAGCGACACGGAAGCCGCGAGCATCACCATGGCGGCGAGCAAGAACGGCTGTGCCAGCAGCTTGTGATACTGGAGTCGATATCCCGCTGTCGCGAACCCAGAGCTCTCGGACGAGCGGATGTAGCTCGGTAGTTGCCAAAAGGACACAGTCTCGGGTGTGGAAAAGCTGTTGCGAACCTGCGCCTCGGTCAGCGTCGTCGGAATCTCCAGCGTCGCCTGATCAACCGGCGGAGAATCGAGCGAGAAGCGACGGACGCCCTTGAAGAGCCAATGACCGGCCTCGAGCGTGGCCTCGCGCGCCTCGACCCGCTCCTTGAAGTGCTGCTCTGTATCAAAGCGGAACAGCGTGAGTCCCGTCAGGCGGACGCCCTGCTGCTCGCTGCGAGCGGCATTGATGATGGTCTGGCCGTCGCTGGTCACCTGGTTGAGCCAGAAGCCGGAGGCGTCCTGGATGCCGCCGCCGGGCGCCGAGCCGAACAGTTCAGCCTCCATGCGCTTGGAGAGTTCGCGCAGATTCGCCGACATGGGATTGTAGGCGACGGTTGCGATTACCCCGATCAGCAGCGCGCTGCCGAGTGCCGGCGAGATGAACTGCCAGGCCGAGATGCCGGCGGCGCGCGCGACCACGAGCTCGAGCCGGCGGGAGAGGGCGAGATAGCAGGTCATGGCGCCGATCAGCATGCAGAACGGCGTCAGTTTCTCCAAAAGCTGCGGGACCCGGAACAGCGAGGTCTCGGCCACCATCAGCGCGGAGGCGGAGGCGAGGCCCGAGGTCTTGCGCACCATCTCGATGTAATCGACCAGCACCAGCAGCAGGAAAATGCTCGCGAACACGCCGAGTGCGGCGACCACGAAGCGGCCCGCGAAATAGCGCCCGAGCGTGTTGGTGAGCATGCTCATGCGGCGGCCGGCCGTCCGAACAGCCGCGCGATGCGCGCATTCGATCTGTTGATGGCTTCCATCAGGCCCGGCGGCGGCTCGACTACGATGCCGCCGATGATCATCCACAAGCCGACGCCGATCGCCCCAAGGACCATCGCGTACTGGACCCACACCGGACCCGGCGATTTCACGGCCATGACCGAGCAGGCAAATCCCGCCATGCGCAGGCCGAACACGGCGAGCACCGAGCCACCGATCGAGAAGTTGCGGCTCTGTCGGGTCGTGCGCGGCGCGCCGAGAAAAGCGAAGGTCAGCGCGGCAAAGGCGAAGGGATAGAGCGGCGCAAGCAGGCTGTCATGCAGGGCCGAGCGGAACTGCCCGGGGATCTGCTTGTAGACCGGATCGTCCTCGGACGGCGAGAACAGCTCCCACAGATAGCGTTCGCGAATGCCCAGGGTGACGTCGTGGCCCTGGTTGCCGAACTTCGACATGTCGAAGCCGTAACGGCCGAACGCCACCAGCGCAGGGTCGCGCTTGCCGGCCTCAAAGCGCTGCAGATTGCCGTCCTTGAGCACCAGGAAGGATCCGTTCTCGTTCTTCACGACCTCGCCGTGCTCGGCGACGATCGAGACGCGCTCGTTCGGATCGCGGCGGTCGTCGATGAAGATTCCGGCGAGGATGCCGCCGGGCAGCCGCTCGCGAATCCGGATCGTCAGGTTCTTGTCGAGCTGGGCGAAGCGGCCGGGCTGCAGGATGTTGGTGAGCACGTCGGCGGTGATTTCGGCGTCCCACTGCTTAATGCGCCGCATGCCGTCGGGCGCGAGATAGGCGGCGATGAAGGCGACCAGCAGCGCCACCACGCAGGTGGCATAGAAGAACGGATAGAACAGCCGGAACGGCGAGAAGCCGGCGGCATTCATCACGATGATCTCGGAATCGGTCGCCAGCTTGTTCAGGGTGTGCGAGATCGCGATCATCAGCGCGATCGGCGAGATGATCAGCACCAGCGCCGGGATCACGAGGCTTGTGATGCCGAGGAAGGTCATGATGGTCTGACCCTGGCTCGTCATCAGGTCGATGCCGCGCAACGCCTGCGTAATCCAGATCACGCCGGTGAGGCTGACCAGGACGAGCGCAAACGACGCCAGCGTCGTGCGGAAAATATACCTGTCGATCGACCCCATGCGCTACCGCACGATTCCCACCAAGTCCCCAACGCGCACCGGAATTCGGACTCTCCGACCAATCCCCTGACAGGGATCCCCAAGGCCGGCCAATCACCTCTTCCGGAGGCTTACTTTCTCACTACCATCCCTTTGATCCGTCAACAAAATGGCTGACCCATGGCGCCCTCATCATATGGTTAATATTTCGTCCAATGTGGCGTCCCTGCCACGGGCGGTGCTTGGCATCGACCGCGCCTCTGGCCCATAGTGGGGAGAGACGAGTGAATCGCCGTTCAGCTCCGGCCTGTGGCCGGAACGGTTGACCGGCAAAAAGTCCCAAGTTTTCGAGGAGTTATCCATGCCCGATGCCATCAAGGTCGGCTTTGTCCCAATGGCTTCTGCCGCCCGTGGCATTCTGGTCGTGTTCTGTGACGAGGCTCTGAAGGTCGGCCCGGCGACGGCCAAGGCACTCGGCGGCGCGAGCGAGCTTATGAAGCGAGCGGCGGCCGCCGCCTCATTCAAAGGCAAAAGCGGCGCCGTCCTGGACGTCCTGGCTCCCGAGGGTCTGAAGGCTGAGCGCCTGATCGTGATCGGGACCGGCAAGGCCTCCGGCCTGAAGGGGAACGATTTCCTTAAATTTGGCGGCCTGGTCGCCAGCAAGCTGAAGGCCGGCTCCGCGGCCATGACAATCGTGGCGGAACTCGCCACCGGCGCGATGAGCAGCGAACAGGCGGTCGCGATTGCCTCGGGTGTGCGCCTGCGCGCCTACAAGTTCGACCGCTACAAGACCAGGAAGAAGGACGGCGAGGAGGGCGCCTTGCGAGCCGATGTTTCGCTCGCGGTGGGCGATGCGGCCGCGGCGAAGAAGGCCTTTGCTTCGGCAGCAGCAGTCGTTGACGGTGTCATCATCGCGCGCGATCTCGTCAACGAGCCGCCGAACGTGCTGTACCCCGAGGAGTTCGCCCGCCGCGCAGGGCAGCTGCGCAAGCTCGGCGTTAGAATCGAGGTGCTCGACGTCAAGGCGATGCAGAAGCTCGGCATGGGTGCGCTGCTCGGCGTCGGCCAGGGCTCGGCTCGGCCGAGCCGCACCGTGATCATGCGCTGGGACGGCGGCAAGAAGGGCGAGGCGCCGGTCGCCTTCGTCGGCAAGGGGGTCTGCTTCGACACCGGCGGCATATCGATCAAGCCGGCCGGCAGCATGGAAGACATGAAGGGAGACATGGGGGGCGCGGCTTGCGTCGTCGGCCTGATGCACGCGCTTGCGGCACGCAAGGCAAAGGCCAATGTGGTCGGCGCCATTGGCCTCGTCGAGAACATGCCCGACGGCAACGCGCAGCGGCCCGGCGACATCGTGACCTCGATGTCGGGCCAGACCATCGAGATCATCAACACCGATGCGGAAGGCCGCCTCGTGCTGGCCGACGTGCTCTGGTACGTCGCCAAGAAGCTGAAGCCGAAATTCATGGTGGATCTGGCGACGCTGACCGGCGCGATCATGGTCGCGCTCGGCACCGAGCATGCCGGCATGTTCTCCAACAATGACGAACTCGCCGAGCGCCTGCTGACGGCCGGCATCGAGGTCGGCGAGAAGGTCTGGCGCATGCCGCTCGGCCCCGAATACGACAAGCTGATCGATTCCCAGTTCGCCGACATGAAGAACACCGGCGGTCGGCATGGCGGCTCGATTACCGCCGCACAGTTCCTGCAGCGCTTCGTCGACGGGACGCCCTGGGCGCATCTCGATATCGCCGGCACTGCGATGGGCGCACCGAAGACCGACATCAATCAGAGCTGGGGGTCCGGCTATGGCGTTCGTCTGCTGGATCGTCTGGTGGCAGATCACTACGAGCGCAAATGACGGAAGTGCTGTTTTACCACCTGCAAAACATGACGGTTGAGAACGTCTTGCCGCCGCTTCTCGAGAAATCGCTCGAGCGCGGCTGGCGCGTCGTGGTGCAGTCGACCTCGCCGGAGCGCGCCGATGCGCTCGACGCGCATTTGTGGACCTATCGCGACGATTCCTTCCTGCCGCACGCGACGTGGCGAGTGACTGATGTGGCCGAGCAGCCCATCGTGCTGGCGATCGAGGCGGACAATCCGAACGGGGCCAACGTGCGTTTCCTGGTCGACAACGCCGCGTTGCCGGAGGACGCGGAAGCCTATGAGCGCATGGTGCTGCTGTTCAACGGCGACGATCCGGACGCGCTGGCGGTCGCCCGCAGCACCTGGACGGATTGCAAGACTCGCGGATTTGAGGTCACTTATTGGCAGGCCGACGACCGGGGCCGGTGGCAGCGCCGGAATTAGCGCCGCTTCGCAATTAATGATAATTTGGACTTTCTCGGGCAGATTGGTTTCGGCCACCTTCATGCCGCAAAGTGATGTTGGGACAATCGCTTAAGGGCGCTCCTTCATGCGGGGAATTTAGTTTATCGTGCGACATCAAAAGCTTCCAAAGTCGCTCATAGTTGCGTTGGCCGCCGTCGCGCCGCTGCTCGCCGGCTGCTCGGGCGCAACCGATATGCTGGCGTCCGCCAAAGACGCCGAATGGTTCAACAAGCCGAGCCGCCTGTTCATCAAGAACATCTCGATCGAGTCGCCGCCGCTGACCCCCGACAAGCCGGTGGCGCCTGACGATCTCGTCAGCGCCGACGGCGCTTGCCCTGGCATGGCACCGCCGCCGGGCCCTGCCGACGCCAATGCGTCGACGACGGCGCCGGCCCCTGTGGGCGGCACCGTCGCGCTCGGCCACACCGAATGCGACGTGGTGCGTGGCATCGGCGCGCCCTCGAACGTCAATCTCTCCAGCGATGCCGCCGGCCGGCGCGTCGCGGTGGTCACCTGGACCACAGGTCCGCGCGCGGGCATCTACACCTTCACCTCCGGACGCCTGTCCGCGATTGAGGGTAATCCTGAGCCGCCCCCGGCGCCGAAGGCGGTAAAATCGAAGCCGAAGGCGAAGAAGAAGGCGGCAACGTAACGCGTCGCCGCCTTCGGAAATACCCTTGCCAGCTTCCTGGCACGGACCCTTGGATGCGCGACGTGTCGAAGGGCGATCCGGCTCACCTATATTTTTTGTGAAGGCATGGCTCGCATCTATCGAGCCGCGCGCTCCAACGCTTACACTGACGACATTTGGACGTTGGCGGGGCGGGCATGAGGCGGCGTGAATTCATTGCAGGAATAGCCGCGGCTGCGGCCGCGCCCTCTATCGTGGGTGCCCAGCCACCGAAGCGGCTGCACCGCGTCGGCGTGCTCGTAGGTCTCGCGGCTGATATCGACGTGCCGGTGGCCCGGGCTTTCCTGAAGCCCTTCCGTGAGGCTATGGGCAGAGCCGGGTGGGTCGAGGACGGTAATGTTCACATCGACTATCGCTTTGGCGGCGCGCTGTCCGATCTGGCCAATACCAAAGCATCGGCGGCTGAGCTCGTCGCGCTCGCGCCGGAGGTCATCTACGCCCAGGGCCTGCCGGCGACGCTGGCGCTGCGCCAGCAGACCACGACGATTCCCATCGTGTTCACGCAGGTCATCGATCCCGTCGGTTTTAGACTCGCGGACAGCCTTGGGCATCCTGGCGGCAACGTGACGGGCTTCGTCACCTGGGATTTCGCCATCGGCGGCAAATGGATGGAGCTGTTGCGCGAGCTTGATCCAAAATTGGCCCGCGTTGCCATCCTCTTCAACCCGGAGACCGCGCCCTATGCGCCGGGCCTAGTCGTCGCTGCGAGGGATGCTGCATCTGGCGTCGAGGTCATCGAAATGCGGACGCACGATGACGCCGAGACCGAAGCTCAGCTCCAGGCATTCAGTCGCACGCCGAACAGCAGCCTGCTCGTCATTCCCGAACCGTTCACCAACGGGCATCGCGACCACATCGTCGCGCAATGCGCCCGCTTTCGCGTACCGGCGCTGAACTCGGTGCTGGGCGCCGTCGATAGCGGGGCGCTGATGTCCTACACCTTCGTTTGGGACGAACTCGTCAGCGCCCCCGTCGACTACATCGATCGCATTTTGAAGGGCGCTTCGCCGCGCGATCTGCCGATCCAGGCGCCGCGTCGTTATGAGCTCGTCATCAACCTGAAGATGGCCAAGGCGCTCGGCTTGGACATGCCGCCAGCATTACTCGCGCGTGCCGATCGCGTGATCGAATAGAAGCTGCTACCCCGCCGCCTCGTCGAACTGCGCGCTCGCCTCGAGCCATTGCTCCTCCGCGCGCGCCAGCGCATCCGCCGCATTGGCGCGGGCCTTCGACAGCTGCGCCGCCTGCTTGGGATCGCGCGTGAAGATGTCGGGCAGGGCAAGCGCCGTGTCGATCTTGGCGATGATCTCGGTGACGCGAGCGATCTCGGTCTCGGCTTCCGCGATGCGCTTCTTCAGCGAACCGCGATTGTTCGACTTCGGCCGCTGCGGCTTTTCGATTTGAGCGCTGCGCTCGCGCGGAGCGGGTTCGGCATTGCGCGAAGACAGCACCATGCGGCGGTAGTCGTCGAGGTCGCCGTCATAGTTGGTGACGGTGCGGTCGGCGACGATCCAGAGCCGGTCGGCGCAGGCCTCGATCAGATAGCGGTCGTGCGAGACCATGATGACAGCGCCCGGAAATTCGTTGATCGCTTCGGCCAGCGCGGCGCGGCTGTCGATGTCGAGATGGTTGGTCGGCTCGTCCAGGATGATCATGTTCGGGCCGAAAAAGGTGGCCAGCCCCAGCAGCAGCCGCGCCTTCTCGCCGCCCGAGAGCTGACCGGCCTTGGTATCGGCCGCCTTGCCGGAGAAGCCGATCGCGCCGGCGCGCGCCCGCACCTTGGCCTCAGGCGCATCGCCCATCAGCTTGCGGACGTGATCATAGGTTGAGGCATCCTCGTTCAGCTCATCGAGCTGATGCTGGGCGAAATAGGCGATCGACAGCTTGTCGGCGCGCGTCACCTTGCCGGAGAAGGGGGCGAGGCGTCCGGCGAGGAGCTTGACCAGCGTCGACTTGCCATTGCCGTTGGCGCCGAGCAGCGCGATGCGGTCGTCATTGTCGATGCGGAGCGTCACGCGGCTGAGCACCGGGGTCGCCGGATCGTAGCCGACGGAGGCGTTGTCGACCGCGATGATCGGCGGCGACAGCAGTTTTTCCGGCGCTGGAAAGCTGATCTCGCGCACGTCCTCCGTCACCAGTGCCGTGATCGGCTTCAGCCGCTCCAGCATCTTGACGCGGGACTGCGCCTGGCGCGCTTTCGAGGCCTTGGCCTTGAAGCGGTCGACGAAGGCTTGCAGGCGGGCGCGCTCGGCTTCCTGGCGCTTGACGGCCTTGGCGTCGAGCAGTTCGCGCGCGGCGCGCTGCTCCTCGAAGGAGGAGTAAGTGCCCTTGTAGAGTGTGAGCTTGCCGCGCTCCAGATGCAGGATCTGGTCGACCGAACTCTCCAACAGGTCGCGGTCGTGGCTGATCACGATCACGGTGCGTGGATAATGCGCAAGGTGATCCTCGAGCCACAGCGTTCCTTCGAGGTCGAGATAGTTGGTGGGCTCGTCGAGCAGCAGCAGGTCGGGCGCTGCGAACAGGGTCGCTGCCAGCGCGACGCGCATGCGCCAGCCGCCGGAGAATTCGGCGCAGGGACGCAGCTGGTCGGCGGCGGAAAAGCCGAGGCCGGACAGGATCGCGGCGGCACGGCTGGGCGCAGAATGCGCATCGATATCGACGAGGCGGGTCTGGATCTCGGCGATCCGGTGGGGATCGGTGGCGCTCTCGGCTTCAGCGAGCAGCGCGTCCCGCTCGAGGTCGGCCTTCAGTACAACTGAGATCAGGCTTTCCGGGCCGTTCGGGGCTTCCTGCGCCAGGCTGCCGACCCGCCAGCGCGGCGGCAGCGTCACCGAGCCGTGCTCGGCCGCGAGCTCACCGCGGATCACCTTGAACAGCGTCGATTTGCCGGTGCCGTTGCGCCCGACCATGCCGACGCGCGAGCCGGGCGTGATCTGCACGGAGCTGCTGTCGATCAGAAGGCGTCCGGCAAGGCGGACGGAGAGGTCGGTGATGGTGAGCATGCGGCCTTGTCACCGCAAGGCGCGGCGAACGCAACCGGTTTTTCTGTGAGCACCAGGTTAGTACGTATCGCGGTCGCGCTTCTGCAATTCGTTCAAGAGCTGCTCGAGATGCGTCGGCAGGCGCGGTTCGGGACGGAGACTCTGCTGCAGCCGCTCGCCTACGGCATCGCAAATCGAGCGGCTGGTGCGCCGGTCGATCTGTTCGCTGTCATTGGCAAAAAGGCCAGCCATTTGTGGGTTCCGTATTTGCAAAGTAACGACACGGTACCAAGTCACAGGCCCCCGAAATGGTTTCGCCGCCGTGGCGAATGCCTGGCATTCTAGTAAAAATTGTATGAATCCGTCGCCCTGCCTAAATACAAGGCCCCGGCGGGGGGATCGCCGGGGCCTCTCTTGGAAGGTGCCGCAGGGGGGGAACGACACCTCAGGAAGTTATTTGGGGGCTCAGTAGCAGCGGTTGATCAGCCGCCAGCGGGGTCCCCAGGGGGTCGGGACCAGCCGGCGCACATAGCAGCCGCCGTATCCGTAAGCGACGGGAGCAGCATAGAAGCGCGGTCCGCCCCAGCCGTAACCGTAGCCGTGATGCCAACCGCCCCAACCGCCGTGCCAGCCCCAGCCGCCATGCCAGTGAGCGGAGGCGGAGGTGGGAGCCAGCGCGGCACCCAGAGCGACCGCGGCGACTGCAGCGAGCGAAAGTTTCCTCAACATGGTGATCTCCTCAAGACTGCCGGCGCGGGCTATCGCGTCGATGGAAAGGCCTCCGAAACGGTCAGCCTCGGGGAGGAGGCTTTTGGTTTCGATAGGCCCCACATTACGCCGGTCAGGCTGAACCAAACCCTGACGAAGCTTTCAGATTGGGTTCATCTGGGTGAAATCGTTGTAATCCATGTTGGAATCACCACTTGGACCCTGCGGCGAAGCGCCCGTGAAGGCCGTTCCGGCGGTCGCTTGCCGGATCGCGAAGGCGCCGATATAAGCCCGGCAACTTCGAACCACCTTTTTTCTCTTCAAGGACACGATCATGGCCATCGAACGCACTTTCTCGATCATCAAGCCCGACGCGACCGCGCGCAACCTGACCGGCGCCGTGAACGCCGTGATCGAGAAGGCGGGCCTGCGCATCGTCGCGCAGAAGCGCATCCGCATGACCAAGGACCAGGCCGAGACCTTCTACGCCGTCCACAAGGCGCGTCCCTTCTTTGGCGAGCTCGTCGAGTTCATGACGTCCGGCCCGGTCGTGGTCCAGGTGCTGGAAGGCGAGAACGCCGTCGCCAAATATCGCGACGTCATGGGTGCGACCGATCCGTCCAAGGCGGCCGACGGCACCATCCGCAAGCTCTACGCCAAGTCGATTGGCGAGAACTCCGCGCACGGCTCGGACGCTCCGGAGACCGCCGCGATTGAGATCGCGCAGTTCTTCTCGGGCAACGAGATCGTCGGCTGATCCAGCCGGTGAATTAAGTCGACGGGGCGAAAGGACTTGTTGTGAACTGGCTCTGGCAGGCCTTCGATCCCGCCACGATCGGAGCATTCTTCACCCAGTTCCGCAATGAGATGGCCGAACCGACCTTCTGGATTGCGGTCGGTAAGATCATCTGGATCAACGTCCTTTTGTCCGGCGACAACGCGCTGGTGATCGCGCTCGCCTGCCGCGGCCTGAAGCCGCGGCACCGGCTGTGGGGCATGGTGCTCGGTGCGGGCGCCGCGGTGCTGCTGCGGATCATCTTCACCGGCATCGTCGCAAGCCTGATGGGGCTGCCTTACCTCAAGCTGATCGGCGGCCTCGCGCTGATCGTGATCGCTGCAAAACTGCTGGTGCCGGAAAACGAGGACGAGGACGACGTCGAGTCGGCCTCGCATCTGTGGCAGGCGGTGCAGATCGTCGTCGTCGCCGACATCATCATGAGCCTGGACAACGTCATTGCGGTGGCGGCCGCCGCCAATGGCAGCGTGCCGCTTCTGGTGCTCGGCCTTGCCATCAGCGTGCCGTTGATCGTCGCCGGTGCGGCGCTGATCATGGCTCTGCTCTCGAAACTGCCGATCCTGGTTTGGGCCGGTGCGGCGCTGCTCGGCTGGATCGCGGGCGAGGTGATCGCGACCGATCCCGGCATCGCACCGAGGCTGCATTTCCTGTCGGAGGGCTCGTTCGGCGCGTCACTGGACAAGATGCTCGGTAGCCTTCACATCCCGGCGCAATTCGCTCATGGCGGTGGCGCCGAATATCTCTGCGCCACACTCGGCGTCATCGTCGTGTTGTTTGTCGGCTCGGTCTGGCGCCGGCGCAGCCTCAGCGCGGCTGCACTCGAGGCCTCCGAACGGCACGCCAAGGCGTCGGCTGAAGGTTAGTCGTTCAGTCGATGATGCCGAAGTCCGTCACCGGCGTCGCCCAATAGACGAGTCTGGTTCCAGCAAACGAAACCCTGATCCGGTCGAGCAGGCGCGTCGAATCATCCTGCAGCACTATGACCTGCACCATGGCTTGATCGGCGTGGCCCTGGACGCGTTCGGCCGCCGTGTGCAGTCGGACTTCGCCGCCGTGGCCGGCGGCGTGCGAGGCCGTGAAGCCCGAGACAAGGTCGCTTTGTTCGGCGAGATAGTCGAACACCTCTTCCCTGAGCCGATGTGGCACAATCAGCGTGAGGCAGACCTTCTGGTCGGTCATTTGGCCACCTTCGACGTGCCGCCGTAGCGGCGGTACAGGATCGGCAGAAGGATCAGCGTCAGCACCGTCGAGGACAACAGGCCTCCGATCACGACGACGGCAAGCGGTCGCTGGACCTCGGACCCCGGACCCGAGGCAAACAGCAGCGGGATCAGACCAAGCGCCGTGATGCTCGCGGTCATCAGCACCGGCCGCAGCCTGCGCATGGCGCCTTCGACCACGATGCGATGTTCGCTCAGGCCGTGTGCGCGCAGTTGATTGAAGTAGGAGACCAGGACCACGCCATTGAGGACGGCGATCCCAAGCAGTGCGATGAACCCGACCGAGGCCGGCACCGAGAGATACTCGCCGGTGACGACCAGCGCGAAGACGCCGCCGATCAGGGCGAAGGGAATGTTCACGAGCACCAACAAAGCCTGGCGAATGGCGCCGAACGTGGTGAAGAGCAGGACGAAGATCAGGCCGATCGCGACGGGAACGACCACCGACAGGCGTGCCGAGGCACGTTGCTGGTTCTCGAACTGTCCGCCCCAGGTCAGCCGATAGCCGTCCGGCAGTTGCAGTTCCGCCGCAACCTTCTGGCGGGCCGCTTCGACAAAGCCCACCATGTCCCGGCCTCGGACATTGGCCCGAACCACGCTCATGCGAGCGCCGTCTTCGCGGTCGATCTTGACCGGGCCGTCCACGCGTTGAATGCGGGCAACCTGCGACAGCGCGACGTGCTGCCCCGATGCGAGCGTCAGCGGAAGGCTCGCGAGCAGCGTGGGCGCCTCCCTGGTCGTCTTGCTGCCACGGACGAGAATGGGTGTGCGGCGTCCTTCCTCGAGCGCGGTGCCGATCGTTCGCCCCTCGATTTGAGTGCGCAGCGAATTGGCGATGGCATCAACCGTGAGGCCGAGACGTCCGGCCTCCATTCGATTGACGGACACCGTATAATACTGCGCGCCTTCGTTGAGCGTCGTGTAGACGTCCTCTGCGCCATCGATGCTGGACAGGATGGCCGACAACTTTGCCGCGGCTTCGTTCAGCCTGGCGATGTCAGGGCCGAAGATCTTGACCGCGACGTCGCCACGCACGCCGCTGATCATCTCCTGGACGCGCATGTCGATGGGTTGGGTAAAGCTGAGCGAGATGCCGGGAAAGCCGGAGAGAACCTCACGCAAATTCTGCAGCAGGGCCTCTCGATCGTGGGTCTGTCTCTCGGCAGCCGGCTTCAGCACGAGGAACGTGTCGGTCTGATTGGGACCCATGGGATCGAGGCCGAGCTCGTCGGATCCGGTCCGCGCGACAATGCCGGCAATGTCAGGCACTGTGAGGAGTGCGGCCTGCAGCCTTCGGTTCATCGCAAGCGACTCGTCGAGATTGACCGAAGGGAGCGTTTCCACGCTGACGATGACGTCGCCTTCGTCCATCGTCGGCATGAAGGTCTTGCCGAGCTTCGTATAGGCAAAGCCTGCGGCGAGCAGGGCGACCAGCGCCGCAGCCATCACCTTGCGCTCGTTGCGCAAGGCCCAGTCCAGTGCCGGCGCATAGACGCGCTGGGCGGCACGAACGATCAGGGGATCGCCATGCGAGGCCGACCTGAGCAGGAAGGACGTCGCGACCGGAATCACGGTGAGCGCAAGCAGCAGCGAGCCGGCAAGCGCGAAAATGATCGCGAGCGCGACCGGGATGAACAGCTTCCCCTCGAGGCCCTGGAGCGTCAGCAGGGGGACGAACACGATGATGATGATGAGGACGCCCGAAGCCACCGGCTCCAGCACCTCGCAAACCGAGCGGTAGATCAGGTGGATCAGCGGTGCCGTCTTGCCGGGTTCGTGCTTGCCGAGATTGCCGACAATGTTCTCGACCACGACGACGAGCGCGTCGATCAACATGCCGATCGCGATCGCAAGTCCGCCGAGGCTCATCAGGTTGGCGGACATCCCCACCAGCCGCATGACAATCAGCGCAATGACGATGGCGAGCGGCAGGCTGAGGGCAATCACCAGGGAGGCCCGCCAGTTGCCGAGGAAAAGCAGCAGAAGCACAATGACGAGGGCAGTGGCCTCGCCAAGCGCTCGCACGACGGTTCCTACGGCGCGATCGACCAGGCGACTGCGGTCGTAGAACACGTTGATCGAAACGCTCTTCGGCAGCGAGGGCTGCAGCTCCGCAAGGCGGGCCCGCACGTCGCGGACGAGCTGGCCCGCGTTGGCGCCGCGCAAACCGAGCACGAGTCCCTCGACGGTTTCGCCGCGCCCGTTCGACGTGACCGCACCATAACGTGTCAGCGTCCCGACTTTGACGCTCGCGACGTCGTTGACGAGGATCGGCACCCCCTCGCGCGTGTCCACGACGATGCCCTTGATGTCCTCGATCGAGCGGATGCTGCCTTCGATCCGCACCAGGGCGCTGTCCTCGCCCTGGTTCACCCGCCCGGCGCCGTCGTTGCGGCTGTTGGCCTCGATCGCCCGGCGAAACAGGTCGTAGGAGATGCCACGGGCGGCCAGCGCGTCGTTGCGCGGAACGATCTCGAACGCGCGCACGTATCCGCCCAGCGCGTTGACGTCCGCAACGCCGGGAACCGTGCGCAGGGCCGGTCGGATCACCCAGTCGAGCAGGGTGCGGCGCTCGGCGAGCGAAAGCTCGTCGCTGTCGATCGTGAACATGAACATTTCGCCGAGAGGGCTCGTGATCGGGGCAAGGCCGCCGCTCACCCCCTCAGGGAAATCGCGCGAGATGTTCGATAGCCGTTCCGAGACCTGGTTGCGCGCCCAATAGATGTCGGTGCCGTCTTCGAAATCGACGGTGATATCGGCCAAAGCGTATTTCGTGGTCGAACGCAGGATCTTCTTGTTCGGCAATCCGAGCAGCTCGAGCTCGACGGGCACCGTGATGCGCTGCTCGACCTCTTCGGGAGTGAGGCCGGGCGCCTTCATGATGATCTTGACCTGGACTGGCGAAACGTCGGGGAACGCATCGATCGGCAGGCTGGGCAACAGGACGGCGCCGGCCCCGATCAACAGCAACACGCTCAGCAAGACGAACAGCCGCTGCGAAAGCGCGAATGCGACCAGGCGCCGGAGCATTTATTGCCCCAGCCCCGAGAGAATGCCGCGGAGCGCGGAGATGCCGCCGATCGCGATCTCGTCGCGCTCGGTGATCGGGCCGGATATCACGACATGGTCCTGGTCTTCGGCAAGGAGCGTGATCGGGACGAGCCGGAAGCCGCCATCAAAGGCGACGAAGACTGACGTCTGTTCACCTCGACGGACGAGACCGGCGTAAGGAATCTCCCAGGCGCTTTCGCCCGCGGAGAGAAAACCGATGCGAGCCGCGGCCGTCTGGCCGGGATGCAGCTCGCCGTCATTGGGGACTTCCGCACGGACCAGGATGGTCTGGGTGGCGGGATCAATCGTCTCGGAGACCAGCACGACCTTTCCGGGCGTGGAATAGCCCTCGATCTCGACCTTCGCGCCGGCGCGGATCGCTCGAATGCTCGCCGCGGGAACCGCGATTTCGGCCCAGAGCGGCGACAGGCGGGCCAGCTTGACCAGCGGCGCGGATTGCTCGAGCCGCTGCCCCGGCGACACCACGAGGTCGACCACGGATGCGGTTTGCGGCGCATTGACCGTCAGCGTGGCGCTGATCGCGGTTTCCTCGACCAGCCGTGAAATGGCTTCGTCGGACATTCCGCTCAGGCGCAGCATCTGCCGGCGTTCGGCAACCACAAGCGTGGCCTGGCGGGCCTCGGCCTGGCTAGCCTCGAGCACGCGTTGCGGCACGGCCTTGCCGTCGAACAGATCCATGTTGCGTTTGAGCTGCTGGGTTGCCAGCTGCTCCTGCGCGATCGCGTGCAAATAGTCGCGCTGCTGGGAGACGAAGCTTGGACTTTCGAGGACGACCAGCGGCTGGCCGGCCGAGATGCGATCGCCGCGGCCGACGGGGAGGCTGGCGACCATGCCGGCCACGGGGGCGCTGACGACCCACAATTGCGGCGTAGGGATCACGATCTGGACGGGATAGGGCAGCGTCAGGTCGGTCCGGCTCGCGATGGGATGAGCGAGGCGTACGCCAAGATTTCTCGCCTGCGGCTCGGTCAGCTTGAGTTCGTCCTGCGCTCCAAGCATTGGGGACGAAAAGCCGAGGGCGAGCGCGAACAGGACGCTGACAGCCAGTTTCCGACCACGGATCGGGAAGCGAAGCTCATGTTGCATGATAGAGGTGGTCCGAAACAACGTGGCGGCACGTTAGTCCGGCACCATCCGGCCGAGTTGATCTGCATCAACCGGCGTCGGTTCTGCGACAGAATGCAGCGCTGGTCAGCGTCTGACGATCGAGCCGGATCGTCCGACCAGGCGGGCGAGCTGCTTGAAGCGGCTGCCGACCCGGTCGGCGACGAGATCGCCGAGCCGGTGCTCGAAGACCAGCGTCAGACTGCGGCCCCGGCTGCGAAAATGCGTGGCCGGCAGCACGCCCGGACGTGCGGCCGAGATCAGATGCGCGACGCGGAACGCAGCGCCGAGCAGGCGGGCGCGTTCGAGCTGCGCCGGCGTCAGCAATTCCTGCATCGTCAGCGGCGGCTGGTTCTCTTCGCTGAGACCCGCATAGCGATAGAACACCGACAGTCCGACGAAGGCGCGTTCGCGGTGATCGATCGCGCCGAAATTGGCGTTGACCACGAGACTCAGCGTCTGCTCGCCGCGATGATCGGGATGGACGCGCCAGCCGATGTCGGACAGCAGACAGGCCGTGTGGCGCAGACGGCGATCCTCCTCGGTCTCGCGCAGCTTCACGACGCGCGCCAGCCGGTCGGTCCAGGCGATCAGCTCGCGCGCGTGCTGCGCCGAGCGCGACAGAAGCTGGTTCAGCTCCTCGGCCGCGCAGATCAGGCCGTCCTTGTTGCGTTCGGACTCCGGCAACTTCTCGTGCAGCAGGCCCTCGCGCACGCCGAAGGTCGAGAACACGATGGTCTTGGGTTTTGCGACGCGGATGATGTGCTCGAGCACGAGCGCTGCATAGGTGAGGAGAGGGCGCCGCGCATCCGCGACGACCTCGATGTCGGCGAGCATGTCGGCGGCGGCGAGGCGCCGCAGCCGGCGGACAAAATCCAGCGCCTCGGCCGCTTGTATGGAATAGCCGTGCATCACCTGGAGCGGATAGCCGCTCTGGATGATGTGGATGCGCGCCAGCGCGCGCCAGGTGCCGCCGACGGCATAGAAGGTGCGGCCGCTGCCGGCCGTGAGCTGTGGGACCTGGTCGAGCGCCTCGCGCACGATGCGGTCGGCGCGCTTGAGCGATTTGTGGGCGAGGTCCTGGAGCGCGAGACCACCGAGCGGCAGCGTCACGCCGCTCCGCACCCGGTTCCTGCGCACGTCGATCAATTCCAGCGAACCGCCGCCGAGATCGCCGACGATGCCGTCGGGATTGTGCACACCCGAGATCACGCCGAGCGCCGACAGCTTTGCTTCGCGCGGTCCCGACAGGATTTCGATGTTCACGGCGCAGATGCGCTCCGCCTTCGCGATGAAATCGGGGCCGTTGGAAGCATCACGGCAGGCCGCAGTTGCGATCGCGAATACGCGGCCGACCTGCATGACGCGGCACAGCGCGCGGAAACGCTTCAGCGACGTCAGCGCCTTGTCGACGGCGTCGGGCGCAAGCAGGCCGGTGCTCTGCACCTCGCGTCCGAGGCCGCACAGCGTCTTCTCGTTGAAGATCGGAATCAGGCTCCGCGCCAGCGCCTCGTAGACGACGAGACGAACCGAATTGGAGCCGATGTCGATGACCGCGACGCTAGCGCCACGCTTGCGCGGGCGTTTCACGACAAGGATCTCCGGTCAGGACTGATGGCGTTCGTTCCGGCGTGTGAGACGCCGCGGCGAGGATTCCTTGAGCGACTTTCCACGGCCAGACAGACTCGGATTTGTCATGAAGTAGTTGTGCACGTTGAAGGGCTCCTCGCCCTTCGCGGCCTTCATACGCGTTGAAGACCCGTCCGGCAACAATTGCCAGCTCTGCTCATTGTCCTTCAGATTCGCGACCATGATCTGTTCGAGAACCTGCTGATGCACCGTGGGATTCTGCAGCGGACACAACACTTCGACACGGCGATCGAGGTTGCGCGGCATCATATCGGCCGACGAGATATACACAGCCGCTTTCGCGCTCGGCAGGCCCTGGCCCATGCCGAAGCAGTAGATTCGGCCGTGCTCCAGGAAGCGCCCGATGATCGACTTGACGCGGATGTTCTCCGACAGGCCAGGAATACCGGGGCGGAGGCAGCAGATACCGCGTACCACGAGCTCGACTTGAACGCCGGCCTGCGAGGCCTCGTAGAGCGCGTCGATGATATCGGGGTCGACCAATGCATTCATCTTCATCCAGACCGCGCCGGGCTTGCCGTGACGCGCGTGTTCGGTCTCGCCCTGGATGTGCTCGATGATGCGCTTGCGCAAGGTCAGCGGCGACACGGCCATCTTTTCCAGATCGCTCGGTGCTGCGTAGCCCGTAATGAAGTTGAACACGCGCGCGGCGTCGCGGCCGATGGTCGGTTCCGAGGTGAAGTAGGAGAGATCGGTGTAAATTCGCGCGGTCACCGGGTGGTAATTGCCGGTGCCGGTGTGGACGTAAGTGGCAAGGCTCCCGCCCTCGCGGCGCACCACCATCGAGAGCTTCGCGTGCGTCTTGAGTTCGAGGAAGCCGTAGACGACCTGGACGCCGGCGCGTTCGAGATCGCGCGCCCAGCGGATGTTGGCCTCTTCGTCGAAGCGCGCCTTCAATTCGATGAGCGCGGTGACGGACTTGCCGGCTTCGGCAGCTTCGGCCAGCGCGCGCACGATCGGCGAGTTGTTCGAGGTCCGGTAGAGCGTCTGCTTGATCGCGACGACGTCGGGGTCGCGCGCCGCCTGTTGCAGGAACTGCACCACGACGTCGAAGGATTCGTAGGGGTGATGGACAATCAGGTCCTTCTGCCTGATAGCGGCGAAGATGTCGCCGCCATGCTCGCGCACGCGCTCGGGATGGCGCGGCACGTAGGGGGTGAATTCGAGATCGGGCCGATCAAGCCGGGTGAGCTGCGACAGCTCGTTCATGGCCAGCACGCCGTCGACCAGGAACACCTCGTCATCGGACGCCGACAGCGCGTGCTGCACGAAGCTGCGCAGCTCCTCCGGCATCTTGGCGTCGATCTCCAGCCGAATCACCGAGCCGCGGCGGCGGCGCTTCAGCGCGGTCTCGAACAGGCGGACGAGGTCTTCGGCCTCTTCCTCGATTTCGAGCTCGGAGTCGCGGATGATGCGGAAGGCGCCCTGGCCGTGCAGACTGTAGCCGGGGAACAGGCGGTTGATGAACAGGCTGGTTGCCTGCTCCAGCGAGATCAGGCGCACCTTGCCTTCGGCCGGCAGGCGGATGAAGCGGTCGATCTTGCCGGGCATACGGATCAGCGCGTTCATCGGCTTGCCGTCGGCCTCGCGCGTGAGCTGGAGCGCGATGGTGAAGCCGAGGCTCGGGATGAACGGGAAGGGGTGGGCAGGATCGATCGCCAGCGGTGTCAGCAGCGGGAAAACGTTGTTGAGGAAATAGTCCTCGAGCCAGGTCCGTTCCGCCTTGGTGACGTCCTTGCCGTCGACCAGCACGATGCCGACCTCGGCCAGCGTGCCGCGCAGGTCGCGCCAGATGGCCTGCTGATCGGAGGCGAGCTGGGAGACTGTGCGGTTGATCAGCGCGAGCTGCTCGGACGGGGTCAAGCCGTCAGGGGCGCGTTCGGCAATGCCCTCGCGCACCTGGGCTTTGATGCCGGCGACGCGGACCATGAAGAATTCGTCGAGATTGTTCGCCGAAATCGACAGGAAACGCACCCGCTCCAGCATGGGATGGCTGGGGTTGACCGATTCCTCCAAGACGCGCCGGTTGAAGTGCAGCCAGGACAGTTCGCGATTGATGAAGCGCTCGGGGCTTGTGGCGATCGCCGGCAGGCCCTGGGGCTCCGTGGCTTTCTCTTTTGTTTCAACGGCTTGCGCAGAGTCCATGAGAAGTCGGTCCATCAAAATTGCCCCTCTTTGCGACTTAGGCGCAAAACCGGCGGGAGCATGTGTTAGGGCGATGACGTTTCGATGACATTGATGTTCCGCCGCGGCATTGCGTCAAGCCGGCCTGAGGGAGCTGGCGGTCAGGTGTCCCGGAGCAGCTCGGCGGCGAGGGCCCGGGTGACGGGGCGGCCGAGACGCAGCGCCTCGCTGTCGAGCAGTTCCACGGCGCGCCGGGCGGCGGCCGAGGAGCGCTCCAGCCGGGTCGCGAGATAGCTCACGACGCTTTCGTCGATGGCAAGCTGGCGGTCGGCGCAGAATTTGACGATCAGGCCGCGGAACAGCTGGTCGTCGGGCGGCGCCAGCGAAATCACCGGAATGGTCCGCAGGCGGGAGCGCAGGTCGCGGAGATCCACCTCCAATGCCGCCGGTGCCTCGCGAGCAGTGAACAGCACGAAGGCGCCATCCTCGCGGGCAAGGTTCATCAAATGGAAGAGGGCGCGCTCGTCGAAATCCCTGGCCTTGAGATCCTCCATCACCAGAGCGCCGGTCGCGAGCGCGCCGGGGACGCTGGCTGGGGTCAGCGCATTGGCCATGGTCGAGCGGGCACCTGATATCTCGGCCCAGATCGCAGCCAGATGGCTCTTGCCGGAACCCTCAGGGCCGGCGAGCCACATGATCCGGCTCGGCCATTCCGGCCAGCTGTCGATCAAAGCGAGGCCAGCGGCATTGGCGGGGCCCTCGAGAAAATTGTCCCGGGTGAGGCTCTCGGCATGCGGAAGCGAAAACGCCAATTGCCGGGGATGAACGCGGGCTGCCACGCTTGCTTTGCTCCGTGCCGGCGCGCCGGCCTTGTCTGAAGAGATTCGTGTTACTCGATCGGGACTCGGCCTTTTGCGGGGCCGCATCCCGTCTCATTTCGCCTCGATCGTGCTCATGTGCCGCAGCCATTCGACGAGGTAGAGTGACACTGAGGACAGCGTGAACACCGTGACCAGCGCCAGCAGGATCATATCATAAGGCGCAGCCTTGAAGCCGAAGGCGAGGGCCGCCAGCACTAGGGCCGCATAGGCCACCTGGGCGGCGGTATTGAGCTTCGAGACCTTGGAGGGCCTCATCTCGACGGGTTTGTCGAACAACCAGGATACGATCACGGCAGCGACGATCATGATGTCGCGCGACACCACCAGGATCACGATCCAGCGTGGGATATCGCCCCAGATCCCGAGCGACAGGTAGATCGACACCAGCAAGGCCTTGTCGGCCAGGGGATCGAGCAGGGCGCCGAGCTCACTGGCCATGTTGAAGCGCTTGGCCAGGAAGCCATCCACGGCGTCGCTGATGCCCGCGATGAGGAAGACGGCGAACGCCACCTCCATTTGGCTCGACACGATGGCCCAGACGATGATGGGGACCAGCATGATGCGGCCCAAGGTAATGATGTTCGGTATACTCACACGGCGCTTCCCGGCACCCGACCTGACCTTGAATCCCGGCTCTAAGAGGCTGAACCGGTTGATATCTCTACATAGTATAGGGCGGGGCGCCACGCTTGCCATTGCGCGTCCCCGGAATTCGACGTAACCAGCCGCAAACCCACTGGAAATCGGGCATGACCGACCGCAAAAACGGCCTCACTTACGCCGATTCAGGCGTCGATATCGACGCGGGCAACCGCTTGGTCGACCTGATCAAGCCGATGGTGCGCGCCACCGCCCGGCCCGGCGCAGATGCAGAGATCGGCGGATTCGGCGGCCTGTTCGACCTCAAGGCGGCCGGTTTTAGGGATCCCGTCCTGGTCGCGGCTACCGACGGCGTCGGCACCAAGGTCAAGATCGCAATCGAGACCGGCCTGCATGGCGGGATCGGCATCGACCTCGTCGCCATGAGCGTCAATGACCTCGTGGTCCAGGGCGCCGAGCCGCTGTTCTTCCTGGACTATTTTGCCTGCGGCAAGCTCGACCCCGAGGCCACGGCCGCGATCGTCGCCGGTGTTGCCGAGGGCTGCCGCGAATCCGGCTGCGCCCTGATCGGGGGCGAGACCGCCGAGATGCCCGGCCTCTACAAGGACGGCGACTATGATCTCGGCGGTTTTGCTGTTGGCGCCGCCGAGCGCGGCACGCTGTTGCCGCGCAAGGATATCGCCGTCGGCGATGCCGTGATCGGCCTTGCTTCGTCGGGCGTGCACTCCAACGGCTTCTCGCTGGTGCGCAAGATTGTGGAACAGTCCGGCCTTGGCTTCGAGGCACAGGCGCCATTTGCACCGGTCATGACCCTTGGCGGCGCGCTGCTGACGCCGACCCGCCTCTACGTCAAATCCTGCCTGCGAGCGATCCGCGAGACCGGCGCGTTGAAGGGGCTTGCCCATATCACCGGCGGCGGCTTCACCGACAACATCCCGCGCGTGTTGCCAGGCAATCTCGGTGTCGGTATCGACCTTGCGCGCCTACCGGTGCTGCCCGTGTTCAAATGGCTGTCCGAGCAAGCCGGCATCGCCGAGCTCGAAATGCTCCGCACCTTCAACTGCGGCATCGGCATGATCGCCATCGTCGAGCCTGACAAGGTCGACCAGGTCACGCAGGTCTTCACCGATGCCGGCGAAACCGTGGCACAGCTCGGCACCGTGATCCCGGCCGAGGGCGAGCACCGCGTGGTCTATAACGGCCATCTCGATCTGGCGCTGTGATGAAGCGCCGCGTCGCCATTCTGATCTCCGGTCGCGGTTCCAACATGGCCGCACTGATCAAGGCCGCAAGCGCGCCGGATTTTCCGGCAGAGATCTCGCTGGTGATCTCGAACAAGGCCGACGCGCTCGGGCTCGAACGGGCCAAGGCGGCCGGCGTGACGACGCTGGTGATCGAGAGCAAGCCGTTCGGCAAGGACCGCGCTGGTTTCGAGAAAGTGTTGCAGGCAGCTCTGGACCAGCACGGCATCGAGCTGATTTGCCTCGGCGGCTTCATGCGCCTGTTCACCGCCGAATTCACCAAGGCCTGGTACGGACGGATGCTCAACATCCATCCGTCGCTGCTGCCGTCGTTCCCGGGCCTCGACCCGCATGGGCAGGCCCTGCGCGCCGGCGTCAAACTGTCCGGCGCGACGGTGCACTTCGTGATTCCCGAGACCGATGCGGGCCCGATCGTGATGCAGGGCGCCGTGCCCGTCAGCGACCACGACACGGCGGAGACGCTATCGGAGCGCATCCTCGAAGTGGAGCACCGCATCTACCCCGCGGCACTGAGCCTGCTCGCGACCGGCAAGGTCACGATCGAGGGAGACGTCTGCAAGACGGCGGGAAGCGCGGCGTCCGAGAATTTTCTGATTGCGCCGGTGGCGAACTGAATCGCGTCCTGCGTTTCGTCACCCCAAATAAAATCCCCCGGCAGAGCCGGGGGCAACGTCATGATCTCTCGCGCTGAGCTTCGAGAGAAATCAGGAGACCTTGAGGTTCTCCGCGGACGATTTGCCGCGGTTCTCCACGAGGTCATATTCAACCACCTGGTTCTCGTTCAGGGTCGAGAGGCCAGCGCGCTCGACCGCGGAGATGTGGACGAACACGTCCTTATCGCCGCCGTTGGGCTTGATGAACCCGTAACCCTTGGTGGGGTTGAACCATTTGACGGTGCCCTTTTGTGGCATCGTTAGTCTCCTCCGCTAGATACTAAAAAGACGCGGCCGCTTTTCGCGTGCCACGTCACAAACGGGCTTCCGGAAGTCTGTTCGAGTCTTGAGTCTGTCGCGAAACGCACAGCCGAGCGGCCAATTCCGATTGTGTGCGGTATTCCAACACGAAAACCGCGCGCTAGCAAGTCGCGCGCGAATTTCAAGGTCACGCGGAAGATCTCCCGCAGCAATTTGCGACCTGTGGCCGAGGAACCACAATCAGGGGCAATCACCCCGGCGATAGCCTGCCAAGCTGTTGACCCCTCATGGCAGTTCAGCACAAATCGCCGCACCTGCTCGCCGTTCGTGTTGTATTTTTGCGGCCGCCATTTTGCTTCTGGGATTCCTCGTCATGTGCCGCATTCGGCAGCCCAACAGGATACGGCAGACGATCGGATTGGGCCGTGTCCGTCGGATCGTGCGGGCAGTTGCCGTCGCCCTTTCGGTTGTCGTGATGCTGCCGGTGACGTCAGGCTTCGCTCAGACCCCGACGCCTGCTGCATCTCCGACGCCGACGCCCACGCCATCGCCGATCCCGACTCCAAGCGCGACATCGACCAATTACAACCAGTCGGCCGGCAGCAGCACGCTCAATTTCGGCTCGAACTTCCTGGAGCGGCTCGGTAGCCAGGCGTCGGGCGGCGTCAACCGGGTGTCACGCACCAATCCCGGCGGCGGGGGTGCGTCGGAGAGCGCGGAGGATCCGCGCTACCGCACCTGGTTCGAGGGTTATGGGATGTCAGTCCGGACCGATGCCCAAGGGGATTTCGTCGGCGACAAGCGCAAGACCGTCGGCGGTGTCGCCGGCTTCGGCGCGCGGATCGCGCCCGGCGTCAACCTCGGCTTTTCCGTTGACCAAAGCCATACCGACATCGACGTGCCGCTCGCGCTCCAGTCGGCGACGCTCGACCTGACGCAGGTCGGCTTCAACGGCTCCGTCGACAAGGGCCCGTGGACCTGGGCCTTCGCAGTGGTGCACGGCTTCGGCAAGGTTCATTCTAGCCGCGACACCGGCTTTGGTCTCGCAACCGCGGGCTATCGCGCTGCTGTCGATGGCGCGCTGACCGAGATCAGCTATTACTGGACCAGGGACCAGAGGCGCATCGTGCCCAAGGGCGCGCTTGAATATGTGCGGGCGACCGGCGCGGCGTTCCAGGAGACGGGCGGACTTGACCCGCTCAACGTCGGCTCGAGCGCAATCTCGCGTGCGCGCGTCATGGTCGGCGCCGAGATCGGGCGCTACTTCATCTTCGACAGGAAGGTCCTGGACCTCTCAGCTTACGGCAAGTTCGTCGATAATTTCCATCAGGACCTGGGATCGGTACAGGTCAGCTTGGGGAGCCAGAACATCATCGTTCCCGGCATCGGCGAGAGCCGATACGGCATGGACGCCGGTGCCGCTGCCTCGCTCAGCCTGACCAACACCGCGCGGTTGTACGTCAATTACGACGGCAAATTCCGCAATGAGCTGGTGTCGCACCAGGGCACGGTCGGCTTCGAATATCGGTGGTGACGTGGGGTGCCCTGGCGCTTAAGCCGGTGTCACCGCGACGTAGCCGGTCAATCCAAAGGCTTCGCGGACCGACGTCATCATCGGCACCAGCGCGTCCGGATGGATGAACTCGTCTCGGAAGCAGGGATAGATTTTGGGATCGAATATCTTTTTCAGCCAGTCGACGACGATCTTGTGCCGCTCGGAGGCGCGGAACTCTTTGTGATAAGTGAGCCAGAGGTCGACGTGATGGCTGACGCCGAGATCGACGGCGACGAGCGGTGCCCCCAGCGCGATCGCCACCGTCGGCAGGAAGCCGATGCCGGCGCCGCGCTCGACCGCATAGAGCACGCCGACCGAGGAGTTGGTCTTGATTCCGACGATGCCTTCTAGCGATTTCAACCCGAGCACGCGGGCATAGGCGCCGCCGTCGACCTGCGGCGCGCTCTGCTGGATGATGCGATGGCTCGGCAATTCGGCGAGCGTTGCCGGCAGGCCGTAGAGGTTCGCATAGTCGTTCGAGACGAACGGATAAATGTGCAGCCGGCCTAGCTTGGCCACGATGAGGTCGGGATTGGTCGGCGGCTCGAGCTGGATCGCGATGTCCGACTCCAGCCGCGCGACGTCCGCCTGCTCCATCGCACAACGCAGATCGACGGTGATCTTGCGATAGCTCTTCTGGAAGTCGATCAGCCGCGGCAGGATCCAGAAATTGCCCGGACCCTCCGTCACCGCGACGCGCACGGTGCCCGACAAGTCGTTGGACGTGCGCGAGGCGCGACGGAAGACGTTGAAGGCGTGACGCTCCATATGCGCGACGTCCGCGATCATAGCGGCGCCTTCGTCGCTGAGCGTGAGGCCGCTCTGGTCTCGCAGGAAAAGCTTGCAGTCGATGCTCTCTTCGAGCCGGTCGATCCTGCGCATCAACGTCGTGGAAGTGAGCCCGAGCTCTTCGGCGGCATTTCGGAAACTTTTAAATTTGGCGCAGGCTAAAAACAGCTTCAAATCATCCCACGACGCATTTAGCGGTTCTTCATGGTGCTGCATCATTGCAGCACCCCGGTGCAATACTTGCTGCATACTCCTGATCTCCAGCCGCTTAGCTTTTCCCCATAGCGGCGTACAAAACCCTGGAACGATAGAGGGACGACATGGGTATGGAAAGGGGCTCGCTTGCCCCGAGGCATGATTTCGACGCCTTGCCGTTGACCCCCGAGATCGACGTCCGTTGCGCGCAGCTTTCCGAAATCGCAGCGCTGTCGGAGATGGCGCACCGGCTGGTTCCTGGCGTAGAGATCGGGGCAGTGGAGCTTGCGAAATATTTCGCCTTTGATCCCCAGAGCATCCTGACCTTCACCCGAAAAGGCAGTTTGCTCGGCGGCATGGCCTTCCTGTTTCTCAACGATCATGGGCATGATGCATTGCTGCTCGACGAAATCTGTCTGACTGCGCCGGAGACGCGCTATCTCGCTTCCGCGAATGACGACGTCGCAGCCATCTACATCTGGGCGATCGCGGCGACCGGCCGCGGTATCGGGGGGCTTGGCAAGGCTGCTGCTCATCTGCGGCAGTTAAGGTTTCGCGGCGCGGATTGCTATGCCCAGCCGTCAACCGTGGCCGGACGCGAGATCATGGGGGCGACCGGATTCAAGCCCATAGCGAGCTTCCAGCCCGACCTCTGGTGTTACGAGCGCCCGTGGCACCGTCGCCCGATGCGCATGCCGGGTGCTTTCGTTCAATCAAGGAGTTTTGCAGATGCACGGCACTAGGATTCCTCTCGCCAAGCCCGACTCCCGCGCCATCACCGTCCGCCTAGCGCGCAATCCAAGCGACCTCATGCTGGTCACCGCCATTCGCTCCGCGGTCTATCTCGCCGAGCAGGATTGTCCGTTTGACGAGGAGTTCGACGGCAACGACATGGTGGCCGCACATTTCATCGGCTATGTCGGCAACGAGCCCGCGGGCTGCCTGCGCGTGCGTTTCTTCGGCGATTTCGCCAAGGTCGAGCGGCTCGCGGTGCGTCACCAATATCGGCGCTCGCGCCTTTCGTTCAAGCTGGTGCAGGCGAGCATCGACTTCGTAAAGCGCAAGGGGTTCCGCAAGATCTACGGTCAGGCTCAGGACCGGCTGGTGGATTTCTGGGCTCATTTCGGCGCCAAACCGCTCGGCCACAACAGAAAGATCACGTTCTCGGATTTCTCTTACACGGAGATGCTGCTGGAGATCGAGCCGGGTCCGGACGCCATCACGCTGGACAGCGATCCCTATGTGATCATCCGCCCGGAGGGCGACTGGGACCGGCCGGGCGTGCTCGATGCCTCGGCGGGGCGAGCGGTGACCTCGCCATTGCGGGACCTCGCGCTCGCCGGCCGTTGAAATGGGTGCAGCTCTGCGCAAGACAATGCGCTCTGCCGCGACCATCCGCGGGTCCTGCGCGAACATTCGACTAGACTATCTGATCCCTGGGCGTCGCCACGTCATACTCGTTGGCGTCGCCGCCACCATGCGCTCTTCGGAGCTGTTGTTGCTGTGGCGCAGCAATCGATCGCCAGCGATGCATTGAAACCATCGCAAGGGCGGCATGGCGCGATCTGTCACCCACGCTGACAGATGTACGGAAGGCGAGGGCGCGGCGAATGACGTTCGAGCACCCGTTGTCGTCGGCCTGCGACCTCTCGTGTTTCGCGGACGATACGTACAGAAACCGCGATGCCGCGGCTTGCCTCGAGCCGGGCGCGGCAGCCGTCCGCAAACAGTTGGTGGTGGATGTCACCACCAACTTTGCTACACTCCAAGCCAGCGCCGAAACTGATCAGAACCAGCCGGCGCCGTTGCGGTCCAGGCGGACGTGATCGGCGGATGCAGGGGTGGGACATTGTCGCGGAAGAACGACCTCAAGGAGCTGGCGAGCGATCTGTCACGGGCCGTCGAGACGGCGCGCCGGGTCGGTCTGCCCACGACCGTCTATCTGCTGTCGATGGCGCTGGTTGACGTGAAGGAAGCCGCTGCCGATCACGACGGGAGCGACGATAGCGCGGCCTGAGCGCTGCCCCGCGTGCGGCTTTGTGCAATGCTGCTGAGCGCTTGTTGCCGATGAATTGACGTTGCAAGTTCTGCCTCGTCGCAATAGCCAAGTAACCAGCCGAGTAACTCGACAATCGCGTGCGACGTCGGCCGCGCCGACGACGTCACGACTAAAGGGATCCCCGCACATGTCCATGCTGCCCAATTCGCAAGAAGCCCGTGATGTGGCCTACCAGCTCCATGCCTACACCAATGCGCGCGCCCATCAGCAGGCGGGTCCCCTGGTGATCGAGCGCGGCGATGGGCCTTACGTGTTCGACGCGGCGGGCAAGCGTTATTTCGAGGCGATGGCGGGCCTGTGGAGCGTCGGGCTCGGCTTCAACGAGAAGCGGCTGGTCGAGGCGGCCTACAAGCAGATGCAGGCGCTGCCGTTCTATCACACCTTCTCGGCCAAATCGCACGGGCCTTCCATCGATCTCGCCGAAAAGCTGGTGGCGCTCGCGCCGGTGCCCATGAGCAAGGTGTTCTTCACCAATTCGGGCTCGGAGGCGAACGACACCGTTCTCAAGCTGATCGCCTATCGTTCCAATTCGCTCGGCCAGCCCCAGCGCAAGAAGATCATCAGCCGCATGCGCGCCTATCACGGCGTGACCATTGCGTCCGCGAGCCTCACGGGCCTGCCCAACAACCACCGCTCGTTCGACCTGCCGCTGCCGAACATCCTGCACACGGGCTCGCCTCATTTCTACAAGGACGGCGCCCCCGGCGAGAGCGAGGAGGCGTTCGCGACGCGACGGGCCGAGGAACTCGATGCGCTGATCCAGAAGGAAGGACCCGATACGATCGCTGCCTTCTTCGGCGAGCCGGTCATGGGAGCAGGCGGCGTCGTCGTGCCGCCGGCGACCTATTGGGACAAGATCCAGGCGGTCCTGAAGAAGTACGACATCCTGCTGATCGCCGACGAGGTGATCTGCGGCTTCGGTCGCACCGGCAAGATGTTCGGCTGCGAGACCTATGGCATCAAGCCCGACGCGATGGTGGTCTCCAAGCAGATCACATCGAGCTATTTCCCGCTGTCGGCGATCATCATGAACGATCGCATGTTCGAGCCGATCGCCGACGAGAGCAACAAGATCGGCGTGCTCGGCCATGGCTTCACCGCGGGCGGCCATCCGGTCGGCTCGGCCGTGGCGCTCGAAAACCTCAAGATCATCGAGGAGCGGGGCCTGGTAGCGCATGCCGCCGAGCTCGGCGGCTACATGCAGGGCCGCTTGCGCGAACTCACCAGCCATCCGCTGGTCGGCGAGGTCCGCGGCGTCGGCATGATCGCAGCGCTTGAGCTCGTGCTCGACAAGGACCGCAAGACCGCGGCCGCGGCCCCTGGCGCCGTCGGCGGCATGGCGAGCCGCATGATCCAGGAGCGGGGCGTGATCTTGCGCAATATGCTCGACGCCATCGCCATCTGCCCGCCGTTGATCGTCACCAAGGCGCAGATCGACGAGCTGGTGGCGGCAATCACTGGCGTGCTCGATGATATGAAGGCCGAGGTGGCAAAGCTGCCGCAGGCCTAGGGCGAGCGTGTCAGTGTGGCTGGATGACCGGCCATCTCTACCGACGTCGTCCTGGCGAAAGCCGTGACGACGTCGGTGAGGCAGTTCGGTTAACTACGCCCGCTGAACTCCGACCACGCGACCCTTCTCGATCGCCAGCGCCAGCTCCCCACGCTTGAGCTTCAGCGCGGCTTCGCCGAACAACTCGCGGCGCCAGCCGCGCAGGGCCGGCACGTCGGCATCATCGCTGGCTGCAATCTCTTCGAGATCGTCGACGGTCGCGATCACCTTGCTCGCCACCGCGTGACGCTCGGCGGTCATGCGGAGCAGTACCTTCAACAGCTCGACCGTCGCGGCACCGTTGGAATTGTTGCGCGGCTTCTCCAGCTTCGGCAGCGTCGAGAAATCCCGCGCCAGGCCGCGCTCGACTGCGGCGACGATGTCGGCGCCCCATTTGGACTTCTCGAAACCCTTCGGCACCGAGCGCAGATGGGCGAGCTTCTCCAGCGTGTTCGGCGCATGGGTGGCGATGTCGGTGACGGCTTCGTCGCGCAGCACGCGCCCACGCGGCACGTCGCGACTCTGCGCCTCCTGCTCGCGCCAGGCGGCGACCTCCATCAGGACGGCGAGATCCTTCGGCTTGCGCACCCGCGTCTTCAGCCGCTCCCAGGCACGCTCGGGGTGGAAATCGTAGGTCTTGGGCGAGGTCAGGACCTCCATCTCGATGGAGACCCATTCGCTGCGGCGGCGCTTCTTGAGGTCAGCGTCCAGCGCGGCGAAGACGTCGCGCAAATGCGTCACGTCGGAGACCGCGTAATGCATCTGCTCCTTGGTCAGCGGCCGGCGCGACCAGTCGGTAAAGCGGTGGGTCTTGTCCGGCCGGTGGCCGGTCACCTTCTCGACGAGGGCGTCATAGGCAATGCTGTCGCCATAGCCGAGCACCATGGCGGCGACCTGGGTATCGAACACCGGATGCGGGATGATGTTGGCCTGGTGCCAGATGATCTCGATGTCCTGGCGCGCGGCGTGGAAGACCTTCAGCACGCTCTCGTTGGCCATCAGCGCGAAGAACGGCTTGAGGTCGATGCCCTCGGCCAGGGTGTCGATGACAACAGCTTCCTCGGGGCTGGCCATCTGCACCACGCACAACAGCGGGTAATAGGTGGTCTCGCGCAGGAACTCGGTATCGACGGTAATGACGGGATGCTTGGCCAGCCGGCTGCAGGCAGCTGTGAGGTCAGCGGTGGTGGTAATCAAATCCATGAACGGCCCATGACACTTGGTATCAGCCGTTCTGCCGAAAGTGCTGTGATGTCAAGGGGGTTGGCGCGAATTCGAGCCTTGCATTGCGACCAGAATCGCCGGAAGCGGCGAAAATTCCTATTCGTAGCGGATCCGGTGCGAGGATTTGCGGGCGCAGGGCAGCGCCACCACGACCAGGCACATGCCAACGAGGGCCAATCCCAGGAACTCGAAAACCAGCAGATCCACGGCGGAAATCTCCAGAAACATCGGTAGATTTGTCGGGGCTGCGTTGACGGTCTGTTAATTGCAATGGTTACCGGCGGCGGGCCGGGCGGGATGGTGGACGGGGGGTTAACGGCAGTAGCCGCTCAAACGCATCAGGCGCCCCGCGGGAGGGAGCGCCGATCTTCGTTTGCCGGTGCGGCCCGCCTTACGGCAGCTTCAGCGACGTTTCGGCATTGTACGGCTTGAGCGTCTCATCGGCGGCCTTCTGAGCGGCGACGAGGGCGTCCTTCGGCTGCTTCTTGCCGTTGAGGACCAGCATGACCTCGTCCTCCAGGTTCTTGCGCACCGGCACGGTCTTGTAGGTCGCGAACCAGGACTTGGCGACGTCGAGCTGCTCGACGGCGATCTTGGCGTCCGGGTTCTTGTTGAGGAAGTCGACCATGTCAGGCGTCTTGTAGGCGGCCATGTTCGGCGCGAAATAGCCCGTGGCGCGGCTCCACCAGGCACTCTTCTCGGGCGAGGTCATCCACTTGATCAGTGTCCAGGCGGCCTTCTGCTTGTCGGCTTCGACGCCGGCCGGAATGATCAGCGAGGCGCCGCCGATCGGCACGGCGTTGCGGACGTTGCGCGGAATGAAGGCGACCTTGTAGTTGAACTTGGCGTTCTCGCGCACGTAAGTGAGCGAGCCCGTCGACAGCATCATCATCGCGGCGTTGCCCGAGATGAAGGAGGTGCTGACGGCGGGGCCAGGCGTGGCGCCGGGCGGGTGGACCTTGTACTTGCTCACGAGGTCGTTCCACCAGGTCAGCGCACCTAACATCGACGGTGTGTCGTAGTAGACCTCGCCGCCGAACTCCTCGTTGTAGTAGCGCCCGCCATTGCTCATGGTGAGCGTTTCCATCATCCAGCCGCAATAGTCGTAGGCGCAGGGAATGGCGATGCCCCATTGGGTCACCTTGTCGCCTTCGCGCTTGGTGAGCTTCTTGGCCCATTCGGTGAGCTCGGCCCAGGTCTGCGGCGGTTGGTTCGCATCAAGGCCGGCTTCCTTGGCCTTGTCGGCGTTGATGTAGAGCAGCGGCGTCGAATTGTGGAAGGGCACGCCATAGACCGAGCGGTTGATCACCGCGTTGCCTTGCAGCGCCGGGAAGAACTGGCCCAGGAACTGCTCCTTGGTGGTCCCGTCGGCCTTGATCAGGGCATCGAGATTGGTGAGTTCGTTCTCGATCTGCATGTCGAGCAGAAAGTTCGCCGACATGATCACGGCAGCCGGCGGCTTGCCGGCCTTGATCGAGGCGCGCGTCTTGATCAGCGTGTCGTCGTACGAGCCGGTGTAAACAGCGGTAGCCTTGATATCGGGGTGACCGTCGTTGAACTCCTTGATCAAGGTGCCCATGTCGCGGGCGAGCTTGCCGTCGACGGGGACAGGGAAGAACAGGTCGATCTCGGTTGGGCCTTCGCCGGCGAGCGCGGGGAACGTGAGGGCGCTTGCCAAAGCGCCTGCCATAGCGAGGCCGAGCATGAGCCTGCGGGAGAACAGCATCGAAAATCTCCTATTTGATGCCTGAGGTGACGAAAGAGCTGATGAAACGCTTCTGGAAGATCAGGAAGGTAATGAGCAGCGGTGCGATCACCATCAGCGTGCCGGCGGCGATCGTGCCCCAGTCCTGCGTGCCTTCGGCGGTCTTGGTGAAGACCGAAAGCCCGACCGTGAGCGGCCGCTTGTCCGGCGAGTTGATCACCATCAGCGGCCACAGGAAGTCGTTCCAGTGGCTGGTAACCGAGATGATGGCAAAGGCCGAGAAGCTCGGCAGCGACAGCGGCACGTAGATGTGGCGGATGCGCTGGATCAGGCTGGCGCCATCGATCAGAGCGGCGTCCTCGAGCTCGGTCGGGATGGCCTCGAATGCTTGGCGCATCAGGAAGGTGCCGAAGGCCGAGGCGAAGAACGGCATCATCACGCCGGCGAGCGTGTTGTAGAGGCCGAGCTGCACCACCAGGCTCAGGTTGGGTACGATCAGCAGCACAGGCACCAGCATGAGCTGCATCAGGAACAGGTAGAAGATCGGCGTCTTGCCAGCGAAGTCGAGCCGCGCAAAGGCGAAACCCGCGAGCGTGATCGTGACGAACTGCACCAGCAGGATGCCGGTGCAGATGATCGTGGTATTGAGGAAATAGCGCGGAAAATCGCCGATCTCCCAGGCATCCCTGATATTGTCGAGCGTCGGCTTCAGGCTCGGCATCAACTCCGCCATGAGGTTGATGCCGTCTGAGGCCGGACGCAGCGTTGCCACGCCCATCCACAGGAACGGGATCAGCCAGGCGAACGCGAGCAGGATTGTGAGCAGGAAGCCCAGCTTCGGCGTGATCTCGTTGCGGGTGGCGAGCGGGGCGTCCTTGTAGAGACGATCGATCAGCTTCATGCGCCGCCCTCGCGATTGGCCATCGTGCGGAACGAGAGCGCGGTGAGGGCCATCAGCGCAGCGAGCGTCAGCAGCGTTGCCGCAGAGGCCTTGCCGACGTCGAAATGCTCGACCGCTTGCTGATAGATGTAGAACAACACGAGATTGGTCGAATTGGATGGGCCGCCCTGGGTCAGGACGAAGACGTGGTCGACCTGCGTTACCGCATTGAGCGTGGCGATCACGATGACGAACAGGAAGGTGGGCTTGAGCTCCGGCAGGATGATGTAGCGCAGCCGCATGAATGGGCCGGCACCGTCGAGATGCGCGGCTTCCATGACGTCCTCCGGCACCGCCTGCAGGCCCGCGAGGAAGAACAGCATGTAGTAGCCGGCGTTCTTCCAGACCGTGATAATCATGATCGCGTAGAGCGCGATGTCGGGGTCGCCGAGCCAGTTCGGCAGCACCGGAAGCAGGCGGCCGACGTAATGATCGAGCAGGCCGACATTGGGCAGGAAGATGAACAGGAATAGCGCCGAGGCTGCCACCATCGGGATCAGCACCGGCAGGAACAGCGCGGCGCGGAGCGCGCTGGTGACGGCGTTGGTGCGCGCCAGTGCCAGCGCGAACAGCAGCGCGAGGCTGATGCTCGGGATCGCTGTGCCGACAGCATAGATGAGGTTGTTGATGACGGCGCCGGTGAAGGCGGGGTCGCCCAGCACCGCGCTGATATTGTCGAGGCCGACGAAGCGCAGCGGCGCCTTCGGCGTGGCGCGCTGATACAGCGCATCGATCAGCACGCGTCCCATCGCGCCATAGGTGAACAGCGCGAGGAAAACGAGCGAGGGCAGCAGCAGCAGGTAGGCCGGCAGCGATGCTTTGAAGCGCGCGATGAATCTCCTCGCGACGTGAAGGCGCGGCGGCGCTGAGGCCGCGACGGAGAGAGCCGCGGGTTCGGCGAGGCTCATCTCACCGCGCCGCGAAGCTGAGCGCATAGTCGCGGCCGTCCATTCCCTCGGGCGGGTCGAACGGGAAGCGGAGACTGGTGTCGAGGAAGTCGTGGCTGTGCACGACGAGGTTCTGATCGTCGATCAGCACCACACCATAGGCCGGCGGCTCGTGGCTCGCCAGATGATCAGTGGCGGCGGGATCGAGCTCGAACCAGACCTGGTGGTTGGTGCCGCGCAGCGTCGAGAACGGGATCTTGCCGTAGCTGCCGAAGATCGGCCGGTGTACATGGCCGAAGAAGAGATGGCGGATGCGCGAACGATAGGGCGCGATCACCTCGGCGAACTCCGCGCTCTGTCTCAGCGCGATCTCATCCATCGCATGCACGCCGACCGGGAAGGGCGGATGATGCATGAACACGACGAACTGCTGGTCGTCAGGCGCAGCGGCAAGCGTCTTGGCCAGCCAGTCGAAGCGTCTCGTGCACATCTCGCCGGCGTGGCTGGTCTCGTCGAGGGTGTCGAGGAAGACGAACAAGCCGTGCTCGGTGGTGCGGGTGCCTTGCACGAAGCCGTTGGGATCGCGGGGCGCGGCTTTCAGGCCATCGAGGCAGGCGACGCGCTTGTCGTGATTGCCGACCATGGCGATGTAGGGAATCTTCAGGGCCGACATCGCATCGGCGAAGTTGGCGTAGGATTCCGGCTCCCCCCAATGGGTGAGATCGCCGGTCACGACCGCGAAGGCGGCGTCCGACTGATGCTTGTTGATGTCGGCAACCGCCGCATCCAGCCGTGCGCGCGGATCGAGGCCGTAGAGCGTCAAGCCGGGATTCGCCAGATGCGTGTCGGTGAGGTGGATGAATTTGAATGGCATGGCGCGCTTTGTCGGACGGTTGGAGGATGGACGCCTCCGGCAAGACGACCTGCCAGCCCGTTAGAGCGCGTGTGTTTCAGTTTGATGACAGCGGTTCCCTGCGCTCGGAATTCCACAGGAGGCGCGGGCAAGAGAAGAAATCGAAAACAACCCCATGCACAGTAGCCCACGGTTGCCGGGTCGACGCTCTACGCGTGTTTCGACATCCGTTGATACGGCGGGCAAAACAGGGCATATTGCCAATATCGGAAAATCCGCAGAACGCCTGTTCGAGGGCAGCCCTGCAACGAAGTCCCATTTACCTCACGTCCCGCAGAACGTCTGCAACACCCGCTGATCCGGCAGTGGCGGATCGGCGTAGGCGGCGTACTCCGGCTGGTCCTGATAGGGCTTGGCCAGCACCTTCACCAATTCTTCGAACGGCGCATAATTGTCGTCGTTCACCGCGGCCTGGATCACCGCCTCGACGCGGTGGTTGCGTGGGATGAAGAGCGGATTGACGGCGTGCATCGCGGCTTGCCGCTCGGCTGCAGTCTGCGGCTCCAGTGCAATGCGCGCGCGCCAGCGTCCGGCCCATTCGTCGAACGCTGCGGGCTCCATGAACTGCGCGCGCACGTCGGCGCTGTCGTCAAGTGCGGCGTCGCCAAGCTTGCGGAAGGTGAGGGTGAAGTCGGCCTGGTTCTTGGCCATGGCATCGAGCAGGTCCTGGATCAGAGCCTCGTCGCCGTCGCGCTCGGTGAACAAGCCGACCTTCTGCCGCAAGCCCGCCTGATAGGCGGCGCTGAACGTGTCGGAGAAGGCGCTGAGAATGTCCTGGGCTTCCGCGACCGCCTTTTCCTGGTCGTCGGAGAACAGCGGCAGTAGGCATTCGGCGAGGCGTGTCAGATTCCACAACGCGATGCGCGGCTGGTTGGCGTAGGCGTAGCGGCCCATCTCGTCGATCGACGAGAACACCTGTGAGGGGTTGTAGGCGTCCATGAAGGCGCAGGGGCCGTAGTCGATGGTCTCGCCTGATATGGACGAGTTGTCGGTGTTCATCACGCCGTGGATGAAGCCGACCAGCAGCCAGCGCGCGATGAGCTCGGCCTGCCGCGCGACCACAGCGGCGAGCAGGGCGTGATAGGGCCGCTCGGCGTGAAGCAGATCCGGATAGTGGCGGGTGATGACGTGGTCGGCGAGCTGGCGGATCGCGTCGGTGTCGCGGCGGACGGCAAAGAACTGGAAGGTACCGACCCGGATGTGGCTCGAGGCGACGCGCGTCAGCACCGCACCGGGCAGGACGGTCTCACGGATCACGGGCTCGCCGGTGATGACGGCCGCGAGCGAGCGCGTGGTCGGAATGCCCAGCGCATACATGGCTTCGCTGACGATGTATTCACGTAAGACCGGCCCCAGCGCGGCGCGGCCGTCGCCACGGCGGGAGAACGGGGTGGGCCCCGAGCCCTTGAGCTGGATGTCGCGGCGGACGCCATTGATGTCGATGACCTCGCCGAGCAGGATGGCGCGGCCGTCGCCGAGCTGGGGCACGAAATGCCCGAATTGGTGGCCGGCATAGGCCATGGCGATGGGATCGGCGCCTGATGGAACCGTCTTGCCGGCCAGGATTTCGGCGCCCTCAGGGGTCTCCAGGACGTCAGGATCGAGCCCAAGCTGAGCCGCCAGTGGCCGGTTCAGCTTGATCAACCGGGGCGCGGCCACGGGGGTCGGCGCGACGCGGGCAAAGAAGCTGTCCGGCAGGGCCGAATACGAGTTCTGGAAGGGGAAATGAACGGTCATGGAGGTAAAGATAGGCGGGGAACGCGGATCGGCAAAGGCTTGGGGCCCAATCGGCCCAAAATGAGTGCTTCTGCCCAAAACTGGCCGTTCCCTTGGTTGCCGCCTCCGGCCTCGTCGGGTAAACCCTGCCGCAACTTCGGACCGGTCGTTTCAGGCCGTCCGATTCGTATCCTCCGACATTGATTTTGGGACGACCATGCATCGCTACCGGTCACATACATGCGGCGCGCTCCGCGAGAGCAACATCGGCGAGACCATCCGCCTCTCGGGCTGGGTCCATCGCGTTCGCGACCATGGCGGCGTGCTGTTCATCGACCTGCGCGACCATTATGGACTGACCCAGTGCGTGGTCGATCCGGACTCGCCGGCATTCTCGCTGGCCGAAAAGCTGCGCTCGGAATTCGTGGTCAAGATGGACGGCAAGGTCCGCCGCCGCCCCGAAGGCACCGACAATGACGATCTGCCGACCGGCAAGGTCGAAGTTTACGTCAGCGAGATCGAGGTGCTGGGCCCGGCCGGCGATTTGCCGCTGCCCGTGTTCGGCGACCAGGAATATCCAGAGGATATCCGCCTGAAGTATCGCTTCCTCGATTTGCGTCGCGAGAAGCTGCACCAGAACATCATGACGCGCGTCGAGATCATCAAGTCGATGCGCCGGCGCATGGAGGGGCAGGGCTTCTTCGAGTTCAACACGCCGATCCTGACCGCGTCCTCGCCGGAAGGCGCGCGCGACTTCCTGGTGCCATCGCGCATTCATCCCGGCAAGTTCTACGCGCTGCCGCAGGCGCCGCAGCAGTACAAGCAGCTCTTGATGATGTCGGGCTTCGACCGCTACTTCCAGATCGCGCCCTGCTTCCGCGACGAGGACCCGCGCGCCGACCGTCTGCCGGGCGAGTTCTACCAGCTCGACGTCGAGATGAGTTTTGTCACGCAGGAAGACGTGTTTGCGGCGATGGAGCCGGTCATCACCGGCGTGTTCGAGGAGTTTGCGAGAGGCAAGCCCGTGACGAAGGGCTGGCGGCGGATTCCGTTCGCGGAAGCGCTGCGCAAATACGGCAGCGACAAGCCTGATCTGCGCAACCCGATCGAGATGCAGGACGTCTCCGAGCACTTCCGCGGCTCAGGCTTCAAGGTGTTCGCGCGCATGCTCGAAGATCCCAAGAACCAGGTGTGGGCGATTCCCGCGCCCGGCGGCGGCAGCCGCGCCTTCTGTGACCGCATGAACTCGTGGGCGCAGGGCGAAGGCCAGCCCGGCCTCGGCTACATCATGTGGCGCGAGGGCGGCGAGGGCGCTGGCCCGCTTGCGAACAACATCGGGCCCGAGCGCACCGCCGCGATCCGCGCGCAGCTCGGCGTCAAGGAGGGCGATGCCGCCTTCTTCGTCGCCGGCGACCCCGACAAGTTCTGGAAGTTCTCAGGCCTTGCCCGGAACAAAGTCGGCGAGGAATTGAATCTCACCGATAAGGAGCGGTTCGAGCTCGCCTGGATCGTCGACTTCCCGATGTACGAGTACAACGAGGAGGACAAGAAGGTCGACTTCTCGCACAACCCGTTCTCGATGCCGCAAGGCGGACTCGAGGCGCTGAAGAACCAGGACCCGCTGACCATCAAGGCGTTCCAGTACGACATCACCTGCAACGGCTACGAGATCGCCTCGGGCGGCATCCGCAACCACGTGCCTGAGGCGATGGTGAAGGCGTTCGAGATCGCAGGCTACGGCGAGCAGGAGGTGGTCGATCGCTTCGGCGGCATGTACCGCGCCTTCCAATACGGCGCGCCGCCGCACGGCGGCATGGCCGCGGGCGTCGACCGCATCGTGATGCTGCTCTGTGGCACCACGAATCTGCGCGAGATCTCGCTGTTCCCGATGAACCAGCAGGCCATGGATCTCCTGATGGGCGCCCCGTCGGAAGCCACCACCAAGCAGCTGCGCGAGCTGCATGTGCGGGTGAACCTGCCGCAGAAATGAGATTGTCTCCACACCGTCATTGCGAGCCACCGGGTCCGCGCGAAGCGCGGCCCGATGACAGGCTCCGCGAAGCAATCCAGACTTTCTCCGCTGAGATATCCTGGATTGCTTCGTCGCAAGGGCTCGCAATGACGAGGAGGAGAGAGTTGCGCGTCTCTCCTACAGCCCCGTCGACGCCTCGATCCTGAACTGCGCCAGCGCGCTCTCTGGATCGATCTTGATGAGCTGCTTTCTGCATCAACGGCACCTTGGCGCGGGGGGTGAGCTTGATGACGAGCGTCTGGCCTGGGGTCTCGACGAAGCTTGCGATGGCATCCACGGCTACGCCCGCATCCGGGTTGGCGGAAGCGATCTCTTCCCGATGCATCCTGACGTCGTCGGCGAGCGCCTGCCGTGCAGCGTCGCGGCTGACATTCTTGCCACGGGCGTACTGTGCCGCTGCGGCCTCGACCGCGCCATTGTCGCGCAGGGAGAGCTCGAGCGAGCCCGCTTCAATCCTGACAGCCTGACCCATGAGCTGGGCGGGATCTGACGAAAACACCTCGCGCGGCACGTTGTCGAGGGCAATGCGCAATTGCGCTCTCGCGATCCCGCCAATGTCGAGGGTCGCCGGCGTCAGGGCGAAGCTGTTGGACTGTTCGGTCCATGCCGCGCCGAGATCGAGGTCGATCGCGAGCTTGTCGATGCCGGCCGCGAGTAACGGAAGCTGCTTCGGATCGGACGGATCGGTGGGCGTGACAAATTTGGCAACCACATGCGCCTTGCTCGGGATCGAGCCCACCAGCTGCCCCCAGTCCAGGCTCAGCGTGTCGATCGTGACCAGCTTCTTCGTATTCTTGAAGGGCGCCGTCACGCCCTTGATCTCCGCGCCTGCCAGCACGCCGAACAGCCCGAGCATCTGATCCGGCGCGGGCGTCCGCCCTGGTGTCGTGAGATCGGCTGCCCAGCGCACCAGCTTCGCGACGCTGAAGGACTTCAGCGCGAAGCGCTCCATCTTGAACCGCCCTTGCGGGGACGGCGCGTCGACTCCTTCGACGGCGAATTCGCCGTCCTGGTATCTGACCACATTGATGCCGCCCGTGCCTTGCGGCGTTGCCATCGAGGTCTTGCCGATCTCGATCTTGCCGATGCGGAGGCCGTCATAGAAGCCGGCAACCTTCTCCATCATTTCACGCGCTTGTGCCGGCGTTGGAGGAGCCGATTTGTCCTGCGGCAGCGCCGCAAACATCTCTGCCAGCCGGAATTTCGACGGCTGCACGGCGATCTCGTTCATGCTGAAGCTGGCGATATCGACGCGCGTCCCTTGCGCAAACTTGAGCACATAGGGGCCTGCCGAGACCTGGCGGTAGGCCCGGTGGTAGCTGTCGTCACCCGCCGTCTGCGGATCAAGCGTGGCGCGGATTGCGGTCGCATCGAAATCGTTGACGATGATGTTTGACAGCTCACCCGTCAGCTTGTCCGGTTTGCCTGGCTGCTTCACGTCGATCGAGATGGTTGCGCGATCCGCTTTCATCACATCGATCTTGCCGTGCGTCAGATTCTGGATCGCCATTCCTGAATAGGTGATCTCTCCGCTGGCCGTGCTGCCGGACTCGAAGGTCATTGTCAGTGTCGGGGCAATGAGCGACGACGCCTTGATGCTGACGTATTGATCGAGGGCGTAGCGGTACATCTCGACCAGGGAATTGTCTGCCGGCACGGTCAAAACGTGAACGGGACCGGCATAGTCGCGCATCGTGAGCTGCGGAATCTTGTAGGACGCCTTCAGCTTTGCCGGGCCGACCTGGTCCAGCGCGACTTCGAATCCGGTGATGTCGATGCTGTCGGCGGAAAACCCGGTCTCGTCGACCAGGCGAACGCCGGTGCCCTTGATGCCCGCGATCTTGATCTGCGCCTGCGGCTCCTTGCCGGGATCGACGACGATGTCCTCGATCGAGAGTGTACGTGTCGGCAGGTCGAACCCGATCTTGCCGTGGCTCGCCTTGCCGCCGGCCTTGCGGATCTGCTCGAACGCCGCCTCGACCTCGCTGGTCGCCCGATGCTTGACAGAGAGGTTGGCGCCAAACCATCCGCCCACGGCGAGCACGGCTGCCACGATCAGGCCGATCAGGATCCGCTTCATTCCCAGCTCCAGTTGCTCGTTGTGCGCTGCGCAACCTGCCATATTCGGGAAAGGCCGCTTCGTCCAGGGAAAGCTAGCCCTATCAGTTATTTGACGGCGTGCCCTGTTGACGGGGGCGCAATCGGATGTTGCCACCGGGCGGTCGGCCGTGCTTCATCCCGTTTCCACGGCCCGGAAATATCGCCCGCTCGGGCGGCCGTTCCGGATGATGCATTTTGAGGCCGGTAACGCGAGGCAAGAGACCGCATGTCGTCCTATTCTGATGATCTCCACCAGGCGGCGCTGGCCTATCACCGTCTGCCGCGCCCCGGAAAACTCGAGATCCAGGCGAGCAAGCCGCTCGCCAACCAGCGCGACCTCGCGCTTGCCTATTCCCCGGGCGTTGCGGCTGCCTGTACCGAAATCGCCAAGAACCCGGCGGAAGCCGCGACCCTGACGACCCGCGCCAATCTGGTCGCGGTGGTCTCGAACGGCACCGCGGTGCTCGGCCTCGGCAATATCGGCCCGCTGGCCTCCAAGCCTGTCATGGAGGGCAAGGCGGTCCTGTTCAAGAAATTCGCCGGTATCGACGTGTTCGACATCGAGATCGCCGCCGACACCATCGACCGGGTGGTCGAGACCGTGGCCGCGCTCGAGCCGACCTTCGGCGGCATCAATCTCGAGGACATCCGTGGACCGGAGTGCTTCGAGATCGAGGCGCGGCTGAAGGAGCGCATGAAGATCCCGGTCTTCCATGACGACCAGCACGGCACCGCGATCATCGTCGCCGCAGCCATCACCAACGGCCTGCGCCTGAACGGCAAGAAGCTGTCCGAGGTCAAGATCGTGCAGTCAGGGGCGGGCGCGGCCGCGCTCGCGACCCTCAATCTCCTCGTCTCGATGGGCGCGCAACGCAAGAACATCTGGGTCTGCGACATCGACGGTCTCGTGCATGAAGGCCGCAATACCTCAATGGACCGCTGGAAGGCGGTCTATGCGCAGAAGACCGACAAGCGCACGCTCGGCGACGTCATCGGCGGCGCGGACATCTTCATCGGACTTTCGGCGCCGGGCGTGCTGACGCCCGAGATGGCCAAGCAGATGGGCGACAAGCCCTTGATCATGGCGCTTGCCAACCCGACCCCGGAAATCATGCCCGAGGAGGCGCGGAAAGCGCGGCCCGATGCCATGATCTGCACCGGGCGCTCCGACTATCCGAACCAGGTCAACAATGTCCTGTGCTTCCCGTTCATCTTCCGTGGCGCGCTCGACGTCGGCGCCACCGCCATCAACGAGGAGATGAAGCACGCCGCGGTCGATGCGATCGCGCAGCTCGCGCGTGAGGCGCCGTCGGATGCGGTGTCGGCCGGCGGTTTCGACACCGGCGAGGCGGGCGGCTTCGGACCCGGCTCGCTGATCCCGAGCCCGTTCGATCCGCGCCTGATCCTGCGCATCGCGCCGGCGGTGGCCAAGGCTGCGATGGAATCGGGCGTGGCGACGCGGCCCATCACCAATTTCGAAGAATACGAGACGCAGCTCACGCGCTTTGCCTTCCGCTCCGGCCTCGTCATGAAGCCGATGTTCGCCAAGGCCAAGACGCAGCCGGTGCGTGTGATCTACGCCGAAGGCGAGGACGAGCGCGTGCTGCGCGCCACCCAAGTGGTGCTGGAAGAGAATCTGGCGCGGCCGATCCTGGTCGGTCGCCCTTCGGTGGTCGAGGCGCGCATCAAGCGCTTCGGCCTCTCGATCCGTGCCGGCAAGGATTTCGATCTCGTCAATCCCGAGGACGATCCGCGCTACCGTTCCTACGTGCAGTCCTATGTCGAGGTCGCCGGCCGTCGCGGTGTGACGCCGGATGCGGCACGCACCGTGGTGCGCACCAACAACACGGTCATCGCGGCGCTGGCGGTGACGCGCGGGGAGGCGGATGCGATGCTTTGCGGCGTCGAGGGCCGCTACATGAGCCATCTGCGGCACGTCCGCGAGATCGTCGGCTTCTCGCCTGGGGTCAGCGATTATGCGGCACTGGCCTTGCTGATCACCAGCAAGGGCGCCTTCTTCATCGCCGACACGCAAGTGAGGCCCAATCCGAGCGCTGAAGAGCTTGCCGAGATCGCCTCGCTCGCGGCGGTCCATGTGCAAAGGTTCAACATCAAGCCGAAGATCGCCTTCGTCTCGCATTCGGATTTCGGCAGCTACGACACCGAGTCCTCGCGCAAGATGCGGCGGGCGACCCAGCTCCTGAAGGAGAAGCATCCGGAGATCGAGGCCGACGGCGAGATGCAGGGCGACACCGCGCTGTCCGCCGCAGCGCGAAAAATGGTGCTGCCGCACTCCAAGCTGGAGGGCGAGGCCAACATCATGATCATGCCGAGCCTGGATACCGCCAACGTTGCCTATCAGATGATAAAGTCGCTGGCGGATGCGCTCCCCGTCGGGCCCATCCTGATCGGCCCGGCACGGCCCGCCCACATCCTCACGCCCTCGGTCACCGCGCGCGGCATCCTTAACATGACGGCGGTCGCCGTGGTCGAAGCGCAGGAACGCGCGGCCCGGCAGCAGCCGACGTTGTTTACGTAAGGGGGGGCCGGAGCGCGGTCTTCGCCTCTCCCCGCGTGCGGGGAGAGGCCGGAGTTTGCGAGAGCAAACTCCGGGTGAGGTGGCGCCTCCGCGAATCCAATTCTCACCGTGATTGCGGAAGCAGCCCCTTACCCCGACCCTCTCCCCCTAAGTACGGGGAGAGGAGCAACTGCGACCGCTTTTGAATAACTCGCAGCTTTCCATTTCGCCGTTTGAAAACCGCAATCGGACTCTCCATAATCCGCGGGCGTCCCGCGTTTAGCGCTTTGCCAAGAGGCCGACCATGCCAGCGTTCGTGACTTTCGGGCGAATCCTGTTCGCCGTGCTCTTCATCTACACGGGCGCGACCAAGTTCTTCCCGCTCCAGGCGACGGCCGACCTCATCGCCGGCAAGATCGTGGTGCCGGATGCGATCGCCCCCTATGCGAAGCAGGTGGAAACGGCGACTGCAATGACCACGCCGCAATTGTTGGCGATCGCGCTCGGCGGGCTCGAGATCCTTGCGGGACTGATGATCGCGCTGAATTTCGGCCCGCGCTTCTTCGCGATGCTGATGATCATCACCGTCGCGGTGTCGACCGTCCTGTTCTCAGATTTCTGGAATCAGACGGCGCCCGAGAACGCTGCGGTGGTGATCGACGCGCTGAAGAATCTCTCCATCATCGGCGCGCTGTTCATGATCATGGGCTACGGCCGCGTGACCCGTCCGGCCGAGGCCGCCTATGGCGACGTGTAGGACAGGCCGAACGAGTCGTGCCTGTGTCTTGCGGGCCACACCCGAAACCGGGAACGAATGGTATATGGGTCTGGCCAACCCATGCTGTCCGACACCGAACAACTCTCTGACCTGATCGCGGCGATCTACGACACCGCGTTCGACCATTCGCGCTGGCCGGACGCGCTGGAGCGGACGGCGCTCTTCATGAATGCGACGGGCGCGACGTTCGTCGCCCATGACGCGGCGCGCAAGGAAGGCAATCCGGTCTATACGTATGGCGGCGATGCCGCGTTCAACGAGCGCTATTTCTCCGAGACCGTTAAATTCAATCCGGCGTTGGTGCCGATCAGCCTCTATCGTGAGCCCGGCGAAGTCTTCCATCTCACCGAGCTCGTGCCGATCGAGGAGGTACGCCGCTCGCGCCTGTTCAAGGACTGGATGGAGCCGTCCGACTGGGGCGACTTCACCCATGCGCTGGTGGAAAAGTCCGGCACGCGCTTCTCCACGTTCGGCGTCGCCCATCCGCTGAGCCGGTCGCCGGCGACGGACGCCGTGAAGGATCGCCTGCGGCTGCTGGTGCCGCATGTGCTGCGTGCGGCGCAGATCTCCAACACGATGCAGCTTCAGCGCGTCGAGGTCGACGGCATGACGGCCACGCTCGATGCGCTCGGCGCCGCGGCCTTTCTCGTCCGTGCCGAGGACGACTACGTCTACGCCAATCCGAGCGGCCTGAAGTTTCTCGCCGAGGCGGGGCTGCTTGCCGAACTTGACGGCAAGCTGCGGCCGACCGGCGCGGATGCGGCGAAGCTGTTGCGCGCGGCGGTGCAGGCCTCTGCAACGGATCTCGCGCTGGCGAACCAGCCGGTTGCCATTCCGCTCGGCAGTTACGCCGGCGATGTCTGGATCGCCCACGTCGTGTCGCTGCGGCAGGGCTCGCGGCGGCAGGCCGGCCGCCGCTACGATGCGGTCGCCGCGATCTTCATCCATCGCGCCGAAGTGCGCCGCCCGACCTTGGTGCAGGTGATCACGGCGCAGTTCAAGCTGACGGCTGCCGAAGCGCGCGTGCTGTTTGCTATCCTTGCCGCGGAAGGCGTAGCAGAAACTGCGGGCGTGCTCGGCATCGCCGAGGAGACCGTGAAGACGCATTTGAAGCGGATCTACGCCAAGACCGGCGCCGGTGGTCAGGCCGAATTGTTCAAGCTGCTGCTGGCCTACGCCAACCCGATGGTCGGCTGAACGTCAACGCGGCCTCTGTGTCCCGATCGCAACATATGGTTCCAAACGCTTCGTCCATCCCTCGCGCGGGGGACGACCGGATGTCGCAGCCTCGCTAAGCCTCACCGTATTGCAAACAGGCGGCCAGCCGTGAGCGGGCCGGATGGGGGAATAGTGATGAAGCGAATTGGTCTGGTTGCCGCCGGCGTTGCGGTCTTCGGTTTTGCCGGTGCGGTCGAGGCGGCCGACCTGGCTGCCAAGGTCTACACAAAAGCACCGGCACCGATTGCTGCAATCTACGACTGGAGCGGCTTCTATCTCGGCCTCAACGGCGGCGGCGGCTGGAGCAGGAAGTGCTGGACCAATACCAGCACGCTCGGCGGTCCGACCGTCCCCGCCTTCGATGAAGGATGCCATGACGCTTCTGGTGGGCTCGTTGGTGGCCAGGTCGGCTATCGCTGGCAGTCGGCGAATTGGGTGTTCGGCGTGGAAGGACAGGGCGACTGGGCCAATCTCAAGGGCTCGAACTTGAGCCTCGCCTCGGCGCCGATCTTCGGCTTCGCCGCCACAAACCAGAGCAAGATCGATGGCATCGGCCTGATCACCGGGCAGGTCGGTTACGCCTGGAGCAGCGTGCTTTGGTACGCCAAGGGCGGCGCTGCGGTCGCGCACGATACCTACACCGGCATTCTGACGGTGAGCTCGACCGCATTCGATCGCGGCAGCGAGACGCGCTGGGGCGGGACGATCGGCACCGGGCTGGACTTCGGCTTCGCGCCGAACTGGTCCGTTGGCGTCGAGTACGACCATCTCTTCCTCGGCCGCCGTGATGTGACTTTGACGTCGCTGCTTCCGCCCGCCGGCGGACCCTCCCGCACCGACAGCATCAGGCAGGACGTCGACATGGTCACGGTCCGGCTGAACTACCGGTTCGGTGGGCCGGTGGTGGCGAAGTACTGAGCCTGGGCGCGGGCCCTACGGTCGGCATCGTCCATCTCATTGAACTTTCGCAGGTACCATGACTTTCAGGATTGGTTTGCCCGTCGTGGCCGCGGGAATACTCGGCTGCGCGTCCATGTGGCCTGGCGTTGCCGCGGCCCAATGCACCGCAGCGGCACCGGACCAGACGTGCACTAATTCCGGCAGCATCATTGGTCCGCTCCAGGCGCAAGGCCTTGTCGGGAGCGACGGCGGCCCGGGTGCTCCTGGAGGAACTGGTGGCAACGCTTCCACGATCAACACCGGGACGATCTCGCTCTTTGGTGCGTCCGCGACTGCCGGCGCGGGAGGTCTTGGTGGGGATGGTTGGACAGGCGGCATCGGCGGGAATGGCGGCTCGGCGGCACTGAGCAATACCGGCGGCATCGCAGGCGCCGTCACAGTGATGGCAGGGCGCGGGGGCGACGGCGGCTATGGAGGCGCGGGCTTTGGCCAAGGAGCCGATGGCGGCCATGGCGGTGGTGCGGTTCTGATCAATTCCGGAAGCATTGGCGGGACCGTCACCGTGACCGCGGGCGGTGGCGGGGGCGGCAATGACCCCAGCTCTGCGTCCAACAACGGTGCCGGCGGCAGCGGAGGTGTCGGTGGCTCCGCCGCGCTCACCAACGTCGGGAGTATTGGAGGCGCTGCCTTGGTGACCGGGGGCGTCGGCGGCTATGGCGGAAACTCGGATACCGATTCAGGCGGTGCCGGCAGCAACGGTGGCGCCGCCAGTCTGACCAACTCCGGCACGATCGCGGCAGGAGCCACGGTCACGGGCGGCGCGGGTGGTGGTGGAGGCGAAGGTTATCGCGGCGGCAGCGGCAGCGGCGGCGGCGACGCCATGCTCACCAACACCGGGAGTATCGGGGGAGCAGCCGTCGTGTGGGGAGGCTCCGGCGGCCGCGGCGCCGTCGGTGATTCCGACGATGGCGGCTGGGGCGGCAGCGGCGGTAATGCGGCTCTGGTCAACGCGGGCCATATCGGCGGCTCTGCGACGGCGACTGGCGGCGCGGGAGGCAATGCTGCCGATTACTCCTTCAACGACAGCGGCAGTGGTGGCAGCGGCGGCGACGCCACGTTGACCAATACTGGAAAGATCGGGTCGGCGGCGACGGTGACCGGAGGTAAGGGCGGTTCGGGCGGTACCGGCGGCGGCAACAGCGGCGATGGAGGCAACGGCGGCAACGCGACGCTGAGCAACTGGGGCGGCATCTTCGGCGGCGTCACGGTCGCGGGTGGCATGCACGGTACAGCCGGCAATGGCGGTGTCGACGGCACCGACGGCACCGCGACATTGAACGTCTATGCGGGCTCGCGCATTGCCGGCGCGATCACGCTGACCGGCTCGGCCAAATATCTGAACTTCTTCGGCGGCAATTACAGCTACACGCTCAATTCGCTCTCGGGTGTGAACATCTCTGTGGCAGGCGCGCCGTTCGTCGTGCTGGGCAACACCGTTGTGGTAGTCGATCCCCAGGTGAGCGCGTCGGTGCTGTCCACGAATGTCCGCGCTTTGGTCGACTTCTCGCGCACCGCCTCCGACGCCGTGCCGGTTTTCTCCGGCAACGCGCCCGGCAGCGGTGGTGCGCCGCTGGCGTTCGCCGGATCCGAGGCGCCCTCGCGCTTCGACGACGCCTTTGCCGCCGTCTCCGGTCTGTCGTCCGCCTATGCCGGTGATGCCGTGGTCTTCAAGGCGCCCACCGCGACTTACGCAGACGGCACGTCGGTGTGGGCGCGCGGCTTCGCCGGTCAGCGCGTGCAGCAGCAGGATGGGGCGCAGCTGCGCAACACCAATCTGTTCTACGGCGGCATGATGGGCGCGGACTTCGCCTTCCGGCCGGACCTGCGATTCGGTATCTATCTCGGTGGCGGTGACACGAAGAGCGCGATCGATCTCAACCAGGGCAGCAGCAATGCCGATCTGGTGTTCGGCGGCGCCTACGCGCGCTACGACATCGGACAATCCTTCCTGCATGCGGCGGTGCAGGCCGGCGGCTCGCGCAACAATGTCAGCCGCACTGTCAACAACAACCTCGCGCTCAACGGTATCGAGACGGCCAGCGCATCGTTTAACGGCTGGTATGTGAGCCCCGAAGCGACCCTCGGCCATCGCTGGGCCCTCGGCAATCTTGGTGGCGCCGCCTACACGCTGACGCCCTCGCTGCGGCTTCGCTATCTCTACGGCGCCTATGACGGCTACGCCGAGACCGGCACGGCTGCGCCATTGACGGTCGGAAGCCAGAGCGTGAGCTCTCTGGAAGAGCGTGGCGAGATGAAGCTGACTCGGAGCGTGAGCTTCACGGCAAGCGACATGCTGTCGGCCAGTATCAGCGCCGGCCTGCTCGGTACACAGCGAATGGGCGGCAACACGGTCAATGCAGCGCTGCTCGGGCAGGCCATCCCGTTCGCGACGACGGGGCAGGCCGACATCTGGGGTGGCTTCGGCGGTTTGGGCCTCGAATGGCGCAGCCGCAACGTGACGCTGTTCTCCGCGGCCGAATATCTTGCGCTGTCGGACAAGTCGAACGTCGTGAGTGGACGCGCGGGTCTGCGCGTGGCGTTCTGAGCCAGGACGGGTTCAATCGATGCAGGCAGCGCGTCTGCCTGTGCGTGCGCGCCTGATGATTGCTATCCCTCGCGCGGGTGACGACCGACCGTCGCACACGCGCTAGTTTCAATCGGATTGTTTAGACGGTCGGCTGCGCTGCGCTGATTGTTTGCCGACCTTTGATTATTTTGTTTGGAGGCGTTCATGCTGACACGGCTGGGTGTTGCATTCCTGACGGCGTGCGTTGTTTCAATGACGGAAGCGAATGCGCAATCCATCGACATTCCTCTTCAGTACGAGGTGAGCTCGAATGGTGTTCAGCTGTTCATCTATGTCGGTGTCGGCAGCAATGGTGGACAAAAATATCTGTTCGACACCGGATCCAATTCCTTCAACCTGGAGGCGACCTCGGCGACCCTCGGCTCGCAACTGTCGAGCCTGTCGCAACAGGCCAATCTTCCGACAGATCTGCATTATTCCTATTCGAGCGGGCTCGCCCTCTACGGCAATCAGGTCGGCGTGCCATCGCTGACGTTCTACACGCCTGCCAGCCGGCCGGTAGGCACGATCACGGCGTCGAGTTCGACTGGAATTCTGGTGGATGCGCTTTACGCCTACAAGGATGGCTCGGCGGGCCAGACAACGACCTTCTCATCTCCGACACTGCTGCCGGGATTCAACGGCTATGGTGTCTTCGGGGCAGGCTACTTCACGGGCTCGACCGGAACCGGGAGCAACGGTGTTGCCTCGACCTATGCCTCGCCCCTTGGGCAGGCGGTCATACCCGGCACGACGGGAGGATATGTCGTCGCGGCAAACGGGCAATCGCTTCGCTCGCTCGATTCCCAGAATCTGCTGAACGCGGCCAATTACGGCAATGGACCCCAGGTCAATCAATCCATCACCTCGTGCAGCCCGTGTGTGATGCTGGGTCTTACGCCGGCGCTTCTTGCGCAATTCCCGGCGGCAAACCGACTGCCATGGAATTCGTCGAGTACCCCGTTCCCCAATTCCAACTATCCTGCAACGACCCAATATGGAATCAATCTGGACCTCACGGTGGTGTCGCCGACCGGGGGCACGACGGCCTACAACAACGTCGCGACGCAATTCGACAGCGGCAAGCCGACAAACATCATCTACGATTCCAATCTTAGTCAGCACTCACGCGCGCTTCCCGGCGGATCGACCCTCATCATCTCGCCTGCGGGATCGAACAACGCGGCAGAGACGCAAACCTCGGTGGCTGCAAGTTCGACGCCTCAGCCTTACATGCTCTCGCTCAGCAATCGCAGCGACACCAACCCGCAGCGGCCCCAACAGGGGCAGGGCATCGGCGTTTCATTCTTCCTCGGAAATTCGGTGCTCTACGATCTCTCCGGACAGGCGGTGTCGTACACGTCGAACTTCGTCACGGACCAAAGTCTGACGACGACGGCCGCTCATCCGCTGATGATCGATGCCGCCTCTCCATCGCTCGGCCTGGCGGGTGTCATTGCCGGCAATGGAGGGGTGACAATCGGTCCCGGCGGCGCGGCCACGCTCAGCAACGCAAATACCTATTATGGGGCCACCAGCGTCGTCGGCGGGTACCTCGCGCTGGTCGGCCCTGGGACGATCAGCAACTCCAGCGGGGTCGGGATCGTCAACTCTGGGACGCTCGACATCTCCGGATCGTGGGCTCCCGCCGTCGCGCTGCAATCGCTTTCGGGCGATGCGACTGCGCAGCTCGTGCTCGGAGACCGCATGTTGACCGTTGTCAACGGAAGCGGAACATTCTCGGGGACGATCTCGGGCAGCGGGGGCGCCGTGACCGTCGCCGGCGGGTTCTTGAGGCTGAACGGTTCGAACAGTTATACCGGCGCGACGAACGTCCTGTCCGGCGTCCTTGAAGTCAATGGGTCAATCAGCTCATCGACCGTGACGTCGGTAGCGCCGGGCGCAACCCTTACCGGCTCAGGCACGGTTGGCAACTTGCTGATTTTCTCGCAGGGGACCTTCGCGCCGGGCTCTGCGACCGGCGGCGGCTCGATGTCGGTCTCGAGCGATTTGGCGCTCGGCGATGCCGCGCGCTATCTGGTTCGCGTCTCTTCGGCGGGCGCGAGTTTCGCCACGATCGGCGGAACGGCTTCGCTTGGTGGCGTCGTGCAGGTGGTACCGACAAATGGTGTCAAGTTCGGATCTATGACGATCCTTTCGTCCTCCGGACTGAATGGCACCACCTTCAACGCACTTTCGATCGGGCAGGCCGGCATCACGGGCGCATTGTCGTATACGCCAACGGCGGTTCAACTTTCTCTGACGTCGAGTCTCGGTCAGCTGTCGGGGGCGAGCGCCAACCAGAAGTCGGTGGGTCTGCTGTTCGATCATATCTTCAACTCGGCCGGCACAACCGGGGCATTTGGCGCCATTTTCTCGGGCAATGTTCTCTCCAATCTTCAGCAGGCCACTGGAGAGACGGCTGCGGGAGCGCAGCAGGCGACATTCAATGCGATGGGCCAGTTCGTCGGTCTGCTGACCGGACCGGATGGCGGCGGTGCGAACCCGAACATGGGTGCGCAGGCTTATGCGGAAGAAGACGGGGTGATCGCCGACGGGGCGACAGGCCGCATGCGTCTCGACGCCGAACGTACCGCTTACGCGATGTTCGCAAAGGCGCCGTTGCGAAAGGTCTATGAGCCGCGCTGGAGCGTGTGGGCGTCGGGCTTCGGCGGCTCGCAATCGACCGACGGCAACGGGTCCGTCGGTTCGAGCAGCGCGACCAGCCGCATCTTCGGAACGGCCGTGGGCGCCGAGTACCTGCTCTCGCCACGGACGATCGCAGGCTTCGCGCTTGCCGGTGGCGGAACGAGCTTCAGCGTCAATGCTCTCGGCTCGGGCCGGTCGGATCTGTTCCAGGCCGGTGCCTATGTCCGGCATGCGAGCGGTCCCGCCTATGTGTCGGCGGCGCTCGCTTATGGCTGGCAGGATGTCACGACGGACCGCGCAGTCGCAGGGGCCGATCAGCTGCATGCCGAATTCAAGGCCAATGCGTGGAGCGGGCGTCTCGAGGGCGGATACCGAATGCTCATGCCCTGGCTGGGTGGCATCGGCATCACGCCCTACGGGGCTGGTCAGTTTACAACGTTCGATCTGCCTGCTTATGCCGAGCAGATCGTGTCGGGCACCGGCGCGTTCGCGCTGGCCTATGGTGCACGGAGCGTCACCGACACGCGCAGCGAACTCGGTGTGCGAACTGACAGGTCATTTGCAATGTCCAATGCTGTTCTTGCCCTGCGCGGTCGCCTCGCCTGGGCGCACGACTTCAATCCGGACCGGACCCTCGCCGCAACGTTCCAGTCCCTGCCGGGCGCCAGCTTCGTCGTCAACGGCGCAGCGCAGGCGCCCGATTCAGCCTTGGCGACGGTGTCGGCGGAGATGCGCTGGATGAACGGCTGGTCGGCGGCGGCGAGCATCGAGAGCGAGGTTTCGAAAGTCACACGATCCTATGCCGGCAAGGGCGTCGTCCGATATGCGTGGTAATCCCGGGGCATCGGGAGCGGTACCAAATTGCCGGTACTGTGCATGGGGTTGTTTTGGATATTATAGAGCTTGCCGCCGCCATGGCGTCACGGTCACGTCGTGCGCGGCATCGAGCATGTAAGGCTTACCCGGCGCCATCCCGTGCGAGGCTAGCACCTCGTGCGGCGTCCGCCGGGGCACGTCGACGAAGCAGCCTTCGCCGCCGGGCAAGGTGACATGCGGGGCTTCCGACAGCCAGAACGTGTCGTAACGGTCCATGAACATGTCGAACACGACGGGGCCGCCGATGATTGCGACCCGGCCCGCGGCGACATCGGCAAAGGCACAGGCCTCCTCGAAGCTCGCATGCTGCGGATTCCACAGCGTCGCGTTCGGCATCTCGGGATCGACGGTGAGAGCCTTGATCTTGCGGGTCAGGATCAGCCGCTTGCGCTTGGGCGAGTTCGGCTGCTGCTCATGCGAGTGGCGGCCGTGCACGATCAGCGCGGCGCCGTCGAGCGCCTGCTCGAAGAACAGCTTGTCGCCTTCGAACTTCAGACTGTCGGGCATGACACGGCCTGCGTCGGCGAGCATGCCTTCTGCCGAGACGATGACGTAGCCTTCGAACCGGAAAGACAAGTGACGACTATTCGGAAACGGTCGTCACCACGGAATTGACCGGGCGGGTGCTGACCGTCGGCAGCTTGACGTCCTTCATCAGCTCCTGGTCGTATTCGGGCAGCGAGGCGACCGGCGCCTTGGCGCGCATCGCCACGATCTTGTAGCCGCCTGCCTTGAGGCGGTTCAGCAGCTCGGGCAGGGCCTCTGCCGTGTGCTTCTGGAAGTCGTGCATCAGGATGATGCCTTTGCCCTTCTTCTCGAGCCCCTTCATCACGGTCTCGATCACCTTCTCGGGCTTGGAGGCCTTGAAGTCGAAGGAGTCGATATCGCAGGAGAAGATCGCGACGTTGCGGTTGCCGAGATAGGTGACCATCTCCGGCGGATGCTGCAGCGCCGGGAAGCGGAAGAACGCAGCGGGCGAGATTCCTCCAAGCGCCCATTTCACGGCGCTGATGCCTTTCTCGATCTCTTCCTTGCGTTGGTCTTCGCTCAGCTTCTTGTTGTTGAGGTTGGCATGCGACCAGGTGTGAGTGCCGACGGTGTGACCGGCCGCGTAGACCTGCTTCAGGATCTCCGGCTCGTAGGTGGCATGCTTGCCGATCGAGAAGAAGATGCCGGTGGTGCATTGGTCGGCGAGCGCCTTCAGCACGGCGGGCGTGTTGCGCGGCCAGGGACCGTCGTCGAAGGTCAGGACGACCTCCTTGTCGCGCAGGAAGTCGAGCTCCTTGAAATGCTCGAAGCCGAAGCCGGGACCGCCTGTCGTGTCGATCTCGACGGTGCGGGCGACGCCGAGCGCATCAGGATTCGTGCAGGCGGCGCGCGCCGGTTGCGGCGCTTGTTGCGGCGGCGGCGGAAAGGCGGCGGATTGTGCCGCGGCGGGCGCTGCGGGTGCCGGAGCCGCAGCTGCGGCCGGCGTTGCCGCCGGTGCGGCTGGCGTCGCGGCCACCGGTTTCGCTGCCGGGGTCTGCGACCATGCCGCGCCTGTCAGCGCAACAGACATCGCGCTTGCCAAAATTAGTCCTACCGCCACACGCATGGTGTTGTCCTCGAGATTGATCCCGTTGTTCCGCCGCGGCTTTTCGCCTCCGGCCGAACCCATCCTGCCCCAGATCATCCTAGCCTAGATGTTGGCCCGTCGCCATTGCAACGGCTGTTTGGCGCTTCGCCGCAATTGTGCCCAAGCCTGTTCGACGAACCGACTGAAGAGCCTACGCGTGCGGCGCATCAACTGTCCGCCAAGGCCCTCGCAATCGCTGTCTTGATGCGGGTGTCGGCAGGCTCAACGGCGGATGGAAATACCTCGGCGATATAGCCGTCGCGGCCAACAAGGTATTTGTGGAAGTTCCAGCGCGGAACCTCCTTCGGTCGTGCCTCAGCGGCCCATTTATAAAACGGATGCGCCTTCGGCCCGACCACGATGGCTTTGGCGGTGATAGGGAAGGTAACTCCGTATTGGTGGTGGGCGGTCTCCGAGATCTCGCTGGCGCCGCCAGGCTCCTGGCCGCCGAAATCGTTTGAGGGCACGCCGATGACGGTGAGACCGCGTTGGCGAAACTCGCTCCAGAGCTCTTGCAGCCCGGCATATTGCGGGGTGTAGCCGCACAGGGAAGCCGTGTTCACGACCAGCATCGGTTTGCCGGTAAAGGCGGCGAGGCGAATGTCGTCGCCGGACAAAGCGGGGAACGAGAAGGCGTAGGCGGAAACCCGGCTCATGCCGCCATCGGCTCGCGCAGACGTGGCCGAGCCGGTCGCCGCGAGAAACGCCGCGCTGAGCATGGTTCTGCGGTTCAGCATGGCGGTGTGCCCCGGATGTGATGGGCGGAGCTTACTCCGCGGACGCGGCCGTCCCGCTCAACACCGCGTTATCTGACGCCGTGATGAGTTCAGTAGAGGCGGACGATGAAATCGGTGCCTTCGCCGGTCTCGCCCTGGTTGATACCCTGATCGGAGACGATGACCGAGCCGCCTGACGTGAGCATCTCGTTGATCTTGGCCATGGCGTCGGCCGGGATGGTGATGCGATCCAGTGCCTCGGCGGGGCTGTCCGGCGTGATCACCGGCTTTGCGGCAACGGGGATCACGGCGGCGCCGCGCTGGCGGCGCACGACGTGGCCATCCTCGTCGCGCGCGGCGGCGCGAACCGAGACGGGCAGTGACACCACCGACCAGTGCAGCGCATTGGGATCGGCCTTGTCGACCTCGGCGGTGAAGACGTGGGTGCCGAGCGGCCGGTCGCTCGCTGCGATCGTCACGGGCACGTCGAACAGCGGCGCAAAGTTCTGCCGGACGTAGAGCTTGGAATCCTTGCGGCTGATGAACACGGCGATCTGGCCGCTCCGCTTCGGTAGATCCGGCTTCACGGACGGTGCGGGATCGGCGACACGGGTCTGGTCTTTCTTCGCGTCCGGCGAAGCCGCTTGCGCCGGGGCTGTTGCCGTCGCGTCGGGTTTCGTCTCGGTCGCCGTGTCAGCCTTGACTGGTTCGGATTTGGCAGGCTCTGAAACGGCGTCCGCCTTCGGTGCGTCGGCCTTCGGCGCATCGGTCGATTCCGGCTTCGCTTCGGTGCTCGCCGTGTCAGTGGCCTTGGTCACCTCGTCCGTCGTGGCCGCTTCCTCGTGGACCGGCGCATTGCCGGTGGTCACGTCCGACATCACGGTATGGCCGACGGTGGAGCGCAGCTCCAGCTCGCCGTCGGCGCTGGCGGTCTTGGTCCCAAGAGATTTGGTCTCGACCGGCTTGGCGTCGGGGGCCTTGGTCTCGGGCGCGCCCTTGTCCGCCTTCTCGCCGACGCTGGTCGTCGGCTCGAGGCTGGCAGCCGGCTGCGGCGGGACGCGCAGCGAGGCGAGCATCGGATGCGAGAAGCTCTGCGGCGTCATCTGGCCGGGCGCAACGATCACGCGTGCGCCCATCTTGGTCCAGTTCCACATCTTCACCGCGAATGCCATCGGCATGCGAATGCAGCCGTGCGAGGCGGGATAGCCCGGCAGCACGCCGGCATGCATGGCGACGCCGGACCAGGTGATCCGCTGCATGTACGGCATCGGCGCGCCGCTATAAATGTTGGAGTGGTGGAATTTGTGCTTCTGGATGACGCTGAACACGCCCATCGGCGTCGAGTGGCCCTTCATGCCGGTCGACACCGGCGATTCCGCGAACACTCCGTTGGCATCGTAGATCGTCACCTTTTGACGGTCGATCGAGACCACGATCACGAGCGGACCTTGCGGCTTGGCGCCGGTCTCCTTCTCGACGACAGCCTCTTTCTTGTTCCTGGCGGCCGCCGGGCCGCGCTTTTGGGGTTTCTGTCGCGGCTCCTCGGGATACCGCTCCTGGCGTCCATAGGATCCGTCGGAATAATCCGACCAATAATAGAAGGCGGCTTCCGCCTGGCTCGCCGTCCCCATCGCGCCTGCTGCAGCCAAAATTGCCACCTGCCACAGCCGTGCCGGCGCGGCAGCAAAACGGGACCCGTTCACGCTATTCATTCCTCGAATCCACAATCCAAATCAGACGTTAGTGTCGCAGAGGGGATACGCGTTCACCACCATGGCGGTTCTGCCATCAGCTACTTTTGTTCAAGACGTAGCAAAAAAGCCTCACGGAGCGGTAAACGGCAGCCGCGGCCTGCTTTTCGTCACCTTCCTGATCTGCCACCTCATGCCTACATTGCCAGGACTTGTTACCGGAGAACTTCATGTCATCTCGTTTCCCCGGTCTTTCCAGCATCCGCTTGAAAGGCCTTGCTTTATTCCTCCTGGCTCTGGTCGTCCCTGTGGCTTCCGCTTCGGCCGCCGATGAGCCCGATCTGATCTTTCGGCGCTCCACGGTTTTCAAATGGATGAGCCCGAATGACAAGCTCGCGACTTATGGGCTCGACGATCCCGAGGTCGAGGGTGTGGCCTGTCATTTCACGGTGCCGGAGAAGGGCGGCTTCAAGGGCTGGCTGGGTCTTGCCGAAGAAGTCTCGGACATCTCGCTCGCCTGCCGTCAGATCGGTCCAATCAAGTTCAAGGACAAGATGGAGCAGGGCGATGACATGTTCCGCAAGCGCCGCTCGATTTTCTTCAAGAAGATGCAGATCGTGCGCGGCTGCGACGCCAAGCGCAATGTGCTGGTCTATATGGTCTATTCGGACAAGCTGATCGAGGGGTCACCGAAGAACTCGACCTCGACGGTGCCGATCATGCCCTGGGGGCCGGCTGACGCGAATGTCCAGAAGTGCGGTGACTTCTTTACTCAGTGACTGGATCGCGGCTGATGCGCGGTTTCACGAGATGTGAGCCGCTCAGCCGCACCAACGCCTGCGGCGCAGCCTCGTAGCCGCGCCCCGATTGCAGCGCCATCGCGCCGGGCGAGGCGGTGCGGTGCCTGATCTGTCGATCGTTGCGGTCCGCAGGCTGCGCCGCGTCGCGCACCGTTGCGCGATCTTGCGCCGTCATGATGGCCGTCCCTCGAATCTGTGCCCGATCGATGGCGAGCCTGTCGGTTTCGCCCAGTCGATTCTGGCCGGCGTTTGCGGTTCTCTTCAGCAGAAAACCGTAAAATGCATGTGAAGCGCCGACGTCGGGGATGTGACGGCGCTGCTTCAACTGGCCTGAAAGGTTGTTCTCGAGCGAGTGCAATTGGTCTGGCGCTCCATCTGATATGATTGATGTTTTCCCGGAATTGTTTCGTCGTGTCGCGGCTGACGAAACAATTCTCACGGGGAACGAAACCATTTTGGGCTTTGTACGCATCACGGGAGAAACTGCTGATGGTTATCAGCGTCACAACGACGACGGCACACCGTCGGCCACGCGATTCGGAGGCCCATCCATGCGCGCGCTCAGCTTCATCCTTGCTTTCAGCTTCGTGCTCGCCGGTTCCTCGCTCGCCGGTGCGCCGGACGGGGATCTGCCCGGTATTGGGACCTTCCAGTACAGCGGCTCACCGGTCACGACCGCCGGGCCGCAGCCCATCGTCCTCGCGGCGCACTTCTGATCACCAACAAGAAAATCAGCCGGCTAGGCCATCATGCATCTTCGTTTCTGCGCCGCAGCGTTCCTGTCCGTTCTGGCGATCAACTCCGTTCAGGCGCAGGTCCGCTCACCGAGTCGATTGCCGGACCCCCGTAGCGAATTCGTGCGGCAATGCGCGCCGCGCATGCTCGGGCGCTGGGAGCACCCGGAAGAGGTCTGTGGCTGTCTTCATGATCATGCCGCGGCCGTGGTCGAAGATCGCGACCTGCGCGAGGCGCTGCTGCGCGGCATCAGCGAGACCGGTGTGCCCACGATCGAGACCGATTGGGTGCCCGCGGCCAAGCAAAGCGAAATCGGCGCGACCTTCACCAAGATCGCCAAGCCGACCTTGCAGTGCATGTTCGACCCGGCAAAGTCTTAAGCCGTCACCTCGACTTGGGGCCGAACCGCGCCACGCAGGTGGCCGTTCGCACGACGCCCTGATCGGTCATCTTCGAACCGCGCACTTCCTTGATCTGTCCGGCCGGGCAGGTACCGTCATCCACCTGCACACGCTGGCCGAGCTTGAGGTCGACGATATCCTGTTCGCGTCCGACCGTCGTTGCGTCGGCCGCCGGCGCAAGCGCGGAGAAGAGCAGGAGCGCCAGGCAGGTTGCGCGGCCGAATGACGTGACATGTGACATGACGAAGATTCCCGGAGTCGATTGTCGCGATGTTAGGGACCGACCAGCGATTCTGATAGTCAACCTTCGTCACGCCCGCCGGGCGGATCTGCCCCTGCTGCGCAAGGCGGTCCGCGACGCGCGCGCCAGCCGTTCCGCGGCGGCGACCAGGCGCGGAACCGGGTGCCCCGAAAATCCCAGCACGAAACCGGGCAGCGGCCGCGCCCGCGCATAGGTCTCGGCAAGCAGCCAGCCTTCCGCGCCTGCGGCCTGTTTCGCCTCAGCCGCGACGGAAGGTGCAACCGACGGATCGAATTGCGCCACGAGGTGCAAGCCCTGTGACGGCATCGGAACCGACAGCGCGCCATCCGACGCCGCTTCCAGCGTCTCTGCCAGCGCATCGCGCGCCTCACGATAGAGCTTTCGCACGCGCTTCAAATTCGCTGCAAAGGCGCCGGCATTGAGCATGTCGGCGACTGCGCCTTCCATCAACGTGCCGGGAAAGCGGTCCAGCGCAGCACGCGCGGCCGTGACGTCGCCGATGAGGCGCTCGGGCAGGGCGCAATAGCCGATGCGCAGGCCTGGAAACAGCGTCTTGGCAAACGTGCCCATATAGATCACGCGCTGGAGGCGATCGATGCCTGCCAGCGACATCAGCGGCGCGCCGTCATAGCGAAACTCGCTATCGTAGTCATCCTCGAACACGAAGGCGCCGGCCTGCTTTGCCCAATCGAGCAGCTCCAGCCGGCGCGACATCGACATCTGCACGCCGAGCGGGAATTGGTGCGATGGGGTCACATAGGCCGCGCGCGCCGATGGTGCGGCGGCGCGGCCCAGAGCGACTTGCAGGCCATGCCGGTCGACTGGAGTGGGCACGGTGCGATAGCCGCATTGCGCGATGGTCCTGCGCGCGACGGGATAGCCGGGATCCTCACACCAGATCTGATCGTTAGCCTTCAGGATCGCGCCGAGCACGATGCGCAGCGTGTGCAGCGTGCCCGACGTGAGCATGATGTGGTCGGGGTCGCAGCGCAGTCCCCGCGCTGACAACAAATGATCGGCGATGGCGACCCGCAACTCGCGACTGCCGCGCGGGTCGCCGTAGTGCAGATGCTCGGCGCCGAACGCGCGCATGCGCCGGCCAACGAATGCGCGAAAGCGCTGCACCGCGCGCTCATCGATATGAGTGCAGCCGAGCGCGAGCGCGCCCTGCCTGGGCGCTTCGATAATGACCTTCGGCTTCTTCGGTGCGGTGGCGCGTGCCGGAATCTGCGCGGCCACGAAGGTGCCGGAGCCGACGGTGGCCTCCGCAAATCCGTCAGCGATCAGACGTTCATAGGCCGTGACGACGGCGTTACGCCGGAAGCCGGTCTGCTTGGCCAGGATGCGCGACGGCGGCAGCGGCTCGCCTGACTTGACGAGGCCGGAAACAATCACCTCGCATAGCGCCTGGTACAGCCGATGCGCCGAGGAGGCGCCGGCAGTGATGTGCGGCCCGGTGAAATCCAGCGGCAATTCGGCTTTGGCCGGCGAGGTGGAATTGGTCGGAATTTTTTGCATGGAATTGGCACTATCGCAGACCAAATGCACCGCTACAACTGCTGTGGACTTCTTCCAATCCCGACAGGAGCGGCCGTGAGCCAGACCGAAAACCAAACTGTCTATCCGACCTCAGCGCGCAACCAGGTCAAGCGCCGGCACGACCGGGGCTTCTACGATCACGCCACCGTTCACCGCATCCTGGATTCCTCGATGCTGTGCCACGTCTCCTACGTCATCGACGGCCAGCCCTATTGCACGCCGACCTTCTTCTGGCGCGAGGGGACCAGGCTCTATTGGCACGGCTCCAGCGCGAGCCGCATGCTGCGTAACCAGACCAAAGGTGAGCGCGTCTGCCTGACTGTTGCTCATCTCGACAGCCTCGTGCTGGCGCGCTGCGGCTTCAACCACTCCGCCGACTACCGCGCGGTGATGGCGTTCGGCACTGCCTACCTCGTTACCGACCCCGCGGAGAAAGAACGCGCGGTGATCGCGATGGTCGATCGCTTCTTCCCGGCTCGCACAGCCACCCTGCGGGCGAGCAACACCCAGGAAATCAAGGCGACCTCGTTCATCGCGATGGAGATCGAGGAGGCCTCCGCAAAAATCCGCGCCAAGGGTGTCGCCGACGACGATGAGGATTACGAGTTGCCGATTTACGCGGAGCGCATTCCGGTCCGCACCGTCCTCGGCGCGCCGGAGCCGTGTCCGCGGCTGCTCGAGGGCGTAAGCCGGCCGGCGACGCTGAATGGCTACTCGGAGGGCCGACTGCTCGAAGATGCATTGCGGGATGCTTATTTTGTGGAGTACCCGAACGGCTGAAATCGGCTAGCTTGCGGGCACCCTTGATCATTTGGATGCCGGAGTTGCCTGATGAATGCCGATACGCAACAGAGGATTCTTGACGCCGTCGACGCCGGCTTCGAAGCCCAGCTTGCGACCACCCGCGATTTCGTCGCGATTCCCTCGACCCGTGGCGCCGAGGGACCCTGCCAGGACATGATCGGCGACCTCCTGCGCGCGCGCGGTTACGAGGTCGACGACTGGCACATCAATGTTGACGATTTGAGGGAGCTGCGCGGCTTTGGGCCGATCGAGCATGATTTCTCCAAGGCGCGCACTGTGGTCGGCACCTATCGTCCGGCGACTGAAGCCGGCAAATCGCTGATCCTCCAGGGCCACTGCGACGTGGTGCCGGCAGGTCCCCTGGAATTGTGGGACACGCCGCCATTCTCGCCCGTCATCAAGGACGGAAAGATGTTCGGCCGCGGCGCCTGCGACATGAAGTCGGGCACCATTGGTGCGCTCTATGCAGTTGATGCGATCAAGGCCGCTGGCCTCAAGCCGACCGCGCGGATTCACTTCCAGTCGGTGATCGAGGAGGAGAGCACCGGTGTCGGCGCGCTCTCGACACTCCAGCGCGGCTATCGTGCCGATGCCTGCTTCATCCCCGAGCCGACCTCCGGCAAGATGGTGCGCTCGCAGGTCGGCGTGATCTGGTTTCGGCTGCGCGTGAAGGGCCATCCGACCCATGTCGCGTTTGCCGGCTCGGGCTCCAATGCGATCATGGCGGCTTATCATCTCGTTCACGCGTTGCAGAAACTCGAGATCGAGTGGAACGAGCGTGCCAAGGCCGACCGTCACTTCAAGACGCTCAACCATCCCATCAACTTCAACCCCGGCATCATCAAGGGCGGCGACTGGGCCTCCAGCGTGCCGGCCTGGTGCGACGTCGACTGCCGTATCGCCATCCTGCCGGGCTGGTCCGTCGCCGATCACCAGAAGGAGATTTTGGCCTGCGTTGCAGCCGCCTCGCGCGACCACCGCTTCCTCGCCAACAATCCGCCCGAGGTCCAGTGGTCTGGCTTCCTGTCGGAAGGTTATGAACTGACCGACGCCGCCGCGCCGGAAGCTGCATTCGGCAAGGCTTTCAACAAGGTCTATGGCGGCGCGGTCGAGGATCTGGTCTTCACCGCGCTCACCGACACCCGCTTCTACGGTCTCAACCACGGCATTCCCAGCCTGTGCTTCGGCGCCAGCGGCGGCGAGATGCACGGCTTCAACGAGTTCGTCGATCTGGAGTCGCTGAAGAAGACTACCAAGGCAATGGCGCTGTTCATCGCGGAATGGTGCGGGGTGGAGAAGATGTAGCGGCTGCTTCGAGCGGTGCTGTAGGAGGGGCAAAGGCGCTCTTGCGCCGTGCCCAGCCTTTTTCTCCGACATGGCCAAAATCGTGGGCACGCTTCGCTTTGCCCACCCTAAAAAGCCCGGTTGGAGCTACCGCCGCCTGAAACATGGCATCCAGATGCTTTAAGCTTAAAAGAAAGGCTAGGATGCCACCCTCGGCGGTGGCAGACTGCCGCCCGGTTCGCCAGACGAGTCCTCGGGAGTCACCATGCGCGATTGGGATGATGCTTACGCCAATTCGGCCCATATCCCGGGCTCGGACAAGATGCCGGCGCAATGGGCGGAGCGGGCGGCGGCCTACCGTGCCGCTCTGAAGGGGTTTCGTGCGGACATCGCCTACGGCTCCGGGGAGCGTCAACGCTTCGATCTCGTGCTGCCCGAGGGCGACAGCAAGGGCCTCGTCGTGTTCGTGCACGGGGGCTACTGGATGCGCTTCGACAAATCGACCTGGACGGATATCGCCGAAGGCGCGCGTCGCCACGGATGGACGGTTTGCTTGCCGAGTTACACGCTGACGCCGGCTGCACGCATCCCTGATATCACCGCGGAAATATCATCCGCGATCGCGAAAGCGGCCTCGCTTGTCGCGGGACCGATCCGGCTCGCCGGGCATTCCGCCGGCGGTCATCTCGTCACGCGCATGCTGTGCGACGACAGCGGGCTCGAACCTTCCGTATTCAACCGCATTGCGGGTACGCTTTCGATCAGCGGTCTGCACGATCTGCGACCGCTGCTCAAGACGAAGATGAATGAGACGCTGCGGATGACCATGGAGGAGGCGAGCCTCGAAAGCGCGGCCTTGCATCTGCCGCGCGGGCATTCGCCGGTCACCGCCTGGGTCGGCGGCAGCGAGCGGCCGGAATTCATCCGCCAGTCCGATCTGCTGGCTAATGTCTGGACCGGTTTTGATGTGCCCACGCGCCTCGTCGTCGATCCCGGCCTCAACCATTTCACCGTGATCGACGGGCTGAAGGATCCGTCGTCGCCGATCACTGCGCGCCTGATCGGCCTCGATTGAGCCGGGGCAGGGATGATCGATCGGGAGGGACTGCTATGACGTCCAGCGATTACGATCCCACCAGCGAAGGCGCCGAGACCGATTTTTCCCGGCGCATGTCCTATGGCGACTATTTGGCACTCGATGCGATTCTCGGCGCGCAGCATCCATTGTCGGAAGCGCATGACGAGATGCTGTTCATCATCCAGCATCAGACCACCGAACTCTGGATGCGCCTTGCCATCCACGAGCTCAGCGCCGCGCGGCGCGCCATTGCCAAAGACGAGGTGCAGCCCGCGATGAAAATGCTGGCGCGCATGTCGCGCATCTTCGAGCAGCTCAATAATGCCTGGGACGTGCTGCGCACGATGACGCCGAGCGAATATACGCGCTTCCGCTCCCAGCTCGGTCAATCTTCCGGATTTCAGTCGCGTCAATACCGGCTGATTGAATATCTGCTCGGCAACCGCAATCACGCCATGCTGAAGCCGCACGCGCACGACGTGGAAACGACCAGGCTGCTCGAAGCCGAGCTCGCGACCCCGAGTCTCTATGACGAGGTGCTGCGGCTCGCCGATCGCCACGGGCTGACGATGCCGGCGGCGGTGCTGGCGCGCGACGTCCGCGAGACCCACAGCTTCAGTGAAGGCGTGCTGCAAGCCTGGCGGATCGTCTACGAGGCGCCGGAGACGCACTGGATGCTGTACGAGCTCGCCGAGAAGCTGGTCGATTTCGAAGATTACTTCCGGCGCTGGCGCTTCAACCACGTGACGACGGTTGAACGCGTCATTGGCTTCAAGCGCGGCACCGGCGGGACCGGCGGTGTCAGCTACCTCAAGCACATGCTGGAGGTCGAGCTGTTCCCCGAACTCTGGCGCGTCCGTACCATTCTGTAGAATTGCTCATGACCAGATATCGCGTCTACGACGACACCAAAGCGCTATTTCATCTCCCCGAGGGGGTGATCTATCTCGACGGCAATTCGCTCGGCGCGCTGCCGCTGGGCGTTGCCGAGCGGGTTGGCCGTGTCATCACGACCGAGTGGGGCAACGAACTGATCCGCGCCTGGAACAGTGCGGGCTGGTATGCCCAGCCGCGCCACGTCGGCGATCGCATCGCGCGCCTGATCGGCGCCGAACCCGGCTCCGTGATGGTCGGCGACACGCTGTCGCTCAAGGTCTATCAGGCGCTCGCCGCAGCGCTCGATATGAACGCCTCGCGCAAGGTCGTTTTGTCCGACACCGGCAATTTCCCAACCGACCTTTACATGGCCGAGGGCCTGATCGCGACGCTCGGGCGCGGGCATCAATTGCGCCTAGTGGCGCCGGAGGAGATCGAGTCCGCGCTGTCGGAAGAGATTGCGGTGCTCTACGTCACCCAGGTCGACTACCGCACCGGCCGCCGCCACGACATGGCGAAGTTGACTGGGAAGGCCCATGCGCTCGGCATCGTCACAGTTTGGGATCTCGCCCATTCGGCCGGCGCGCTATCGGTTGATCTCGCCGGCTGTGGCGTCGATTTCGCCGCCGGCTGCACCTACAAATATCTCAACGCCGGCCCGGGCGCGCCGGCCTTCCTCTACGTCTCACCGCGCCATGCCGACGACGCGCGCGCTGCATTGTCCGGATGGATGGGCCATGCAAAGCCCTTCGCCTTCGAGCTTGCCTATGCGGCCGCCGGCGGCGTCGAGCGCATGCGCGTCGGCACGCCGCCGGTGCTGGCGATGGCAGCGCTGGAGGCATCGCTCGATATCTGGGATCGCGTCGACATCAATGAAGTCCGCACCCGCTCGCTGGCGCTTGGCGATCTGCTGATTGCGGAGGTTGAGCGTCGTTGCCGGTCGTTGAGGCTGGTGACCCCGCGTGCGCACGAACGTCGCGGCTCCCAGGTCTCCTTCGCCTTCGAGGGCGGTTACGCCGCCATGCAGGCGCTCATCGCCCGCGGCGTGATCGGCGATTTCCGCGCGCCTGATATCATGAGGTTCGGAATCACGCCGCTGTATATCGGTGAAAGCGAGATTGTTCGTGCCGCCGAGATCATCGAGGAGGTGATCGTGGGCGAGGTATGGCGCCGGCCGGAATATCAGATTGTGAATGCGGTGACGTGAGCAGGCGGCCTATCCAGCCGTCATTGCGAGGAGCTGTTGCGACGAAGCAATCTAGAGTCTCTCTGCGGAGGACTCTGGATTGCTTCGCTTCGCTCGCAATGACGGGTGGAGTGCAGGGCGCCCAATTCACGGTAACCATTATCTCGGACATCATTGCTTTGCCGCGCGAAGCCATTCACGCTGGGCCAACAAGGAATTGGGAGGACATCTGATGACGCCGCTCGAGAAACTTAAAGCGATGAAGATGCCGTTCGCCGAGCTCAAGGGCGTCGAGTTCATCGAGGCCGGGAAGGACCGCGTCGTCGCGCGGATGAGGGTCAGGCCCGATCTCTGCACCCTCAATCACACCATCCACGGCGGCGCGGTGATGGCGCTTGCGGATTCCGTCGGAGCTGCGGCGACCGTGATCAACCTGCCGGAGGACGCCAAGGGCACGACTACGCTCGAGAGCAAAACCAATTTCATCGGTGCGGCCAAGGAGGGAAACACCGTCATCGCGACCGCCACCCCGGTCCACCGCGGCCGCCGAACCCAGGTCTGGACCACCCGGCTTGAGACCGAGGACGGCAAGCTGGTCGCTATGGTGACCCAGACGCAGCTGGTCCTGTAAGACTACGGGCCCTTGATTTTGTTAACGAATTAGTCGTCTGCGCTGCCTCAAACTTGAGCGGGTTCCCATCTTGAAATTCTTGCTGCGACGCACAATATTGGAGGCCTAGGGATTCGAACGCCTCCTCGAGGGACACCAAGAGGAGTTTTGACGTGGTACTTGAAGACACCGTCCGCACCGCCCCGGGCTATGTGCGGACCCTGATCCAGCAGGAAGAATTGCCGCTGCTGCGCGATCACCTGCTCAGACTAGATGCCGAAAGCCGGCATGATCGTTTCAACGGGTTTCTCGACGATAGTTTCATCGAGCGTTACGCAGCCCGCTGCGCCGAGGACGGCACTGTGATCGTCGCCTACATCGTCGACGGCGTGGTCCGCGGTGCGGCTGAGCTGCATCCGCCGGAGGGCGATTCGCTGCCCGAAGTAGCTTTTAGCGTAGAGGCCTCCTCGCGGCGTCAGAACGTCGGCACGGTGCTGTTCAGCCGCCTGATCGCCGAAGCACGCTGGAAGGGCTACAAGAGCCTGCGCATCACCACGGGCGCGGAGAATCATGCCATGCGCGCGCTCGCCAGGAAGTTTGGCGCCCATCTGCAATTCCGCCATGGCGAATCCACCGGCACAATCGATCTTACCAAGACCGCCGAGGACGAGCTTGCCGATCTCGCCGCCGCGCCGTTCAAGGCTGGTCGCGCGCTTCTCAGCTTCAACTCCACCTGCTGGAAGTTGATCTCCAGCATGTACGGCAATCGCGCGGCTTGATCCCAAAGACTGAATCAAAAAGCGGACCGGCGCGAGGCCGGTCCGCATTTTGTTGATCCAAAGGAATGAGTGTTCAGGTTCCGGTGCGCTTGTCGTTGCCGAAGCGGCGGACGACACGGCGTTCGACCACGACCGAGCGCTGCGCACCCTGTTCGCCGGCGATCACGCGCGTGGCAGTGATGCGGCTGTTGGTGCGAGCCTGCTTCTTGACCTCGGCCTGAACGACGTCGAGCGGCATCCCCATCAGCGCGGCAGCGATCTCGGCCTGCTGCTCCTGGTCGTCGGTGATGCCGACGGCGGCGAAGATCGCCTCGTCCAGGGTGGGCGGATCATGGCGGACCCGCCGCGTGCCATATTTGGTATTCCAGTCTGCGCTCATAACGGCCTCGTTTTGATGCCGGGATACCTAGTGCTCCAAATGTTGCATTGCAATATGAAATTGGTGTGGCATCTCAGCTATGCACCGGTCAGGTGTCATGGCGGTGACGCGGCACCTCCACCGGCCTCACCCCGTTGCTGCGGCCAACGCTTCAGCGCCGCATGTCCCGCCTCGGTCAGCCCGTAGATGCCCCGGTCGGCACGCGCGAACCAGCCATACACATTGTTAAGCAAGATCTTGCCGGCGTCGGGACAGCGTTGGCGCAAATCGCGCACGCGCCGCGGACCGGCGGCGAGTTCTGATGCGCAGGCCAGCGCCTGCTGCCGGTAGGCCGTCATGATCGGTGCGCGGGTGCTGCCGCCGAGCACGGGATCGCCTTGGCGGCGCTGATGCTCGGCCACGAGCCGCGAGCGCGTTTTCGGCTCGCGGCGGGGAGCGGCCGTTGGCGGCTTCACCAGCACCTCGACCTGGCCGTTGTCGGTTACGCCGAGCATACCGAAGCCGAGTCGGCGGCAGAGATTGCGATATCGCGCATCGCTCTCGCGTCCCTTGCCGCGCGCCGATATTTTTGCCGCGATCCAGATCTCGTCGCCCGCCGGCGCGCGATCGACCGCTTGCAGGATCAGTTCGAGATTGAAGGCGAGCTTGAGCTCGCCGATGACGACCACGGGTGGATCGCCGGCGCTCAGGCCGACGAGATCGCAGCCACGAATCTCGCCCTTCACGTCGAAGCCGAGGCCTTCGAGGAATCGTTTGACGGGGAGATAGAGAGCGGTTTCCACGGCGAGTGTCCGATCGGAGAATCAGTTGCGGGCAGTCTAGCCCGGATTGGACTCGGGGCTGATCGCATTTGCCCGCACGCGGCCAAGCCAGCTATATCTCCGCGTGGGGAACAGGGCGCTTGCGGCGATGACGATCAGGAACGGGCTTTATCATATCCGGATTGAGTTCCTGGATAGCGTCCAGGGCGGCAATCAGGGTGTCATGGTGCTGCGCGATGGCACCATGCGCGGCGGCGATTCCTTTTTCTTCGCCCACGGCAGCTACACGTCCGCCGATGGCAAGTGGAAGGGCGAGCTGACCAATGAGGAGCATTCGCCCTCGTTCGACGAGCGCCCGGTGTGGGGCCGCAAGGTCGTGACCATCGGCTTCAGCGGCACCTACACCGATGAGACCGCCTATGGCGAGGGCATTGCGCTCGCCGGCAAGCAGAGCATCCGCTTCAAGGGCAATTTGCGCCTGCTTGTGCCGGATTGATCACACCCGTCCGCTCACCGGAATCAGCGCACCGGTGACGCCGCTCGCGGCGTCGCTGACGAGGAACAGGATGACCTCGGCGAGCTCCTGCGGCGTCACCCATTTGGAGAAGTCGGCTTTCGGCATGTCGGCGCGGTTGGCCTTGGTGTCGATGATCGACGGCAGCACGGCGTTGACGGTGACCTTGCCCTTCCACTCGTTGGCGAGCGCCTCGGTGAGACGGTGCACGCCGGCTTTCGATGCCGCGTAAGGACCCATGCCGGACCCGGCCTGGAGCGCGCCCATCGCGCCGATATTGACGATGCGGCCTGCCTTCGACGCAGCAAGATGCGGCAATGCCGCGTGCGCGGTGTTGAGGGCGGTCAGTACGTTCAGCGCGTGCATGCGCTGCCACGTCGTGATGTCGCCGTCAGCAATGGTCTCGAAGGCAAAGCCGCCGGCGATGTTGACCACGGCATCGAGCCTGCCGAAATGCTTCACGGCGGCCTCGACCGCCGTCTTGGCTTGCACCGCAGCGGACAGGTCGACGCCTCCGATCTCGATCCGCTCGGCCGTCGCCGGCGTTTGAGAGGGGGCGTGATCGATGCCGGCGATGCGCGCGCCACGCGCCAGCGCGGCGTCGGAGACCACCTTGCCGAGCGCGCCGAGCGCACCGGTCACGATCAGAACCTTGCCTTGCATCATCGATCTCCTGAGCGGCGCGACCGCCTACGATTGCAGATAACGTTCCCTTAGCGCGGAGCGCTCCGCCGGCCCAAGCTTGAGGCCATCGCGCAAATAGGTTTCGACATCGCCATAGTCGCGGCTGACGGCATCAAAGGCGGCATCGAGAAACGATGCCTCGACCGAGCCGATGGCGTCGAGCACGTCGGCGGGCAGATCGGAGACGCTCGAGACGTCGCGCTTGTAGTGGCTGTTGGTCAGCAGATAATCTTCCGCAATCACGTCATCGGGTACGCCCAGCGCATGCAGGATCAGGGCGCTGGCAAAACCGGTGCGGTCCTTGCCGGCGGTGCAGTGAATCACGAGCGGCGCGCGGTCTTCCAGGAGATGGCCGAACAGCGCGCGAAAGCTGTGCGTGTTGTGGCGGACGTAGTTGCGGTAGGACTCGCGCATGAGCTCGAGCGCGACCGGTCCGGTCAGCGCGCCCCTGGCGAGTTCGGCGCGCAGCGCGGCAATAACCGTCGGCTCGATCGGCAGCGAATACACGGTGATCTCGCTCACGGCGCAGATGCCGGTCGCACGCTCCTCGACCCCGCGGAAGTCGAATGCGCTTCGGACGCCGAGCGCGCGGACGATCTCGACGTCCGCCGCGGTGAGCTGGCCGAGATGGTTGGAGCGGAAGATGTGGCGCCAGCGCGTGGTACGGCCGTCATGTGTGACGTAGCCGCCGAGATCGCGAAAGTTGCTGGCGCCTTGCAGAGCGAGGTGGCGGGCAGGGGAGTCGTTCAGGGAAGAGTCTTGCATGGGCTCAGCTTGGGTTATGGTTCCGCTAGACGCACGGAGGGCATCCTTCAAGTCTATTACAGGGGGCGAGCATGGACGGGCACAAGGCCATTCTTTTGGGGATCGCAATGCTGGCTGGGATGACCGGTGCACGGCAGGCCGATGCGCAGACATTCCGGAACTACCATTGTGCTGATGGTACGCAGTTCATCGTGGGATTTTATGACTACGACAACCGCGCCTTCCTCCAGATCGACGGCGGGCCGGTGACGCTCGCCAAACGGCTGACGGTCTCAGGCACGCGCTATTCGGGGGCGGGAATTACTCTCGTTATCGGCAAGAGCGGGGCCACCACGGTCAAGCATCTGAAGCGGCCGGTCACGGCCTGCAGCGTGATTTGATCATCGCAACGAGGTCGAGGAATCAAAAAGGATCGAAACGTCGTTGTTTCGACCCTTTTTCAAACTTCCGGCGGGCCCTTGCAAAAGCGCGGCGGCCTTAAACCGGACTGGCATCAGCGATCCCATTTCGGCTTTGCTTCGTCGACCGCATCCTGATGGTACCAGCTATCGCTGCAGATCGAGGCATTCGCAGGGAGCGAAGCATGATCGGCAGCGAGGCGGGTCTCACCGTAGCGACGTCCGCCGAGAGCCGCGCGGCCGCCGACGGGGAATTGGTAGATCGTTGCCGATCCTTGACTTAGACCATTGTACATCATTGCGATTGCTCCTTGGTCGAAGCGCCTTGGCCTCCATGGTGCGCCCGACTCGTTCGGATGTGGTTACTGGAGTCCCCATATCGGTCGGGCCTGCCGGATTGGAAAGTGCTGAAAAGGAAATCAGTTTCCGCCTATTTTTTGGGCAGGAGGCCTTCTGCATCCCTTTGGGCACGCCGCCGATGACCAACGTCTCGGCCATTCCAAAGGTTGCTAGGCAGGGGCGGGGTGCTTTGCGAAAGTTGCCGGACGTTGCTGCGCGTTTCATCGGCAACCTCCGGGAGGAGCCTGCCTGCTCCGGAATCAGGCGATTTCCGCGGGATTTTGCGGTGCAGCCTCACGGGAAGGTGCGCGGCTATGACGCATGTCCTTTTGGAGGTTTCCTTGGCTGCCGGCCGGACCCGGCGGCGGTGGAAAACCTCCCGCACTGCGGCTTTTTGGCACGCAAAATGCTTATAAAGCGCCGGCCGATGATGGCCGGGTACAAACGTGCGGGGCTCTCAACCCCACCTTTCGCATCATCTACAGAGAGGCTCAATGACCAAGTATAAGCTCGAGTACATCTGGCTCGACGGATATACGCCGACTCCGAATTTGCGCGGCAAAACTCAGATCAAGGAATTCGCGTCGTTCCCGACGCTCGAGCAGCTTCCGCTCTGGGGCTTCGATGGCTCCTCCACGCAGCAGGCCGAAGGCCACAGCTCGGATTGCGTGCTGAAGCCGGTTGCTGTGTTCCCGGACGGCGCCCGCACCAACGGCGTGCTCGTGATGTGCGAAGTCATGATGCCCGATGGCAAGACCCCGCATCCATCCAACAAGCGCGCCACCATCCTCGACGATGCCGGCGCCTGGTTCGGCTTCGAGCAGGAATACTTCTTCTACAAGGACGGCCGTCCGCTCGGCTTCCCCGAGTATGGCTATCCGGCGCCGCAGGGCCCGTACTACACCGGCGTCGGCTACAAGTTCGTCGGCGACGTCGCCCGCAAGATCGTCGAAGAGCATCTCGACCTGTGCCTCGCTGCCGGCATCAACCATGAAGGCATCAACGCGGAAGTCGCGAAGGGCCAGTGGGAATTCCAGATCTTCGGCAAGGGCTCCAAGACCGCTGCCGATCAGATGTGGATGGCCCGCTATCTGATGCTGCGCCTCACCGAGAAGTACGGCATCGACATCGAGTTCCACTGCAAGCCGCTCGGCGACACCGACTGGAACGGCTCGGGCATGCACGCCAACTTCTCCACCGAGTACATGCGCAACGTTGGTGGTAAGGAGTACTTCGAGGCGCTGATGGCCGCCTTCGACAAGAACCTGATGGACCACATCGCCGTCTACGGCCCGGACAATGACAAGCGTCTGACCGGCAAGCACGAGACCGCTCCGTGGAACAAGTTCAGCTATGGCGTGGCTGATCGCGGTGCCTCGATCCGCGTTCCGCACTCCTTCGTCAACAACGGCTACAAGGGCTATCTGGAAGACCGTCGTCCGAACTCGCAGGGCGACCCATACCAGATCGCTTCGCAGATCCTGAAGACGATCGCGTCCGTGCCGACCGACAAGAAGGCCGCGGCCTAAGATCCTCCCGGCCCGGGCTGGGGGCTGGCCCGGGTTGGCTTTCAAATCCGCCGGAGCTGCAAGGCTCCGGCGGATTTTTGCATCTGGATGGCAGCGGCCGTGCCGGAAGCAACCGTGCTGGCTGGCAAGCGCAACCCGCGCTTGACCGCCACGCTCAAAGTGATGCATCGCGCCTGATCGCAAGGGGACATCGCCCATGGAAAAAGTTCGCATGCTCTCGACGCTCGGCCTGATGGGCGCGATGCGCAGCCTGTCCGCCGCCTTCGAGGCCGCAACAGGCATTCACGTCGATGCCGACTTCGCGCCAACTCTGGCGCTGCTCAAGCGGCTGCGCGCGGGCGAGGCCGCCGATCTCGTGATCCTCACGCGCGAGGGGCTCGATGCAGTGATCGGCGAGGGCCGCGTAATCGCAGATACCGCAGCGGACCTCGCGCGCTCCTATGTCGGACTTGCCGTGCGGAAAGGCGCACCGCATCCCGACATCGCAACTCAGGCTGCACTGCGCCAGACGCTGCTTGCGGCGCGATCGGTCGCCTATTCGCGGCTCGGTGCGAGCGGGGTGTACTTCGCCCAGCTGATCGTACGGATGGGCATTGCTGATGAGATCAACGCCAAGGCCACCATCGTCGAGCAAGGCTTTACCGCAGAGCGGCTCGTCAGCGGCGAGGCTGACCTCGCCGTGCAGCAGATCAGCGAGCTGAAGCAGGTTGATGGCATCGAGGTGATCGGCCCGGTGCCGCACGACTTGCAGACGGCGGCCGTGTTCTCCGCGGGTCGCATGGTGAATGCGAAGCAGGCCGACGCCGCCGACCGGCTGTTGCGCTATCTGGCATCCGCCGAAGTCGTGCCCGTGCTGCGGCAATCGGGACTCGAGCCTTGAAATCGCCGGGACGCGGAAGCAACGTCATGTCCATGCGGACTTTCCTCTGTGCCATTTTCCTCGCGCTCACCTTGCCGGTTGCCGCGCATGCGCAATCGGCCGATCTCGTCCTGTGCGACCGTGTCGCCGCGGACCCGAGCGATCCCGACAAGCCGGCCGACGTGAAGGGCGTGCCTGACATCGCAGCCTCCGACATCGCGACCGCGATCAAATTCTGCAGGCAGGCGGCATCATCCTCGCGCCGCGCGATGTTCGCGCTCGGCCGCGCCTATGCGGCCAACCGGCAGACGGCGGAGGCGATCGCGGCCTGGCGCAAGGCGGCGGACAAGGGCTCGAGTGCGGCGATGGTCGAGCTCGGCGTCGCCTACGGCACCGGCTCAGGCGTCGCCCAGAACGAGGCGCAGGCGCGCAAATTGTTCGAGAAGGCGGCGCAGGCGGGCAATCCTCGTGGCGTCTCCAACCTTGCGGCAATCGGCAGCGCCGGCGGCGGCGCGCCCGCCGATCCCGCGCAGGCGCGCGCGCTGCTCGGCAAGGCCGCCGAGACCAACGCGGAAGCGCAGTACCAGCTCGGCCTGATGCTTTCCAATGGCAATGGCGGCGAGAAGGACGACGTTGCGGCGCGCGCGCTGTTCGAGAAGGCGGCCGCGCAAAACCATCCCGGCGCGCTGGAGCGGATGGGCGCCTTCGCGGAAGAAGGCCGCGGCGGCCCGAAGGACAAGGACGCAGCCAAGGCCTATTACGAGCGCGCTGCTGCGCTCGGCGACGAGGACGCCAAGAAGGCGCTGGAACGGCTGCGCTGCCCCTACGCGATCAAGGACAAGCAGGGCAAGCTCGTCACCACTCTGTGTTTCTAGCGCACCTGCGAGGCCGGGCTTGATCGAGCGCAAGGTGGCACGGCCCGGCCGGCCTAGATTGCGTCTCCATTGGAATGGAGACGTGCGATGACACTGCGGCATTGGATGATCGTGTTGGCCGGCCTGGGAGCAGCCACGGCGGTGGCGGCGCAGGATCTCAAATCGCCCTCGGCGGACCAGTACGTGCCGCGGCTCGGTGACATCATGACCGCCGCGCAGACGCGCCATCAGAAGCTGTCTCTAGCCGGCAAGGCGCAGAACTGGGAGCTCGCCGCCTACGAGCTGCGCCAGCTCAAGGCGAGCCTGGTCGAGGCCGCCTTGCTCTATTCGGGCATCCCCATCAGCAACGTCACGACGTTGGAGCCATCGCTGCAAGCGACGTCCGACGCCATCACGGCGAAGGACGGCCGCAGATTCGCGAAAGCCATGGGCGATCTGACCGAGGGCTGCAATTCATGCCACCGCTCGATGGGGCGCAGCTTCGTCGTGATGAAGGTTCCCGCCGATCCGCAGCCGTTCGCCAACCAGCAGTTCGCGCCGCAGGCCAAGCCTTGACCGCCAAACCCTGACGGAACGCGCCGCGTGGGAAGCGGGTTGACCTGCAAGGCACGACAGGAGGCGCAACCATGATCCGCAAGCTCGCATCCGGCGAATACCGGCTCTATTCGCGCAAGGTGAATCCCAAGACCGGCAAGCGCCGCAATCTCGGCACGTTCAAGAGCCGCGCGGCGGCAGAGAAGCACGAGCGCGAGGTACAGTACTTCAAGCGGCATTAATGTCTGGCGCATGTCGGCCAAGCCGACACGCCGAAAACAACCCCATGCACAGTAGCCAAGTGGTTGAAATTCAAAGCGGCGAGGGCGGCCGACCCGCTATTGCGGATTTTTCGAAATTGACTTGACCCGTCGGGCAAAACAGGTGCATGCTGACATGATCGCACCGTCGGCTCCGTAAGCGCCTCTGCGCGGATAAGCCGGATGGTCTTGATGCGGCGACGGTGCTATGTGGCCTGTTCTTCTCTTTGAATTTGCGGGTTCATGACTTTGCTCGACGGACTCTACCGAGTTGAATACGGCATCAACGGCGCGTTCGGCCGCAGCATCATGTGCCTGCACGACGGCAAGATGCTCGGCGGCAATTCCGCGTTCGCGCATCTTGGCACCTATCGCGTCACGGAGGGCGCCATCGAAGCCCAGGTCATTACCGAGCGCCACAATGACGATCCCAACTATCGGCCGTTGATGGGGGCCGACGTCACCTCGATCAAGGTGCGCGGTCGCACCGAGGGATCGACGATCCTGCTGGAGGGCAGGGCGGACGCGATACCGGACGGCGTGTTCTGGGCCAATCTCGCGCCGCTCGACGACGAGGCGCTGCCGCCACGCGGCGCGATAGGGCAAGGCAGCATCGCCAACGGGCTCTATGCGATGCAGCTGCGCGCGCTCGACGGCGTCGAGGCCTCACTCTCCGGCGTGATGCTGTTGATCGACGGCCGCATCCTCGGTGGCGATGCGTTCTTCTACTATCTCGGCGCCTATTCCTCAGCGGACGGTCGCTGGAAGGGCGAGATGCTCAACCAGGAGCACACGCCGGCGAGAGGCGACAATCCCGTGTTCGGCGGCATCGAGGTGGGGATCGGCTTCTCCGGCACCTGCACGGAAGACAGCGGCGAGCTCGAAGGCATCGCGCTCGCCGGCAAGCGCAGCCTGCGGCTGGCGGCATCGCTGAAGCTGATGCGGCGGGCGTAGGGGCGGCGGGCTATGAGTTTGTTGTGTCCGCTTTGCTATTGGAAGGCGACGTGAAGCCGAGACGTCCACTCTTCAGCTCCGGGCCAAAGGCTGCCCTACGACCGAAGTCAGCGTGACGTGGCACGGTTCAGTTGTTGTGAGTTTAGCTCCGAGATGAGATCCACCATCTGGCATAGTTCCTGAAACCATAAAATCCGATCAGTGGCGGCCAGCTCCAAGGCACGGACAGCCAGACCGTACGAGGAGCTTGCGCCGCAAGGAAATCGACAGACGCCGGCGCTCGCGCCGCTCGTCGGCTTAGGTACACGCTACCATAGCGAGCACCGTATGCTGCTGCTCGTACACTCTCGATGTCCTTTATGGGAACGCATAGATGCCACGCTTCCATACCGAACGGCCTAAACCGAATACCCACATGGGTGCGGGTTACGATAAAGGTTAGTCCGCTTGCGACCAGCAATACCACGAAGACAAAGATTGGAAGCAGTGTTTGCAATTTAATGAGCGCATCGTGGCGATTCACTCGGCGGGATCGTAAGTCCGCTCCGGGTCAAACTCGACAAAACTCACAAGCAAGGTGGATGCTCTGGCTCGATTGCTGCCAATACACCTGCAAGTTGAAAGGTGTTGAAAGGAGCTTCTCCTCGACGGTGCCGTCCATGAAGTTCTTCGACCAGCCGTCGATGTAGTCGTTGCCGGGAATCCAGGGAGAGGATTGCGCCGGGGTATGCCAGGGTATCTTGACCATCTCGGCCTGTGCAGACGAGAACGACAAAACAGCGACGAGTGAGAAGATGATCATCCTCATTGAAAAATTGCGCCCCTTGCTTCCCTGATTCCAATCGACAGCATATCCGAGTTAGGGGGCGCTGGCATGGCTCGCTCGCACCGGAGTGCTGCTCAAACGGTTGATCCTGCGGTGCTCTCACGGCAGGGAAGGGGCAGGGCGCTTCTCGTGTATTCGACCTTTCTCCGATCCGGTCCATAGGAACATTCGCGCGCCTGCGCGGTAGGCGTCTCGCGAAGCTTCACGATGTTCCGCTTCGCCGAGGTTTCCAATCGATCCCGTCGCGCCGCGCAGGGAGAAGGTGTCGCGCGTCCTTATCGGCCGCCAATCGCGCCAGCTCTCAACCTAAACATTCATTAATCCTGCAACGTTCGACGTTCTTTCCTGTTGGATTCCGTACCAGCCGCACAACGTCACGAATGACATACGGGACGCTTCCGATGAATGTTAGCGAATATGTTTGGCATCGCCTGTCCGAATGGGGTTTGAAGCGCGTCTATGGTTATCCCGGCGACGGCGTCGGCGGCCTCGATGTCGCTCTCGAAAAAGCCAAGGACAAAATGGAGTACGTGCAGGTTCGCCACGAGGAGATGGCAGCCTTCATGGCCTCGGCCCATGCGAAGTTCACCGGCGAAGTCGGCCTTTGCTATGCCACCTCCGGTCCCGGTGCGATTCACCTCCTCAACGGGCTCTATGACGCCAAGATGGACCACGTTCCCGTAGTCGCGCTCGTCGGTCAGCAGGCACGAAGCGCGATCGGGGCAAGCTACCAGCAGGAGGTCGATCTCCAGACCTTGTTCCAGGGCGTGACCGAATATGTCGCGATGGCGAGTGTGCCCGAGCAGGTCCGTCATCTGATCGACCGGGCGGTTCGCATCGCACACACCAAGCGGGCCGTGACCTGCGTGATCCTGCCGAACGATCTGCAGGAACTCGATTACAAGGATCCGCCGCTGGCGCATGGCGCCACCCACACCGGCGTTGGCTATGCCGGACCGGCGAAGCTGCCGGATCAGGCCGCACTCCGCGCCGCCGCCGATGTCCTCAACGCGGGCAGCAAGGTTGCCATGCTCGTCGGTGCCGGCGCACTGGATGCAACGGATGAAGTGATCGAAGTTGCCCAGCGCCTGCAGGCCGGGGTCGCCAAGGCGCTGCTGGGCAAAGCGGCGGTACCAGACGATTTGCCGTTCGTGACCGGTTCGATCGGCTTGTTGGGAACGCGGCCAAGCTGGGACCTGATGAAGAACTGCGACACGTTCCTGATGGTGGGCTCCGCCTTTCCTTACAGCGAGTTCCTGCCAAAGCCGGGGGCCGCGCGCGGCGTGCAGATCGACATCGACGGCCGTCGCCTCAGCCTGCGCTATCCGATGGAAGTGAACATGGTCGGCGATAGCGCCACGACACTGCGCGCGCTGTTGCCGCTGCTCACCCAAAAGAAGGACTCATCCTGGCGGCGCGACATCGAGAAGGGCATGGCCGATTGGTGGGAGACGCTGAAGGAACGGGCGATGAATTCCGCCGAGCCGCTCAATCCGCAGCGGGTGTTCTGGGAGCTGTCGCCGCGTCTGCCCGACAACGCCATCATCACCGCCGATTCCGGCTCGGTGGCGAACTGGTATGCGCGGGACCTCAAGATGAGGCGCGGCATGAAGGCGTCGCTGTCCGGTGGGCTTGCCTCGCTCGGTGCCGGCACGCCTTACGCGCTTGCGGGGAAGATGGCTTATCCCGATCGCACCGTGATTGCCTGCATGGGCGATGGCGCGATGCAGATGAATGGGCTCAACGTCATGATCACCATTTCCAAATATTGGAAGCGCTGGTCGAATCCGCGGCTGATCGTGCTGGTGCTCAACAATCGCGACCTCAATCAGGTGACGTGGGAGGAGCGCATCCAGCTCGGCGCGGGCAAGACCGAGTCGACCCAAAGCATTCCTGATTTCCCTTATCACCGCTACGCCGAGCTGCTCGGCCTGAAGGGCATCTTCGTCGACAATCCCGACCGGGTCGGCGCGGCATGGGACGAGGCGCTCGCTGCCGACCGGCCTGTCATCCTCGAGGCCTATACCGATCCCAACGTGCCGCCGCTGCCGCCGCACATCACTCTGAAGGAGGCCAAGAATTTCGTCAGCATGATCCCCTCCGAGCCGGAGCTGGGCAGCGTGCTCAAGAACAGCGCCAAGGAATTGCTGACGAGCGTTCTACCCGGGAAAGACTGATGCGGTGCGAGGTCCCAATCCGCAGCGTGCGCGCCGAGGCGTACACGGTGCCGACCGATCGCCCCGAGGCGGACGGCACCATCGCCTGGAATTCGACGACGATGGTGCTCGTCGAGGTCGAGGGCGGAGGCCGGGTCGGGCTGGGCTACACCTATGCGAGCGCCTGCCTCGTCGGGCTGATCCGGGACAAGCTCGCCGCTGTGATCAATGGCAGGGACGCCATGGCGCCCCAGGCCTGTTTCGAGGCGATGCAGCGGGCGGTCCGCAATCTCGGACGTGAGGGGCTCGCAGCGACGGCGATCTCCGCTGTCGATACCGCCTTGCATGATCTCAAGGCGCGTCTGCTCGACTTGCCGCTCGTCGTCGTTCTCGGCGCGCGCCGGGCCTCCATCCCGATTTACGGCAGCGGCGGCTTCACCACCTATTCGGATATAGAGCTGGAGCAACAGCTCGGCGGCTGGGTCGCGCAGCAGGGCTGCGCCTACGTCAAGATGAAGATCGGCTCCGAGCCCGAGCGGGATCCGCATCGCGTTGCGGTGGCCAAGCGCGCGATCGGCGATGCGGCCCTGTTCGTCGATGCAAACGGCGCATGTAATGCGAGGCAAGCGATCCGGCTCAGCCATGTGTTCGCCGAGCAGGACGTCAGCTGGTTCGAGGAGCCGGTGTCATCAGACGATCTGCGTGGACTCGCCATGGTGAGGCAGCATGTCCCTGTCGGAATGGACGTGGCCGCGGGCGAATACGCCTACACGCTCGATTACGTGCGTGCCATGCTCGAGAGCGGTGCCACCGATGTGCAGCAGGCCGACGCGACGCGCTGCGGCGGCTTCACCGGCTTTCTGCAGATTGCGGCGCTGTGCGAGGCCTTTCACGTCGACCTCTCGGGTCATTGTGCGCCGGCGCTGCATCTCGCCGTCGCCTGCGCGGCGCCCCGCATGCGCCATCTCGAATGGTTTCACGACCATGTCCGCATCGAGCGCATGTTCTTCGACGGCGCGCCGCGGCCGCGCGAGGGCCGGATCGCGCCCGATCTGTCGGCGCCGGGGCACGGGCTGGTCTTCAAACGGACCGATGCCGCCCCTTACGCGGTGCCGGAGGCCGCATGACCAGGCCCGCCGAACGCGATCTGATTGCCATCGCCGGGATCGCCGCATCGGGCCTGGCGCTTGTCTCAGTATTTTCGAACGCCCGGCGCGCGCGCCCCTCGCGATCGCGCCTTGCCGCGCCGGGTCGCAATCGTTCCGACGGTGCAGAAACCGTGACAACCGCGCGCAGGCTAAATCGCGCCGCGGGAACGCTTGCGGCCTCGGTGCTCGCCGATTCCGGCGTCGAGCACTACCGCGGCTCGTTCAAGAACAAGGCCATGTACACGCCGCTGCTGGTTTCGGCGCTCACGCTGGCGACGAGCCTGCACGGCACCGCCGATATGCGTCCACTCGCGCACAAGGCGCGCGATGCGACCTACCTGCTTGCGGCCGCCACCGGCCTCGTCGGCTCCGGATTCCATCTCTACAACGTCGGCAAGCGCGTCGGCGGCTTCAGCTGGCAGAACGTGTTTTACGGCGCGCCGATCGGCGCCCCCATGGCGATCCTGCTGTCCGGCTTGCTCGGCTTCTGTTCGGAACGGGTGCGCGAAGCGCACCGAACGCGCCCGCGCATTTTCGGTCTGCCGGCGGGACGCATGATCGCCGCAGTCACCGGTGCGGGCCTGCTCGGCACCACCGGCGAGGCCGGCCTGCTGCATTTCCGGGGCGCCTACCACAACCCGTTCATGCTTCTGCCGGTCACGCTGCCGCCTGTCGGCGCGGCGCTGCTGATGTCGGCGGCCGGAGGTGGTCCGGGCAGGGCGCATCGGTTCACCCGCTGGTGGATGCGCCTGCTGACGGTGATGGGCTTTGCCGGCGTCGGTTTCCACGCTTACGGCGTGTCGCGAAACATGGGGGACTGGCGCAACTGGAGCCAGAACATCCTGAACGGACCACCGATCCCAGCGCCGCCCAGCTTTGCCGGCCTCGCGCTGGCGGGTCTGGCTGCGCTCGGTCTCATGAAGGCGCATCCCAATGCATGAACAAAGCGACCGCTATCCCGGATACGACGTGCTCGCCAAATGGTCGGGTCCGTCCTGGAACGACAAGACGCGCGAGGTCATCACACGGCGGCTGTCGATCGCGCCCGAGCCGCGCTTCTTCACAGTGGACGAATACGAGACGGTCGTGGCGATCGCGGACCGTATCGTTCCGCAACCGGCCGACCGTCCGCCCGTGGCGATCGCCGCGCTGGTCGATCGCAAGCTGGACGACCAGATCATGGACGGGTTTCGCAGACCCGGCGTGCCCAGGGACGGCGAGGCGTGGCGTCTCGGCCTGAAGGCGCTGAACGCCGAGGCCGCCGCAGCGTACGGCAAACGTTTTGCCGAATTGCCGGAAGCTTTGCAGGACAAGCTGCTGCGCGCCGCGCAGTCAGGTGAATTGGCATCAGGCGAATGGGGCGGCTTGCGCTGCGAGGTCTTCTTCAGGCATCGGCTGGGTCGCGACATCGTGCTTGCCTATTACGCGCACCCGACCGCCTGGAGCGAGATCGGCTGGGGCGGGCCCGCAAGCCCGCGCGGTTATGTGCGCCTCGGCCTCGACGAGCGCGATCCCTGGGAAGCCGCCGAGGCAAAGGACGGCAATGCCGCGACAGCTTTCCGGAGCAATCGCCGTGTCCGATGATCCCCTGCATGTGCCGCGCGCGTGCGATGGTCGGGCGCCCGACGTTTTCCGTCCGGGCGGCTGGGTGCCGATGCGGCAATATCGCGAGAGCGAGCCGGTCGATTTCGCCATCGTCGGAACGGGCGCGGGTGGCGGCACGCTCGCCTGCAAGCTCGCCGAATATGGTTTCTCCGTCGTTGCGTTCGACGCGGGTCCTTATTTCAGGCCGCTGGAGGATTTTGCCTCCGACGAATCCGAGCAGACCAAGCTCTATTGGACCGACGACCGCATCATCGACGGCGACAACCCGCTCCAGCTCGGCAGCAATAACAGCGGCAAGGCGGTGGGCGGCTCGACGGTGCATTTCGCGATGGTCTCACTGCGCTTCCGGCCCGAATGGTTCAAGTCGCGTAGCGTGCTCGGCTACGGCGCCGACTGGCCGCTCGACTGGCGCGAGATGTGGGACTACTACGCCGAAGTCGAGCAGGCGCTGAAAATAGCAGGTCCGGTGACCTATCCCTGGGGGCCGCGGCGTCCGCGCTACCCGTATCGTGCCCACCCGCTGAACGGCGCGGCGCGGGCGCTGGCGAAAGGCTGCGAGGCGCTGGGCATCAAATGGACCGAGACGCCGCTGGCGACGCTGTCCGCGCCGCGCGGACTGGCCCATCCTTGCGTCTATCGCGGCTTCTGCGTCACCGGCTGTTCGACCAATGCCAAGCAGAGCGCGCTCGTCACATGGATCCCGCGCGCGATCGCGGCGGGTGCGGAAATCCGCGATCTTGCGATGGTCGGGCGCGTCGAGGTCGAGCCCTCAGGCTTGGTGTCCGGCGTCCACTATCATCGGGACGGCAGCTGGCGTTTTCAGCGCGCGCGCAACGTGGTCGTTGCAGGCTATGCGATCGAGACACCACGGCTCCTCTTGAACTCAGCGACAGCCCGCTTTCCCGACGGCCTTGCCAACAGCTCGGGTCTGGTCGGAAAGAACCTGATGGCGCAATCCAATCAGGCGGTGTGGGGACGGTTGGAGCAGGAGGTTCGTTCCTACAAGGGGCCGCCCTCGCTCGCCATCACCGAGCACTGGAACTACGAAGACAAGGGCAAGGATTTCTTCGGCGGCTATTCCTACATGAGCCAGGGACCGTTGCCGCAGCTGTGGGCCAACACGCTGTTCAGCGCGCGCGGTCTGTGGGGGGAGAGCCTCGTCGAGGCCATGAAAGACTACAATCACGTGGTCGGCCTCAAGATCGTCGGCGAGATGCTGCCGCAGGAATCCAACCGGGTGACCCTGTCCGACGAGGTCGACCAGTACGGATTGCGGATTCCCCGGATCACCTATTCCTGGTGCGACAACGACAAGCGTCTGATCGATCACTCCCTCAAGTTCATGCGGCGTGCGCTGGAGGCGGTGGACGCAAGCGATATCTGGATCCAGGACGACGACACCTGTCATCTCAACGGAACCGCGCGCATGGGCAGCGATGCCTGCAACAGCGTCGTCGATGCCGACTGCCGCAGCTGGGACATTCCGAACCTGTGGATCTGCGACGGCTCGGTTTTCCCGACGGTTGGAGGCGCCAATCCGTCGCTGACGATCCAGGCGATCGCGTGCCGGACCGCGGACCGCATTCGTGCTTTGGCAAGCCGAGGCGAACTCGAGGCCGGTTCATCACGGCCATCCATTCAGCGGCGATCAATCGAGGTGCAGAGATCATGAGCGTGGTGCCAATTCATTCAGGCGGGGTTGTCGTCATCACCGGAGCTTCGGCCGGCGTCGGGCGCGCCACCGCGCACCGCTTCGCCCGCGACGGCTGGCGTATCGGTCTGATCGCGCGCGACGCCGAGGCGCTGGAGGAGACCCGTCGCGAGGTCGAGCAGCTGGGTGGAACGGGGCTGGTGTTACCGGCCGATGTAGCCGATGCGGAGGCCATGTTCGCCGCGGCGGACCGCGTCATCAGGGACTTCGGCAGGATCGATGTCTGGATCAACGATGCCATGGTCACGGTATTCTCGCCGGTGTGGAAAATGAGTGCCGAGGAGTTTCGCCGCGTGACCGAGGTGACCTATCTCGGCTTCGTGCACGGCACCATGGCGGCGCTGCGTCATATGCGTCCGGCCGATCGCGGCCACATCATCCAGATCGGGTCCGCGCTAGCCTATCGCGGCATCCCGCTGCAATCGGCTTATTGCGGCGCCAAGCATGCCATTCGCGGCTTCACCGATTCTCTGCGCACCGAGCTGATCCACGACAGGAGCCGCATCCATCTCACCATGATGGAGCTGCCGGCGGTCAACACGCCCCAATTCGATTGGGCCCGGACCCACATGCCGCGGCAGCCGCGCCCGGTCGCGCCGGTGGTGCAGCCCGAGGTGATCGCGAATGCAGTCTATCAGGCTGTCCGCCGTCCCCGCCGCGAATCCTGGATCGGACTGAGTACGCTCAAGGTCATCCTGGGCAATGCCGTGCTTCCGGCCTGGCTCGATCACTATCTGGCCAAAGCGGCGTTCGCGGCGCAGGAGACGGCGGAGCCGGTGGGAGAAGAACGCGCCGACAATCTGATGAGCTCAGTGCGATCTCTGCATCGCACGCGCGGGCGTTTCGGTGCGGAGGCGAATGATCATGCCTTGACCGTTGATGGTCCCATGGCACGTATCGTACCGCTGGCCGTCGGCGCTCTTGCCGCTTTCGCAGCCGGCCTTCTGGTCGGCACACGGACCGGCGCATTTGCACACACGCGCCCCCTGCGGAGCCGAGCAGATCGCGCTAGAAAATTCCTAGGAACGATCGGCGCGGCACGACGATAACGCGTATCTCTCAACCCAGGAGAACGCTCATGAGACCAACTCTCGCCATGGCAACATTGCTGGCATTTCTCGGCTCGCCGGTGCTTGCGCAAACGTCCGCTCCCGTCAACAGCTCGCAGATGGACGCAGCATCGAGCAAGAACGACCAGGGCAGCCCGGCCGACGCTTCCCCGAACGGCGGCCAAACGCAGGATACAGATGCAATCCAGAAAATTCGCCATGATCTGGAGAAGGCCGGCTTCACCGACGTGAAGGTGGTCGCCCGTTCATTCGTCGTGCAGGCCAAATCGAGCGACGGCAATCCCGTGCTCATGACAATCGGTCCGCACGGGATGTCCGTGTTTGAAGCGATGAGTGGAGCAGGGAGCAATTCAGGGACGGTCGGCACGGGCTCAGGTTCGGCGGGATCCGAATCCAATCCATCCGCCTCTCCGCGTCAGAATAGCGGGGCTTCGGGCAATCAGCAGAGCGGATCTCAACAATAGCGAGGGGCGCGGGCCGGAGAGGAGAGTTGAGGTACCGCCGGCGCCGGGTGGTGGACCGGCAACGGCGGCCTCGAGAGTCCGGCCGCGACGTTTGTAAACCTGCGTTGATCTCGCGAGCGCTGCGCAAACTTGAACTTCTGCGATCGCAGGCTACTACTTCAGAGGGGGAACGGCAGATTCCGCAAAGATGCAACGCCAGGCGACTCTCGCAGGCATCTTGCGGAGAACACGTCGGTCAGGTTGCGCTTCGCGGCTGCCATGTTCTGTCCCCGCCGCGGGGAATTTGGGGTTGGTCATTTGAAACGTCGAGCTCTTTACGCGACCGTCTCGCTGGTCGCGCTTGCATCGGGCATCTCTGCCGCACGTGCCGCTGATTTGTCGGTCAATCCGCCGTCGCCGCCGATCGCTTCCTGGACCGGCTGGTACGTGGGAACGCACCTTGGCAGTGGTTGGGGCTACGATGGTTGGCGCAGCGGTAGCGGCGTGCTGGCGCCCCTCACGCCGTTCTTCGGCGAAGCTTCGAGCGGCGGCACCATCGCTGGCGCCCAGATCGGCTATAACAAACAATTCGGCCGTTGGGTGCTCGGCGCCGAGGCGGACGCGAGCTTTGCGGATCTGCAGGGTATCGCCGAATGCGCGAATGGCCTGTGGCTGTGCCGGACCCGCACCAATGCGCTCGGCACCGCGACGGCGCGGCTTGGTTTGACGGTCGACCAGTTCCTGCTCTACGGCAAGGGCGGTCTTGGCTGGGCGCACGAGCAGTTCGCGATGTTGCCTTACCCGTCGTTCGGAATCCCGAACCAGTTTTCCGGGGATGCGATGCGCCTTGGCTGGACCGCCGGTCTCGGGCTCGAATATGCCTTCTCGCCCGCGCTGTCTGCCAAGGTCGAGTACGACTGGCTCGACTTCGGCAACAAGACCACGCGGATGACCGACCAGTTCGGCAATCAGTCCGATGTCGTGGTGGGGAGCCACGCGCAGCTCGTCAAACTTGGGCTGAACTATCATCTCGGCAACGGCCTTCCCGCGTTTGCAACCGGGGCCGGCCCTGCATTCATGTCCGCGGCGGCGCCATCAGGCAATCGCAACTGGACCGGCTTCTATGTCGGCGTCCATGGCGGTGGCGGCTGGGGGCGCACCGACTGGAAGCAGGCCGATGGCGTGTTCAACACCTTCGCCGACAGCATCTTTGCCGGCAGTGGGGAAGCGGGCGGGATGATGGTCGGCGGCCAGGCCGGCTATGCCTGGCAATTCGGCCGCTGGGTGACGGGCATCGAGGGCGAAGCCAGCTGGGCTGATGTCGACAGCAACGCCAAATGCGCCGTGAGCGAGGTGGGGCCCACGAGCTTCAACTGCCACACCCGCATCGACGCGCTCGGTGCGCTGACCGGACGTCTCGGCACGACCTATGGCAATCTGCTCATCTACGGCAAAGCAGGCGCAGCCTGGGCCCACGAGACCCACGACGCCGTCAATCCGCAGGCTGCCTTTGGCGCTCTTCCGACCAACCGTTTCACGGCGGACGACACCCGCTGGGGCTACACGATCGGCACCGGCCTCGAATACGCCTTCTCGCCCGCCTGGTCGGCCAAGGTTGAATACGATTACGCGAACTTCGGCAGCAAGACCGTCGCCTTCACGGACCAGTTCGGCAACGTTTCGAATGTCGGGCTTTGGCAGGACCTGCACAGTGTGAAGATGGGCGTGAACTACAAGCTCGGCGCCGATCCGGCAGCCGCAGCCTACGCGTCGGCCGTGCCGTCGAAAGCGTATGTCAAGGCGCCGGAGCGCTTCGCCGACTGGAGCATCGAGGCGGGCGCGCGTGCATTCGTGAGCAGTGGCCGCAAGGCTCAGGATCTCGGCGCCATCCCAGGTCAGGACAATATCGTCTCGCGCCTCAGCTATCGCGGCATGACCGGCTATGCGGCCGAACTGTTCGCGCGGCTCGATCACCGCGACGGCATCTTCGTCAAAGGCAATCTCGGGCTCGGCGACTTCGCCGGCGGCACGATGAACGACGAGGATTTCGTGCCCGGCGTGACACCGTATTCGAACACGCGTCACCAACAACGAGACGGCCGTCTCCGCTATGGAGCGCTCGATGTCGGATATGACGTCATCAAAGGGCCGGCCGGAGAGCTCGGCCCCTATGTGGGCTATCGCTCGTTCTACGAAAGCGGCCCGACATTCGGCTGCGTCCAGGTCGCGAACGGCGGCATCTGCGCGCCGCCGACCACGCAGGACACGTCGCTGCTGGCTCTCAGCGAAACCGAGACATGGCGCGGCGTTGCAGTCGGCTTGAACACGCGCGTTCCACTGAGCGATCGCTGGAAGCTCGAGATCGATGCCGCCTATCTGCCCTATGTCAATTTCCAGGGGCATGACCAGCACTGGAACAGGCCCGATATCAACCCGGGCCCGGAGCGCGGCGACGGCTGGGGCACGCAGATCGAGGCGATCGTCTCCTACGCGATGACCGATCGCTGGAATGTCGGTGTGGGTGGCCGTTACGTGTATCTCGCCACCAACAACGCCTACACGCAGTTTCCGGCCGTCTCGCCCAACCAGCTCGAGAAGTTTTATACCGAGCGTTGGGGTGGATTTGTGCAGACCTCGTATCGCTTCGGAGGGGACATGCGCGCCCAAGCGTCGGCCGCGTCGTCTCCGGCGGCACCGCGGGACTGGACCGGCGTTTATATCGGCGGGCATCTCGGCGCCGGCGCCGGGACCAGCGACTTTGCCGATCCGTATCCGTCGTTCGGCTTCGGCGATCGGGTGCGCACGGCCGGCGCCGTCGCCGGTGCGCAGATCGGCGTCAACTACCAGCGCGGGCACGCGGTCGTGGGGCTCGAAGCCGCCGGCTCATGGTCGCGGGTCGAAGGCACCTTCACGTGTTTCACCGGCTTCCCCGATCCGTTTGCCGCAGGAATGAACTGCGGCTCGACGTTGGACCGGCTCGCAACGTTCACCGGCCGCCTTGGCTACGCAGCCGACAGTACGCTCTATTACGTCAAGGCCGGCGCCGCCGTGGGGCACACCAACTTCATGCTCAATGCCGACCCGGTGCTCAATGCGATGGGGCTCGGCAACACCGGCGGGGTCCTCAACAGCAGCACGACTGCATGGGGCTGGACTGCGGGGGCAGGCATCGAGCACGCGCTGGATGCGCACTGGTCGGTCGTAGGCGATTACAAATATGTCGACCTCGGCAGCACCCCGGCCAGCTTCGCCAACGCGCCGGACCCGCTCGCCGCGGTTCAGTCGGAAACGATCAAGCAGCGCTATCACGTGATGATGCTCGGCGTGAACTACAAGTTCGACTGGACTCAGTTCGCTGGGCGAGGCGCGACAGCACATTAGGACCGCGGAGGGCGCGGCGCGTTCGCGCCTCACGGCGCAGGGCAGGCCGCTCCCGTCTTCACCCACGCTTCGACGAGCGCACCGGCCTGCGCTTGCGTGCCCGGGACGGGCGAGCGGCCGAAGCCGGGTTTCCAGGCCCAGCCGACCAGTGTGTCCTTGCCGATGTGATCGATGAGATATTCCACCTTGCGGCCGCCATTGCGCGCGGGGTCGCGGATCTGCTCGCAGATCTCGCCGATCGTCTTGCCTTCCCAGGCCATCTCGCGCGGGGCGAGATGCCATTCGGGATGGCCGGGAATGCGGCCGGGCTCGAAATTGGCCTTCTGGTGGCAGGAGTGGCAGCGCATCGCTTCAAGGCCATGGCCATCAGTGCCGCGCGTCACCGGCGGCTGATGCAGGCGGGGATTGTCGCCCTGGCGCGGGCTGTCGCAGGCCGGATGGCAGTTGGTGCGGCGCGGATGCGTCAGCACCTTGCCCAGCTCGGTGAATCGCGGCCGAGCGCTTCTCGGTGTCGGTGATGTCGGCAAAGCTCTCGGGCGAGGCAAGGCCGTGGCTCGTCGTGTCGGAGGCGGCGTAGCCGGCGCAAAGGCTGCTCGTCAGCGCTGCCATCACGGCCATGATCTGACGCGCGCGGTGATCATGACTGGCGCACTCATTTGGCGGCGACCAGATAGCGGCTGGAATCGGCCAGGATTACGTCGCGCACCGCGTCGTGGTACTTGATGTAGCCGGTGCAGCGGCAGAGATGGCCGTCGAGCGCATCGGCGATGGTCTGCTCCAGCGCTTCGCGGGTCACAGGGCTGCGCGCGAGGCGTTCGAGCAGCACCTGGCCTTCGCCAAGCCGGCAGTGCAATAGCCGCACTGGAAGGCGAAGTGATCGATAAAGGCCTGTTGCAGGCCGAGAGCTGGCCTTCCTTGGCATGGCCTTCGACGGTGCGGATCGAATTGCCGTCGAAATTGACGGCCGGTGCGGTGCAGACGCGGAAGCGGAAGCAGCTCCTGATCGCACCCGGCCAGCGCGCGGACATCCTGGTGAAGGCGGACGCGCCCGGAACTTATGCCTTCAACGCTGCGCCCTACGACCAGGGCCACCCGTCACCGGTCGGGCCGCTGGCGCGGGTCGTGGTGTCAGGCGCGCCGATGGAGATGAAGCTGCCGGCGCCGCCGCCCGCGAGCATCAAGGACAGCGAGATCACGGGGCGGCGCAAGGTGGTGCTGTCGGCGACTGCGCCGGACGCCGATGTGGAGGAGTGGACCATCGTCAATACGCATGAGCATGACGACCACGTATTCCACATCCAAACCAACCCTTTCGAGGTGGTCTCGGTCAACGGCAAGGCGCTGGCGACCCCGGAATGGCGGGATTCCGTCATCGTCGAGCGCAAGGGCGGCGAGCTCGTGTTCCGCTCGCGCTTCCTCGATTTCACTGGAATCTTCATGCTCCACTGCCACATGATGAACCATGAGGAGATGGGCATGATGCAGACGGTCGAGGTCTACAGGGGCTGACCAAATCAGCATCGCCGTGGAGGTGCAAAGCCGGGTGTCGCGATCAGCCGAGTGACTGCGACACCGGCGTTCTTCGAAGCATCTGGAGCGTCAACGCGATCCGAGGCTTACCGATCAGGAAATACCACGACCCATGCGTCCATGGACTATGGGGTAACGCGTATCGTGGGGGTAGCATTGAGATCGGAAGCGGAAATATTCGTCGCGAGAACCGCGCGCAGCAAAGTGAAGATCTGCTTTGTATTTTCAGCCCCCTCCATCGGTACGCAATAGTTTGCGCCGTGATACCAGGCTTCGGCGAAGCAGCTCGCTCCGGATCCCGAGATGATCGTCAAGACCTGGGCTCTTCCCGCATCATCATTGCCGCGCTCACGTCCCTTCAGCGCCACCCGATACTGAGATTCGCTCGCGACGATACGTCCGAGATACTGAAAGATCGCGAAGGGAGAGCGCATTCGCAGCTCCACCCCCTTCAGATTTCCGGGACCCATGATCGAGAAATGAGCAGCCTCAAGGGAAGCTTGACTTCCGCAGACCCTCAATCCCGGAATGAATTTCTTGTGCGCATATTCCCGGAACCAGGCTGGATCGTAGCAAGTGACGACTTTCGAGATGGTCTTGGGTTCTGTCGTGCTGTCCTTGGTCCACTTGGGATTCGGCACGGCAATCGTTTCGGTGCGAAGGCCATACTTGACGGCGAGATCGATTAGGAATCTGAACTTCTCAAAACGGCAATCGTTTTCGTGAAGCCCGTACCAAATCGCGATGTCACTGTATTGCGTCGATCTACCGCGACCGCTGTTGGCTGGCATGCACATCGCGCTGTTGTGCTCCACCTCGCTTTGCGAACTGTGCCAGTCGTTGTCTTCCGGATCGTTGCGGTATTCATACACCGCTCCATCCATGCCGGTTGTTCGGATCGAGGCAATCAGGACGTAGAACACCAACTCGCGACTGAGACCTTGACTGAACCAGGTGTTGGTTTGAGTGGCGTCCATTCCCCTAAGCAGACCGGTGTAGAAGTCTTTCGTCTCAAGCACATTGAGGTCGAACGAGCCGCTGATCTGTCCATTGATGTTGTTTGGACCGAACTGGCTCGCTGGGTGCGTAACGTTGGCGACGTAAGTAAATTGACCTGCCTGAGATGTGAGCCCGAGCTGTCCCGACCCCGTATACTTGGCGATGGCGACGAAGTTCAGCGGTTCGGATTGTGACGCCCTCAGGATGTTCAGAAGTATGGTGTTGTTCAGGACCGCATCGGCCCCCTCGTTGACGGAGTACGTCCTCGGCGATAGGGCGTTGTCGACAAGGCCGCAGCCGCTGACCATGGTTAGGACGGCGAGGGCCGCGATGGCCCGCAATGAGCTAAGGTTGCAAAACATTCTTTCCCCCTAGACGAAAATTGTCCGAGGGTAGTACGTTGACATGATTAGCGCTATGGTTGATTGCGCCGGAGCGCGGGGTCAGTGGGAGGGGCAATATGGCTACCTACAAGGATGCCTTCGAAGTCTTGAGAGCTGCCATCAATAATCCGGACGATCCTGAGAGGCTGCGGCACGCCAAGCAGCACCCAAAGCTCAAGAAGACTTTGGTCGGCTTCACTCAGAATGACCTTCAAGTTCTTGCGAAGGTGCTGAAGGCGGCGCCAGGCGCTAAGGCATTCAAGTGTGACGAGCAATAGTATGCCGCCATTCCAGTGCATCGAGAGCGAAGGAGAAGGCCCTCTCTCGCGCCGACAAATCCGATAGCAGGATGGAATTGCTCCAGGCGTATTGTTCCGGTTGGGCGAGAATGATGTCCTCCAGAAAGCCGAGGAGCGTTTGCGTGCAGTCTTTGGTGGACGGTTTTACAACATCGCCCATCGTGTAGCCGAGAAGAGCCCTGGACTCTACCCGGGTCGCAAGAGGCAGTAGCGATGCGCGGCTGTGCCGCGCATATAGCCAAGGCATCGACGACACCGCGACTTGGTAGCCCAGGAATGGATAACTCCGGCGCGAAGCGAACGGAGCGTCTATCATGAGCACGATGTATCGGCCGCTCATCCTCAATTCGTCGAACGCATCGAAAATCCTTCGTAAGCTCGACACTTGGTCGAGATCGACGAGCGCGACGCCACTGCGACCCAGTGCATCAATGTAAGTCCTGGAAGCCGAGCGGTAGCATGCGGCCAAAGGTACGCCCGCGCGCGAAAAGGCGCTAAGGAATGCCACAAAATGTCCGTGATGAGCGGTGGCAATAGCCAGATCGCTCGGCGATGTGATCGAGAGCGTCCGAAGCAGATCGTCGAGCTCGGATATCCCAATGCGATCGCTTTGTGCGGCCAGTTGCTGATCGAGCCTCCTGTAATCGCTCTGGAACTTGGCTGCTCTCCCATAGAGGGTCATGATCTCTGCTTTGGGGCGAAGGTTCGCAAGGCCTGCGGAAAGCAGCACCGCTCGCTCCAGGAGCTTCGCGCCCTCCGAGGCTGGGTCCGGTATGGTCAAGTGAAGATCCCTTCATCACCGCTGATGGCAAAGGGTCGATCCACATTTTGTGCAAGTCAAGGTTGCCGAGCTCCTCGTATGCGGCGGACGAGCCTGCCGGGGCCGGTGCTGACACGGGAAGGCAGCCCAGCTTGACTAGGACGGAATCCGTACCCCGCCGGGCTTCCCTTGGGCGTGGCCATGGCCTATTACGCTGCAACGCAAAATTCCCCCCAAAAGACCCCATGATCCGCCTCGACAACATCAGCAAGCAAGCCGGCCACCAGATCCTGTTCATTGAAGCCTCCGCCGCCCTCAACAAGGGGGAGAAGATCGGCCTCGTCGGCCCGAACGGGGCCGGCAAGACCACTCTGTTCCGGATGATCGCCGGCGAGGAGCTGCCTGACGAAGGGCAGGTGTCGACCGATCGCGGCATCACCATCGGCTATTTCAACCAGGACGTCGGCGAGATGTCTGGCCACAGCGCCGTGGCCGAGGTGATGAACGGCGCAGGCCCCGTCAGCGAGGTCGCGGCCGAGCTGCGCCAGCTCGAGGCCGACATGGCCGACCCCGACAAGGCCGACCAGATGGACGAGATCATCGCGCGTTACGGCGAGGTGCAGCACGCCTTCGAGGAGCTCGACGGCTATGCGCTCGACGGCCGCGCGCGCGAGGCGCTGTCGGGCCTCGGCTTCAGCCAGGAGATGATGGACGGCGACGTCGGCAAGCTCTCGGGCGGCTGGAAGATGCGCGTGGCACTGGCGCGCATTCTGCTGATGCGGCCCGACGTGATGCTGCTCGACGAGCCGAGCAACCATCTCGATCTCGAAAGCCTGATCTGGCTGGAGAAGTTCCTGCACGATTACGAAGGCACGCTGCTGATGACCTCGCATGACCGCGAGTTCATCAACCGCGTGATCTCGAAGGTGATCGAAATCGATTCCGGTTCGCTTACCACCTATACCGGTGATTACGAGTTCTACGAGCAGCAGCGCGCGACGGCCGAGAAGCAGCAGCAGGCGCAGTTCGAGCGCCAGCAGGCGATGCTCGCGAAGGAGATCAAGTTCATCGAGCGCTTCAAGGCGCGCGCCTCGCACGCCGCGCAGGTGCAGAGCCGGGTGAAGAAGCTCGACAAGATCGAGCGGGTCGAACCGCCGCGCCGCCGCCAGAGCATCGCCTTCGACTTTCCGCCGGCGCCGCGCTCGGGCGAGGACGTCGTCGCGCTCAAGAACGTGCACAAGGGCTATGGCAACAAGCGCATCTATGACGGGCTGGATTTCATGATCCGCCGCAAGGAGCGCTGGTGCGTGATGGGCGTCAACGGCGCCGGCAAGTCGACGCTGCTCAAGCTGGTGGCGGGCGCGAGCGAGCCCGATGAAGGCACCGTCGCGCTCGGCGGCAGCGTCAAGATGGGCTATTTCGCCCAGCATGCAATGGACCTGCTCGATGGCGAGCGTACCGTGTTCCAGTCGCTGGAAGACCAGTTTCCGACCGCGGGGCAGGGCAGCCTGCGTGCGCTCGCCGGCTGCTTCGGCTTCTCCGGCGACGACGTCGAGAAGCGCTGCCGCGTACTCTCAGGCGGCGAGAAGGCGCGCCTGGTGATGGCCAAGATGCTGTTCGATCCGCCGAACTTCCTGGTGCTGGACGAGCCGACCAACCATCTCGATCTCGCCACCAAGGAAATGCTGATCAATGCGCTGTCCGATTTCGAGGGCACCATGCTGTTCGTCTCGCATGACCGGCACTTTCTGGCGACGCTGTCCAACCGCGTGCTGGAGCTGACGCCTGATGGCATCCACCAGTATGGCGGCGGCTACACGGAATACGTCGCGCGCACCGGGCAGGAGGCACCAGGGCTGCGGAGCTGAACGCGCTCACGGAATGATGCCCAGACTTTGCCCGGCCGCCACCGGCCTGATGATCCCGTAGCCGTAATCGTAGTTGGGCACCGCGCCGCCCATGGGGTGCGCTGTCGCCTGCAACACTCTAATCATGGCTGCAGGATCCGTCGCCGTGGGCGGCTGCGCGGTTCGCAGCGCGGCGACGCATCCGGATGCGACGGCACATGCGGCCGACGTTCCCGTGTCGGGCTCAAAGCCGCGCGGGCCGCGCAGGACCTTCGAGCCGAGAAACTGCGTATAGGCGGTGATGTCCGGTTTCTGCTGAGGCATTCCCGCGATCGACGGTCCTTGCGAGGAATAACAGACGCGCAAATCGTGGATGTCGCAGCCGGCGAGCGTCAGCACTTCGTCGTACGCGTTGGCGCCCATGATCATTCCCGTCGTCCGCTGCAGACACACGGCATTGGGGCAGCCGTCGCCGCAATTGCCTGCGGCGAAAAGGACGTCGGCTCCGAATGCCTTGAGCAGGGCGATGTAGAGTCTGAAGGGATGGCCGGGATTGTCGATGTAGCGCCGGGGATCACCAGGCGCAAAGTCGTCGAGGCTCGGATGGAAGATGCCCCAGCTGTTGTTGACCACGAGCGCGCTCTGCGGAATGACTGCAGTAAGCGCCCAGCGCCAGATCAGCACCAGGTAACCGCGCATCATTTCTCCGATCGTGGCGCTGACGGTGTGCTCCCCGGCCGGACGTCCAAGCAGCAAAGGATAGTCGAGCAGCGTCACGTTCGGGGCCACCGAAAGCACGCCATAGGCGCACATTGTACCGTGACCGATGCGATGAAGGCCCGGCATCGTCGCCACGGTCGGTGGCGTCCACGAATTGCTCACATCCAGGGCCGGATTGAAGCCGAGCCGCCTCGCCAGATGTGATCTGCAGATGCCGGTATCGACGATAGCGACGGCAATGTCCGTTCCATAGAGGCCGTTGTCCTGCAGCACCGAGGTGTTGAGGTCCTGCCGTACCGTTTCGGTATCGCCCGTTGCCTGGTTGGCAGGCGGCAGGGCAAGTAAACCGCGCACATCGGAATCCAGCCAGACCGGCTCCCCGTCATTGAAATCCGGCTTGGACAGAGTCGCTGGAGAAACGTATGCGCGGACGAGGAATTTCTTCGATTTCTCGAGCTCGAGAAGCGAGAACGCTTTTTCGCCTCTGTCCTTTGGCGAAACTGCAGGTCGCTGATCGACGCCATCCCAAATCGGTAAGGCGCCGAACTCGCCGTCGATCAAAAAGTCCGGCGCCGCGTTCTCGTGGACGTAATCGCGCATCGTGCCCACCGGACTATCGCCCTTGAGCAGGTCGTTCGCCGCCCCAATGAGCACGCTATTTTGATCACGCTGCACCAGCACTCGCACATAGCCGGTTGGCATTTCCCAAGGCGTCATAGCTGCCTCCGCTGCCGTGGTCAGGTTGCGCGCAAGCTCATTTCCATTCAGCCTGCGCGAGCTTGAATGTCGCCGCGTAGAACGGGCAAGCCGTCAGAAACGGCTTCAGCGCGACCGCGGCCTTGGCGCCCGCGTCAATGTCCTCGCGATAATGCAATCCTGCGATGACCCGGTTCATCGCGACTCGCGCGGCCAATGCCCGCAGCGGCTGCTTGTATTGGGGCAGCAGGTCGGCCAGGCACTCGGAGGTGAGCGTGCCAATGAGCGCGTGTCCGGCCGGATAGGACGGGTGGCCCGGAACCTGGACGGGCGGATACAGCGTCGGGCAGACCTGGCTTGGTCGCGGCTGGTACCAATAGGGTGGAGGCGCGGCGCCGCTCACGTTCGAATACTGGAGCTTGAGCGTGACCATCGCGAATTCGCCGACGCGGGCCACGATCTTCATCAGCAGGAACGTGTGCGGGTAGGCCGTGGCGCTCATGTTGAGAAGCTGCAGCCAGCGCAGTTGAAAATTCTGATCCTCCTCGACGATTTCGCCGAGCGCTTCCGGCCGCTCCGCAACTGCAAGCACCAGGACCTCGTCGACCATCTTCGCAGTGACAGGGTAGGTGGGCGGTGGCAGCGCGACGGCCGCCTGCCATTGCTTGCCCTTGATGGTCTGTGCCAGAAACTCCGGGAGGATCGTGACTGCGCGCAGATCCGGGTCCCACTCCGCGTCTCGGAACTTGGCGTCATAGGACCGCGTTATTGCGATCTCGGCGAGCGGCCGATCGGCCCGCATCGCGAACACGGGAGTGCCGCTGCCGCCCGACCCGCCTGCCCAGTTTCCTCCGAACCAATTGCCACCAAACCAGTTGCCTCCGAACCAATTTCCCCCCATGGCGGAATCCTCCTGTGGTTCGCTGCAAATGCAGCATGGTTTCAATCCGGCAGGCCAGCCTCTCGCAAATGGTCGATGAAGCGGTCCCGCAAACCCGCCTTGAACGGGCACCGCTCGCGATAGGCCGAAAGCTTGAATCGAGGCTGGATATCCGAAAGCATCCTGGTGACGCCCCGGGCCTCCTCGTGCTGGCCCTTTGCAACATAGGCAGCCGCCAGAACCCGCAGGTTGGCGGAGAGCCGACCGTTCAGAGCTGCGGTCTTGCGGGCCCACACGACCGCCTCATCGTAGTTACCATTGATGTAGTGGGCTTGGCCGAGGAACATCAGGTAAAAATAGGCCTGCGTGTCGGCTGGTGACAGACGCAATCCCTGTTCGGCGCGCGTAATCGCCGATTGGCCGTCCTCAAGATAGCCGTACACGCCACTGCTAAGGGTCCAAGCCATCGCATTGCCCGGCGATGCGCTCAAGGCTCTGTCAAACAAATCGAGCGCCGCGTTATAGTCCTTAAACAACAGCGCCTTGGTGTGTCCGAGAACGGCCAACGCGAAGCCGTCTGCCGGCGCCCGGTCGACCGCCGCGGTGGCAAGGCGCGCCGCTTCTGCCGCATCGGGCCCGCCCTCGGCGCCCCAACCTTGCGCGACATTGTGAATGTGCCACAGTGCCGCATAGGCATAGGGAGTTGCGTAGCTCGGATCCGAAGCGATTGCGGCCTGCAGCAGCTCGCCGGCTCGTCCGAAGTCGAAGAAATTCATGCGATACATGAAGTCGATCGCCTTCATGAGCAGCTCGTAAGCATTGAGGTTGTCCGAGCGTTTTTGTAGCGCACGCCTCAGTTCTGCCTCGCGGACCTGGGGGGCGATGCTCCATACGATGCGTGTCGCAATACGGCTTTGAAAATCAAATAGTTCCGAGACATCGCCATCGTAGTGATCTGCCCAGAGCACGACCCCCGCTTCGACGTCCTGCAATTCGACTCCAATTCGTAGCCGCTTGTCGGCTCGCCGGATGCTGCCGCTCAAGACGTATCGGACGCCGAGTTCTTGGCCGATCCTCTGGCTGTCGACCGGGCCGCTGCGATAGGGGGACGTCGACATGCTTGAAATAACGAACAGCCCACGGAGGTTCTGGAGCGCAACGACGATTTCGTCGGCCGTCCCATCGCCGAAGTAATCGTCTTCCGAGTTCGCGCCCTGCGTACGAAATGGCAATACCGCGATGTAAGGCACCTTGGCCTGACGGCTTGCTCTGCGGCCACCGCCCGACGGCAGCCGTTCGGCCTCTGGCAGCAGAAGAGAATAAGCGTGAACGGGGCGCGCAAGGTGCTTGAGCCGAAGGACGCCGAGGTCTTGGACGGGTACGTCGAGCCGATCCTTGATCTGCTGGAACATCTCGTCTGAAAGCACCACGCCGCCAGCCGGCGCGGACTGCTCGAGTCTCGCGGCTATGTTGACTCCCTTTCCGAAGATGTCCTCCGATTCGACGATGGTCTGCGCAACGTTCAGACCGATTCGGAATTGTATCTTCCGATCGTATCCTTCTCGGGTCTGTGCAGCGGAGACTTCGTGCTGCAAGGCGACCGCACAACGCGCCGCATCGAGCGAGGAATCGAAAGAGGCGAGAAAGCCGTCCCCCGTATTCTTCACGATCCTGCCGCGGAAGGAGACAATGCACGGGTTGATCACGCCGAAACGAAGCGCGCGCAGTCGCACGTGCGTTGCTTCCTCGGCCACCTCTGTCAGGCGAGCATAGCCCACGACGTCTGCAGCCAAGATCGCAAGTACGCGGCGCGCGGGCAGGGCTTCTGCAACATCGATCCCCGGATGATTCACCTCGGCCGCCCCGCTGTTTTGCAGAACAGGGGCAGGATAACATAACGCGAGGTCATTGATAGCGCCCACCGCGCACCTCCGACTCTGAACAAAGTCAGCCCCGCCTACGCGCGCCGACATTTTGGTGAACGAAGCGGCTCCCAAATCATATGCAGCAACCTCTCCAGGTGAGCGGCCGTGTCGGACGAGGCACAATTATCCCTTCCGCGAACCTGGGAAACTCGCTCCCCGCAGCGGATGGTCGGACTGATCGTTGCGGCCTTTTCGGCTCAATCTGCAAAGAGCTACAATCGATTTTCAGCAATTTGACTGCGAGACTGAAGGCCCGAGAGCCACAGTGTCGCGCGGCTGCATGTTACAGACGAACTGGAGGGGCGCTGTGAATTAGATCATACAGACGCGCAATTTCGTGTCACGAGCCCGGCGGTTGTACTTTGGTGATTTGCTCGCGTCGGTCGAGGGTGTTGAGGCCCCGCGGTCTACTGGAAATGAGGTGGCGAGCCGGAGCTTGGGATCGCGGCCGCGCGCGCGCCGTAGAAACCATGCGTCGACCGTGCCGCGGTGGCCGTCGTGAATGGCTCGTCGCCTCGGGCGGCAGGCCTGCGCCGACCCGCCTTGAACGCCGCATGTTCGCTCGTTACGCTCGAGAAAAACCGGAGATACGCATGAAACAACTTCGGATCGGCGATATCACCATCGATGCGGTGATCGAGCGGGAAGGGCCGTGGCGGCGGCCGCAGGATTTTTTCCATGGCTACGACGAGGGCGTGTTCAAGCAGCATCTGCCGACGATGGAGCCTGAGGTGTTCGACGCGGCCCGCGGCATGATGGTCATCACCTATCAGACGTTCGTCGTGCGTACGCCGCGCTACACCATTCTGGTCGACACCTGCACCGGCGAGCACAAGGGCCATCCGCCGCCGTTCGACTTTCCCGGCAAGGAGCGCTGGCGCAACGAATTGTTCGCGCTCGGCATCGGCTTCGAGCAGATCGACTACGTCTTCTGCACGCATCTGCACATCGACCACACCGGCTGGAACACGAGCTTGCGCGACGGCCGGTGGGTGCCGACGTTCCCCAACGCGAAATACGTCTTTCACAAAGGCGAGTACGCAGCCTGGGAGGCGGAGAATGCCAAAGGCAGCAACCCGCCCGGGACTGTGTTTCGCGACAACTGCCTGCCGATCGTCGAGGCGGGGCAGGCGCTGCTGGTCGACGACGACTATGCGCTGGACGATACCGTCACGCTGACGCCGACGCCGGGGCATTCGCCCTGTCATTGCTGCGTCAGCATCTTCTCGAAGGGCCAGCGCGCGGTGGTCGCCGGCGATCTCATGCATCACCAGATCCAGTGCCGCGAGCCGGAGTGGTCGTCGAAGCCGGACTGGGATGCGAAGCAGTCAGCGGTGTCGCGGCGGAAGTTCTTCGCTTCCGTCGCCGACACCGACACGTTGATCCTGCCGATCCATTTCCCGGCGCCGACGGTCGGACTGATCAAACCGTTCGGCGCCGCGTTCGACTATCGCTTCAAACGGGAATAGGGCGACCGCCTCTCGGACGCTCTAATAGGTGTAGAACATCCGCTGGATTTCCTTGCTGTCGCTCGTCTTGGTCAGTGCCAGCATCAGCAGGATGCGCGCCTTCTGCGGATTGAGCGTATCCGAGACGATGAAGTCGTGTTCGTCGTCCTTGGCTTCGCCGTTGCGCGCCACAATGCCGTTGCCGACCCGGCTGCTGCGAACGATGGCGACGCCTTTTTTGTGGGCCTCGTCGAGTGCCGGCTCGACCGCCGGCCGGGCCAGGCTGCCGTCACCCACGCCGGCATGTACGATCCCCTTGGCCCCGGCGGCGACGAACGCGTCGATCGCGACGCGGTTCATGTTGGCATAGCCGTAGACGATGTCGACTTGCGGCAGGGTATCGAGGTTGGACACGTCGAACTCGGAGTCCGCCGTATGCCGGCGGGTCGATTGACGATAGAAGTAGGGCTTGTTGCCCTGCATGTAGCCGAGAAAGCCGAGCTCGGGCGTGCGGAAAGTGTCGGCCGTCGAAGTGTTGTTCTTGGTGACGTCGCGCGCCGCATTGATCTGATCGTTGAGAGCGACGAGCACGCCCTTGCCGACCGCCTCTTCGCTGCCTGCGAGGATCACCGCATTGAAGAGGTTGATCGGGCCGTCCGCGCTGATCGCCGTCGAGGGGCGCATCGCGCCGACGACGACGACCGGTTTCCTGCTCTTGACCACCAGGTTCAGGAAATAGCTGGTTTCCTCGATCGTGTCGGTCCCGTGCGTGATGACGATTCCGTCCACGTCGTCCTGCGCGAGCAGCGTGTTGACGCGCTTGGCGAGCTTCAGCCAATAGTCATTGTTCATGTTCTCGCTGGCGATCTGGAAAACCTGCTCGCCCTTGACGTTGGCGACCGTCTTCAGCTCGGGGACGGCATTCAGGAGAGTCTCGATGCCAACCGTGGCTGCGGTGTAACCGACCACGGTGGTGCTGCTCGCGCCGCTGCCGGCGATCGTGCCGCCGGTGGCCAGAACCACGACATTGGGCAGACCGGGGCCCCTCGCATTTGCGACGTCAAGACTGATGAGCAACGCAAAGAGAACGCCCATTGTCGCCATCATGTGATCACGCACTCGGAACTGCCACATCTCGACCACCCTTTTCTACAAGCCTTGTCGATGTGCCCCGTTTCGCTCAGCGCTCTATGATCCGTCAGCGGCGGCGTTCTGTCTAGGGTGGCGTTGGCTGTTGTTTGCGCGCCCGGCGGGTGCGGACAGATGGCGATGGTCCTCCTTCTCTCGTGCTCAAACAACAAACGTCAATGCCCGGGACATGCCCGGGCACGACGAATTCGCGGAGCAATTGCTCGTTACAGAGGCAGCGAATCCGGAAGCCCCTTATGCGCCCATCTCGCACTTCTTCATGAAGCTGTTCTTGGCGGCGCCGGCCAGCGGCTTGCCATCGGAGCCGACAGCCTTGGGCGCGCAGGCGTCTTGCTTGCACTTCTTCATGAACGAGGTCTTGGCCGCGCCGGCAAGCGCCTTGCCATCCTTGCCGACCGCCTTGCTCTCGCAGGTGTCGTCCGCAAGCGCCGAGCCCGCTGCAAAGGTGGCAACGATCGCAGCCAGGAAAATCCGTTTCATCATTGGGTGTCTCCCTAAACCAAAATGGCGTTCCGGATTGGAGCCCGGAATCGTGGCGCAATCAAGCAGCGCCATCCGCGAGGGGCCAAATTTTCCGGCGGTTCAGCCGTCCCGGTTGCAATGCGATCAGACCCCGCGCGCCAGCAACGCCTTGAAATCGGCGCGCGCACGCTGCGCCTCGGCGCGGGCGACCTCGGAGGCCTCGCCCATGCCGAAATAGCCGTGGATCAGGCCGGCGCCCTCGTGATGCTTCACGCGCACGCCGGCGGCCTCCAGCGCTTTCGCGTAGGCCGCGCCTTCGTCGCGCAGCGGATCGAACCAGGCTGTGGTCACGATGGCGGGCGCGAGGCCTTTGAGCGACGCGGCCCGCAGCGGCGACACCCGCCAGTCGGAGGCATCGGCGGGATCGGCGAAATAGTGGCCGCAGAACCATTCCATCGTGGCGCGCGTGAGGAAATAGCCGTCGGCATTTTCCGAGCGCGAGGGAAAGCGCGCGTTCTCGCGCGCGTCCGCATAGAGGCCGACCGCGTCGGTGACGGGGTAGACCAGCAATTGTGCGGCGAGCCTGATGCCGGCATCGCGCGCCGCGATCGCGGTCGTGGCCGCAAGATTGCCGCCCGCACTGTCGCCGGCAACGCCAAGGCGTTTGGGATCGCCGCCAAATTCCGCGACGCGGTCGAAGATGTCGCTCGCGGCAGCAAACGCGTCCTCGAAGGCGCCGGGAAAGCGCGTCTCCGGCGGGCGGCGATAGTCGACGGAGACGACGACCGCGCCGGTCTCGATCGCGAGATTGCGCGCCTGTCTGTCGTGGGTCTCGAGATCGCCAGCTACCCAGCCGCCGCCATGGAAGAACACCACGGTCGGTGCGGGATCGGTGCCGACGCGATAGACGCGGGCATCGAGCGGGCCGGCGCCGCCCTTCACCTTGATGTCGAGCACGGCATCGACCGGCGGCGGCGGCACCGCGGCGCGCGCGGCAGCCAGTGCGCGCAAGGAATCGCGGGCGCTCTGTGGCGTCATCGTTGCGGGATCGCGCAGCGGCAGCAGCGGAATGATCTGGGCGACGACGGGATCGAGCGGCGCGGGCATCGGCGGGTCCTCACGGGGTTCTTGGTCTTGGTTGGCCGTTAGCATAGATTTGGCGCGCCGCATCGGCAACCGGCCGAGCGCTACAGTTGCAGTGCCGGCGAATGAACGGGCAGGGAGGCCTTGAGGTGGAATTCGAAACGCTGGTCCAGTCGCGCCGCAGCGTGCGCGGTTTCAAGAACGAGAAGGTGCCGCGCGCGGTGATCGAGGCGATCATCGAGAGCGCCAAGCGCGCGCCGTCGTCGATGAACACCCAGCCCTGGCATGTGCACGTGCTGACCGGCGCACCGCTCGAAGAGGTTCGCCGCCGCAACATGGAGGAGATGGCGGGCGGCGCCAAGGTCAAACGCGACATCGTCAGCCACGGCGAATACCAGGGCGTGCATCGCACCCGTCAGGTCGACATCGCCAAGAAGCTGTTCGGCGCGATGGGGATCGCGCGCGACGACAAGCCGATGCGGCAGGACTGGGTGCTGCGCGGCTTTCGCCAGTTCGACGCGCCGGTCTCGCTGGTGCTGACCTATGACCGCGTGCTCGATCCCGGCGCGGTCTGCCATTTCGATCTCGGCGCACTCTGCTACGGCATCGTGCTGGCGGCTTGGGACCGCGGGCTCGGCTCTGTCATCAACGGGCAGGGTATCATGCGGAGCGACATCGTGCGCGAGGTGGCGGGAATTCCCGAGGACGAGGTCATCATGACCTGCGTTGCGATGGGCTATCCCGACGACAATTTTGCCGCGAACGCCGTGCGCTCGGACCGCGAAGGTAACGAGGAGTTCGTCCGCTATGTCGGCTTCGCCGAGTGACTGAAGGAGGGAGAGGAGATTATTCCATCGCGAAATTTTTCGTGCGGACTCCTTACGACCCCTTGCAATCTTCACCGCGCAGGAGGAACAATATGCGGACTCGAAGGTTTGTTGCTGGCGCGAGGGAATTGACATGCGGCGGCTGGCTAGCCTGGTTCGATGGTTCTTCGGCCCGCGGATGCGGCGCCCGATCGATGACGATCCCACCCTTCCTTTTACTCCCGAAGAGTTCGGCAGATTGATCCGCAGCGGCAAGCGCGAGGACATGAAGCTGCTTGCCGAGGGGTTGAGCTGTCGCTCGATCCCGCACCGCATCAAGTACCGCGCGACGCACTAGGCGCGAGCGCACCACCATCGCGCAATTGCAGCGGGTGGAATGATGCTTGGGGCCGAGGTGCTTACTTGCTCTTCGCTGCGACTGCGCTAGCCGTTTTCTTTTTGCTGTCCGCGTTGACGAAGTGCACGCCGGCTGTGGTGCCGTCGATCCAGACCAGCTCGCAGCGCCGATAAGCCAGTCCGGTCGATGACAGCACCATAAAGAATTCCTTGGCCTGCAGCACGTCGAGTGTGCCTTCCACCTCGATCTTGGCGCCGGTGTTCGACACGTCGATCAGAACGCAGCTGCGCCGCCAGGTGCCGTCCGCTCCCATCAAATTCACGGGTTGCCGGTGATCCATTCTGACACGAGAGTCCTTGCGGCTGTCGAGCTTCATCGGCTGGTCCCCATTGCTGCGGTGCGATCGCGCGTGCCGGCGCTGGCCGCGATTTCCCCCCAGCGCACCGTCCATTGGCTGGTCGACAGGAGGAGCGTTTCGAACATCAGCTGCGCGCGTTCGCGTTGGGCGAAGGAGAGCCGTGCGCTGCTGCGGTTGCTCAGGATCGCAAGCGTCGTCGCCCAGTTCAGGCGTGACGCCCGGCAGGCCATCACCAGGCCTTCGCAATCGTCGTCGCTCATGACTTGCTCGATGATCTCGACCGGAGCCCCTGACAGCACCGACAGAGCGGTGAACAGATTGGCGGTCTCGCCGCGGATCGCGAAGCGGTTCACGGTGGAATCGCCGAGCTTGCCAATTCGGTTGAGCGCGACGATCTCGGGTCTTGCCTTGGCATAATCGGTCGAGGAGGGCCGGTTCCGCAGAGCCGGTAGTGCGTCCTGCGCGGGCGGAACGGAGGCTGCGTCGGGTTTGGCCGGCGCGGCCGTGCAGGAGGAAGTGGAGAGCAACTTGCGGACGACCAGGTCGGGTGTGTCGGGCCGGAGCGCCAGCGCCTTCGCGATCTCGCCGTCCTGGTCGGCCGTGGCGATCAGGGTGGCATAAGCCGTCTCGGAGAATTTTGTCCCGGGGTTCTTGATCAGCGCAAGGCAGATCCGCTCGCCGCGCTTGATCAGCGTCTCGGTCACTTCGGGCTCGATGCACTCGCGCGCTGCGATCGCGCGTTGATGCCGCTCGCCGCACGAGGCCGCCACCGACACGAGATCGGCCGTAGGGAGTGCCTGCGATTTGTGCAGGACAGGACACGCCACGTCCGGGTCGTCATGCATCGCAAGACGCCGCAATGTCTCGGGCGGAGCGACCGCAAGCGCGGCAAGTGCCGTGCTGAGCTGGATCAGCGCGCCGGCTGTGACCCGTTCGGTCAGGCGCAGCAAGACGCGGTCGGCCACGCCGGCCAGCAAATGCTGGGGCCAGTCGCGGTTGGCAGTGAGCAGGTTGACGACGCCTTCGAGAATGCGTGCGCAGCGCTCCGGGGGGCACGCAGCGACCGCGTCTTCCAATTCGACAAGGCTGTCGGCAGGCGAGTTTGCCATCATGGCAGGAGCCTGAACTGAAATAAATTGCAACGATCCAACGGTCGTCATTGCGCCTCGTAGGCGTTAATTTGGATTTTAGGCGTCACGCTTCCGGGTATCGGCGCACCGCTGGCGCTGCCGGAAACGATATCGAAATTTGGCAGGACACGAACCCTTGGCTTGTCCTTCGGACGAAATACTCGCCAATTGGTTGCGTGGGGCTAGTATGATTCTTTCGGTCTAACGGGCACCCGAAGGGACAGAAATCAGACCGGTATCGTGTCGGCGCGTCGCGTTGCGACGCGGCTTTTCAACTTGTCATGACCAGCATTGATGATGCGCCCGGGTTGGCGCCAAAGATATTTCGTTTTGCAGACGTCGATGAGTTTCGCTACGCGATCCGCGGCCTGAATTTCGATTTCACGCCGCTTGGACGGGGGATTGCGACCGAGCAGATCATTCTGCAATTGCCCGGCTGCGACGTGAACATGACGCGGGCATTTCCGCGCGTGGTCGATGCGCAGCTGGGCGCGGATTGCACCGCCGTCGGCTTTGCGATGGACGACCTCGACGTGCCGATCCGCTTCAACGGCACGCGGCGGGACCGCGCGGCCATCGTTGTCGGCAGCAGCGGGGCGGCCTACAACACCATCCAGGAGGTGGAGCGGCAGATTGCTTCGGTCGTATTCCGGCCGGAGGTGAAGGATCGCGGCTGGCCCGAGACGAATTCCAGCTTCAAGATATTCGAGACCAGTCCGCCTGCGCTGCAATGGCTGCGAGCGGTGGTGAGGGAGGTGATGGCGGCCGCGTCCGAGCCGATCGATTCCGCGGAGGTGCCGCTGAAGGGGGCGGCGATGAAGGAATCGCTGCTCAGTGCGGTCGATGTCGTCTTCGCCAATGTCATGCCCGCGCGCTGGACGCTGCGGCCGAACGACGAGCGGCAGTTCAAGCTGTTCCAGGACATCCGCGCGCTGCTGTCCGAGGATCTCGGCCAGCCCATCTACAGCGAGGAGATTGCGCGCAAGCTCGGCCTGTCCGTCCGGACCATGCACGATGTCGTTCTCCGCTATCGCGGCATGAGCCTGCACCGCTATTTGCGCCTGCGGCGGCTCTGGCTGGTGCGCCAGCGGCTGCTCGCCGGCGCCGACAGCGTGAAGGCCGTCGCGCTCGCCTTCGGTTTCTGGCATCTCAGCGATTTCTCCCGCAGCTATCGCGACCAGTTCGGCGAGACGCCGTCGGAGACGCTGGAGCGCGGTCGGCGGCGATAGCGCGACAAAGCGATTGGGGCGGCGCTTCGGTTTCGTGCTAGTGTGCTGGCCATGAGCAATCGCATCCTCGTTCTCTACGGTTCCTACCGTTCCGACCGCATGGGCATCCGCCTTGCGAATTTCGTCATTGATCGTCTGCGTAGTCGCGGCGAGGAGGTCGAGTTGATCGACGCCAAGGCCATCGGCCTGCCGATGCTCGACCGCATGTACAAGGAATATCCCAAGGGTACGGCGCCCGAGGGGCTGGAGAAGCTGGCAGGTCAGATTCGCGGCGCCGATGGTTTTGTCTTCGTCACGGGCGAATATAATTGGGGCATTCAGCCCGGGCTGAAGAACCTCACCGACCATTTCCTGGAGGAATGGTTCTGGCGGCCGGCCGCGATCGTGAGCTATTCCGCCGGACGTCTGTCGGGCGCGCGGGCTTCAACCGCCTGGCACGGCACCCTGTCGGAAATGGGCATGGTGGTGATCTCGAGCACCATCGGCGTCGGACCGATCGCGCAGACGCTGTCGGTCGAAGCCGAGCCGATCGGCGAGGGCGGCAAGGCGCTGGAACGCTCGTTCCCGCGCTTTGCGGACGATCTCTCGTGGTGGATCGAGGCGGCCAAGGCGCAACGGGCGCGCAAGGCGCCGCCGTACTGATCTCATTCTCCGCGAATATGGTCCGCAGTCCGAATGCAGCGAAGCGCAATCCGGGGCGGTGCCGATGAGGTGCGAGATCCCGGATTTCGTTGTCGCTCCATCCGGGCTACGATGCCTCTGCCTAAGCAGCCCTGACTTCACCGAGGAAGCGGTCGAACTGGCCGGCGAGGTCGCGCGACTGGGTCGAGAGCTGCTCGGCGGCGCCGAGAACCTCTCTCGCGGCCGCACCGGTGTCGTCGGCGGCGCGCTGCACGCCGGATATGTTGGTGTTGACCTCCTGGGTGCCGCGGGCGGCTTCCTGGACGCTGCGGGCGATCTCCTTGGTCGCCGAGCCCTGTTCTTCGATCGCGGCCGCAATCGCGGTGCCGATCTGGTCGATCTCGCCGATGACGTCGGCGACGTTGCGGATCGCGGCCACGGTCTCGTCGCTCGCGGTCTGGATTGCGGTGATCTGCTCGGAGATTTCCGTCGTGGCCTTGGCGGTCTGGCCGGCCAGCGATTTCACCTCTGACGCGACCACGGCAAAGCCGCGACCGGCATCGCCGGCGCGGGCGGCCTCGATGGTCGCGTTGAGCGCGAGGAGGTTGGTCTGCTCGGCAATGCTCTGGATCAGCGTGACGACGTCGCCGATCTTCTGGGCACCCTCGGCCAGCGCGCGCGCGGTGTCGCCGGTGCGGCGGGCGTTGTCGACGGCGCGGGCCGCGATCTCGGTCGATTGTGCGACCTGGCGGCCGATCTCGGCGATCGAGGAGGTCAGCTCTTCCGTGGCGCTGGCCACGGTCTGAACGTTGGTCGAGGTCTGCTCGGAGGCGGCCGCGACGACCGCGGCCTGGCTGTTGGTCTGCGCCGCCGTCGAGGTCATCGACTGGGCCGTGCTCTCCATGGTAGCGGACGCCTGCGAGAGCCCGCCGACAAGCTTCGTGATCTTGGCTTCGAAGGAACGGGTCAGTTCGTCGAGCGCCTGGGCGCGCCGCATCTTGCCGTCGTTCTCGGCCTGCTTCTCGGCCGCGAGCCGGTCGGCCCGGATCATGTTGTCCTTGAACACCTGGACGGCTGCGGCCATCGCCCCGATCTCGTCGGAGCGTTCGGCGCCGGGGATGTCCTCGGCAACGTTGCCCTCGGCGAGTCGCGACATCCGGGTCGTCAGGTTGACGATCGGGGCGCAGACGCGGCGGCGGACCATCACGATGAGGCCGACGCTGGCGACCAGCACGGCGAGGAGGCCGACGAGCGCGATCGTGAAGCTGGTGCGTGCGGCGCTGGAGGCGCTGGCGAGAATCTGCTCGGCATTGTCGTAGAAAGCATCGCGGACGTCGATGATGGTGCCGAGGCCGCGCTGCGTGGCGGCGTAATAAGTCTCCATGTCGTGTTCGTACTTGCCGCTGACGGCACCGTCCTTGACCATCTTGAGCTCGCGGCCGAACTCCTCGACATAGATTGCGTTGAACTTCTCCAGCGCGGCGGCGACGTTCGCCGGTGTCGTCGGATTGCCGCGCAGTTCCTGCAGCGACATGACGAGCTGGTCGTTGCGGCCCTGGGAGCGGCTGATGTCGGCCTTCTCGGCGTCCGTTGCCGGTTTCTTGCCGCCGACGAGATTCTTGTGCAGGCTGGAGTTGAATCCGCCGACGTCGCGCAGCGTCATCGCGATGTTGGCATAGCTTGCTTGGCGATAGGCATCGCCATTGAGAATCGCCATGCGGCGGACCTGCTCGTTGAGCAGCGCGGTGACGCCGGCGTTGAGCACGGCGTTGTCGGCGACGATCTTCTTGGCCGCGTCCTTGCGCGCCTCTGCCGGCCCGGCCATCGCCTTGTCGATGGCCTCGCGCAGCGCGCTGAATTTCGAATTGATTCCGTCGATGTTGCTGCCGATGGTCGCGCCATCATCGAACGAGCCGGGCAGCTCCTTGCGCACCGCATTCATCTTCTCGCGCGCGCCGTCGGTCTGCTGGCGCAGTCTGCCTTGTTCGGCGAGCTGCGCCGGATCGATCGTCGCCGGCCCGTACAGGATGTTGGTGGAGAAGCCGCGCTCGGGATTGAGATAGCGCGGGATGTCGCTGACGGCGCGAACGATCGCGAGCCGGCCCTGTGCCTCGGTGACACGCTCGATCGTCTGGTATTTCGTCACGGCGACGTAGACGGCGAGACCGCCGCCGACAGTCGAGAGCGAGACGATGGCGGTGGTCAGGAGCGTACCGATTTTCATGATTTGTCCGGCATTGACGCTGGGAGAAAGATATTCTCCAAAAATAGAGGTGGCGTATTAATCCCGGGTTTACGCTGCCGGCCGCCGCTGTCGCGGTCACCCGGCCTGTTGATCGAGCGAGGCGAGAATCTCCAGCGTCGCGCCATCGGGCTCGCCTGCGAAATAGCGAGCAAGCGCCTCGTCGAAAACAGGCTCATCGGAGACCGCGCCGAACAGCGTCATCGACGAGCGGAATTTGGCGTCGTCGGGCGCGCCGAGGATCGCATTGATGCTCCGCCCCTGGACGGCAAGCACGAGGCGGGTGCATTCGATCAGGCGTGGACCGAGAATGGGGTGGGCCAGATAGGCCTTGGCCTCTGCCCGCGAGCCGATGGCGTAGCGCTGGGACATGGCGCTGAAGCCGAGGCCGGCGATCTGCGGGAAGACGAACCACATCCAGTGAGTCTGCTTCCGTCCTTGGGCGAGCTCCCCCAAAACGGCGCGAAAAACCGGCTCCTGGGCCCTGACGAAGCGCTTTAGATCGAAAGGATCGGTCATTGGATACCTCAGGCGGGCTTGCCGGCCGCGATTATGCCTAACTTTTGGCTCCCAATGTGGTAGCTGGTATAGAGTCTCCGGGTGGGGGTTGGGTCCCCCGGGGGTCGATTTGGGGATCTGATGGTTTCCGACCGCGCAAGCGCCGAGAGGCTATTGTCGCGCCGCCGTATTGGGCGAGCCGAGACGATATTGCTGTCGATGGCCGCCATCGCGCTGGCGCTGGGCGCCGCCGCATGGGTCGCTGATATCGGCGACTCGACCCCGCTCGTGTCAGCCGCGCTGCCGCCGGCCAATGCTCCCTCGTTCGAGGACCGTTTCGCCTCGCTGTCGGGTAATCCGTCCGCTCGCGATCTTGGCTTGCGGACGATGGAGCGGTCCGCGCTGAATGCGGTCCAGCTCAAGCTTCGCGATGCCAAGGCGATGCTCGCCCAAAAACTCCAGGGCGACGACTGGCGCTCGATCCTGACCGAAGATGACAACAACAAGCCCGCCGCCGAAGAGGCCAAGCCGACGCAGCGCGCCGATGCCGTCCCGATGCCGCGCTCGCGGCCGGTCCAGGCCGACTTCTCCGCGCAGATCGCCTCGAGCCAGGCCTATGCCGACACCAATCCCAGGGTCGACAATCGCAACTTCTTCGAAAAGTTCACCGACAAGATCAGGCTGGCTTCGCTGACGCCCGGCGACGGCCTGCTCGGCAGGGCGCCGGATCTCGCCGCGCTCGGTTACGATTCGAAGACGGCGGTCTATGATATCAAGGCCAAGGCGCTTTACTTACCGAGCGGCGTCGCGATCGAGGCTCATTCGGGCATGGGCGCGCTGATGGACGATCCTGATCATGTCGACCAGCGCATGGTCGGTGCGACCCCGCCTGCGACCTACGACCTCAAGCCGCGCGAAAAACTGTTCCACGGTGTTCGCGCCTTGCGCATGACGCCGACCGACGGCACCAGCGCGCTCGGCCGCGTCGGCCTGCTCACGCACACCTACATGCTCGGTCCGCGCGGCGATTCCAACGGTTGTGTCTCGATCAAGGACTATGACCGCTTCCTCAAGGCCTACGACAATGGCGAATTCAACCGCCTGGTCGTGGTGCGAAGCCTGGGCGAAGCGGCGACTGCCTCGCAGCGCACCGCCAATAACACCGATTCCTGAAACGCGACGTGACGTTTGCCTGCTGCGGCGGGGCTGCCGTTTTCCCTTCGTTAAGCCGTTGTCGTCCAGAAGCAGCCCATGAGTGATCCAGCAAGCTCCGAGACCCCGCTGCGCACGACGTTCAAGATCAAGCTGAACGGTGACACGCTGGCGATCGCGACCGTCGGCCAGGCCTATCAATTCCTCACCAACTTCAAATCGGTCGAGTGGATGGAATTCCGCTCGCTGCATGAGGAGGCGGTCCAAGCGCTTGAGGGTGCCGCCGGCAACGCCATGCTCGCCGTCCAGGCGACGAATGCGGTGCGGGCGCTGTTCGTGAGCGCGAAGCTGCTCTGAAGCAGGCGTTCTCCTGCTGCTCGCATCAACCGGCAATCCCTGGGGCCGCGACGAAGTCGTAGCGCGTGTCGGGGCGAGGCCCACACCTCGTCACCGCAACCTCGCGGCTGGCTGGCTCGGCGGCCGGACCCTCCTTTATCATGGCTTGAACTGCATGACAGGAACGGGCAAACGGTCCGCGAAGACCGTGGCTGACGCCACTCGTTTCAAGTCTGACGCCAAGAAAGGGAGCCCATCATGAAACGCCGTACATTCCTCAGGGGCGGCGCGATCGCCGGCGCGACGACGCTGGTTGCCGCCCCCGCGATCGCGCAGAGCGCGCCCGAGATCAAATGGCGCCTGACCTCGAGCTTCCCGAAGTCGCTCGACACCATCTACGGCACGGCGCAGACCTTTGCGAAATATGTTGCCGAAGCCACCGATAACAAATTCCAGATCCAGACCTTCGCGGCGGGCGAGATCGTCCCCGGTCTCCAGGCACTGGATGCCGTAAGCGTTGCGACCGTCGAGATGGCGCAGACGCCGCTCTATTTCTACATCGGCAAGGAGCCGGCACTGGCCTACGCCACGGGTGCTCCGTTCGGCATGAACCATCGTCACCAGGAGTCCTGGTGGTACTTCGGTGGTGGCGCCGACCTCGCCAACGAGGCGCTGAAGCCGTTCAAGGCGCACGCCATTCTCTGCGGCAATTCCGGTACCCAGATGGGCGGCTGGTTCCGCAAGGAGATCAAGACGGTCGACGATCTCAAGGGCCTCAAATTCCGCATCGCCGGCATGGGCGGTCATGTGCTGGCGCGGCTCGGCGTCGTCCCGCAGCAGATCGCGGGTGGCGACATCTATCCGGCGCTGGAGAAGGGCACGATCGACGCGGTCGAGTTCGTCGGCCCCTATGACGACGAGAAGCTCGGCTTCCACAAAGTCGCCAAGTACTACTACTTCCCCGGCTGGTGGGAAGGCGGCGCCATGCTGCACATGATCGTCAACGACGAGAAGTGGGCCAGCTTGCCGAAGCAGTACCAGGCGATCGTCAACCAGGCGGCCTCGGCCGCCGGGGCTTGGATGCTCGAGAAATACGACAGCGTGAATCCGGCGGCGTTGAAGCGGCTGATTGCAGGCGGCGCGGAGCTGAAGGCATTCCCGCAACCCGTGATGGAGGCCTGCTACAACGCGACCCAGGAACACCTGAACGAACTCGCCGCCAAGAGCGGCCTGTTCAAGCGCACCAAGGACAGCCACGACACGTACATGAAAGAGCTGCTGTTCTACACGCAGATCGCGGAGAATTTTTACGACAACTATCTGCTCAGCAAGATGCGCAACAAGAGCTGAGCCCGAGACGGGCGGGGCTGTCTTTGCAGCAGCCTCGCTCGCGTAGGGTGGGCAAAGGCGCTCTTGCGCCGTGCCCACGTTCTGCCGCTTCATCGGCAATGATGGGTACCGCTTGCGCTCTGCCCAGCCTACGTGGTCTGAGCGCGTGGCTCAGGCCGCGCCCAACCCCAGCTTCGCGTAAATCCGCCGCGCATATGCGCCAAACGCGTCCGTCGTCTTCAACGGCAGGTCGCGCGGGAAGGGCAGGTCGATGGGGAAGTAATCGGCCATCTTCGCGGGTCCCGCGGTCAGCACCGCGCAGTGCGACGACAGGAACACCGCCTCCTGGATCGAATGCGTGACGAAGACGATGGTCTTGCCGCTCTCGCGCCAGATCCGCAGCATCTCCAGATTCATCTGCTCCCGCGTCAGCGCATCCAGCGCGCCGAACGGCTCATCCATCAGGATCAGTTTTGGGTCGTGGATGAAGGCGCGCGCGATGGCGGTGCGCTGCTGCATGCCGCCGGAGAGCTCTCGCGGATATTTCTGCTCATAGCCGGCAAGTCCGACGAGCTTGAGCAGATCGCGCGCCCGCTCGCGTGCAGCCTTCATCGGCAGACCGACGATCTCGGCGGGCAGCAGCACGTTGTCCAGGATGGTGCGCCATTTCAAGAGCAGCGCCTGCTGGAACACCATGCCGATGTCGCGGCTCGGATCGAACGGACTTTTGTCATTGCCGATTGTCACCGTGCCGCCATCGGCGCCGTGCAGGCCGGCCAGGATCTTCATCACCGTGGTCTTGCCGCAGCCGGACGGGCCGACCAGCGAGACCAGCTCGCCTTCCTGCACGTCCATCGTGACGTCGGACACCGCCAGAAATTCGGCGCCGCCACTGCGATAAACCTTTCGGACGCCTTGCAGGCTGATGAAGGGTCTTGAGCTCATGAAAGCCATTTGCTCAAATTGGCGGCGACGAAGGCATCGTCGCTGAGGTCGGCGTGCTCGCGCGTGACGCGATCGATCTCGTCTTTCTGACCGGGGCTGAGGCCTTCGTTCGGATCGAGGCACCACAGGCCCTGCATCAAGCCCTGACGCCGCAGGATTTCGTGGCAGCCTGCGATGCAGCCATGGAAATTGTTGGCGACGTCGAAGAAGGCGCTGTTGCAATCGGTGACGCGGGCATCGAGCGCGAGCAGATCGGCCGGCACGCTGTCCTTGTGCCGCATCGCCCTGCAGCGCTCGAACTGCTTGACGGCGCTCGCCGTCCAGACCGACCAGTGGCCGAGCAGGCCGCCTTTGAAATAGGTGCGCGTGGTGACGCCCTTGTCGCGAAGGTCAAACGGCAGCATGAGGTCGAGCAGGATGTGATCGTCGTTGCCGGTGTAGAGCGCGACCCGGTCGAGCGCGCCGGCGGCTGCGACGCCGCGCAGCACATCGAGCGTACGATAGCGGTTGAACGGGGCGATCTTGATCGCGATCACGTTGTCGATCGCGGCAAAGCGCTGCCAGAAGCGGCTCGACAGGAGGACGCCGCCGACAGCGGGCTGCAGGTAGAAGCCGACCAGCGGGATCTCGGCGGCGATCGCCGTGCAATGCGCGATGATCTCGTCTTCGGAGGCACTCTTCATCGCGGCGAGGCTGAGCAGGCCGGCGTGATAGCCGATGTCGCGCGCGGTGCGCGCTTCAGCAAGGGCCTGCTTGGTCGGACCGGCAAGTCCCGCCACCATCGCCAGCGGACGCTTCGTCCAGTTCGCGGCGGTCTCCGCAGCAAGCTCCAGCACGGGACGATAGAGACCGACGTCGCGGATCGCGAACTGCGTGGTGTGGACGCCGACGGCAAGGCCGCCGGCGCCGGCGTCGAGGTAATAGCGCGTGAGCGCACGTTGATGCGTCTTGTCGAGCTGCCGCTCGGCGGTGAGCGCGAGCGGATGCGCCGGCAGCACGGTGCCCTCGGCAATCAGCTTGCGGATGTCGCTGTCGATCTGGCTGTGGTGCATGGTGTCCTATCCGAATTCGGGGCCGGCGACGGCGAATGGCAATTCCTCGCCCGCTGAAGTGGCGGGGCCGAACCGCATCCGCTGGAACGGGCGCTCGATGGTCCAGCCAGATGCGGTCAATCCTTCGAGGAAGGCTTCCTGCGGGGCGACCGCGTCGAGCAGAAGAGGACCGGTCTCGGAGCGTACGATCGCATCGACCAGGGCCAGCGCTGCCGCGGCATTGTCGGCGAATAAGGGGCCGACGTGACGGGCGGTCCGGCCATCGCGAACCAGCGCGATGGCTCCGTTCGCGGAGACGATGCGCGAGCCGGAGCGCTGAGCGAAAGCTGAGAGCAGAGCGGTGCGATCGAGCCCGGTGGCCCGCCGGTCGCGCGCGCGAAGCGCATCGATGCTCGCGGAGGAAGATTGTGGCGCTTCGGCCCGCGCGGACTTCGCGAGCTTCAGCCGGCGCAACTGCAGCGTCGGCGTGAATCCGAGCGGGCCATAGACCGCGACGCCGTCAGGCGTCGCGTCGAGCCAGCTGGTCAGGCCGTTCTTGCGTGCCGTCTCCAGGCAGGCATCGACGAGGCGCGTCGCGAGGCCGCGCCGACGGTGACTTGCTGTCACCAGCACCATGCTGATCCAGGCGTTGTTGCCGGAGTAGGGCAGCAGCGCGGCGGTTGCCACCAACAGCACGCCGGTGCGGATGCCGAAGACCATGCCGTCGCGCAGGAAGATGCGCCAATCCTCTTCGGTCTGGTTCCAGTGTGCTTCCGTCGACAGCACAAGCCCCGCCATCGCATCTTCGGGGCCGAGCTTGATGACGGCAGGTCCGTCAGTAGCGGCCATCGCGCACCTCGTATTTGGTCGGCTTGCCGAGGCTCGGCATGGCGCGGGAGACCCAGTCGGCGGTCCAGGCGATCAGCTGCTCGGTGTCCACCACGGGCAGACCGAATAGCTTCACGGCCTGCGAGGTATCCGTCAGCCACGCCGTCGGCTCTTCTTTGCCCGTCAGTACTGGGGCGCGGCCGAAGCGGTCGCCGAACTTTTGTGCGAGATCGCGAACGGCCAAAATCTCGTGGCCGCTGACATTGATCGGCGAAGTTGGCGTCGTGCAGTGCGCCAGGCACCGCAGTGCCTGCGCGGACGCGTCGCCCTGCCAGATGAAATTGACATGGCCGAGGCTGACGTCGATCGGCGTGCCCGCGAGCACCTTTGTCGCGATGTCGTGCAGCACGCCGTAACGCATGTCGATGGCGTAGTTGAGCCGGAACAGCCGGCCCGGCGTTCCGAACTTGTGCGAGAAATACTCGAACATGCGCTCGCGCCCCACGCAGGACTGGGCGTATTCGCCGGGCGGGTTCGGCGCCATCTCCTCGGGCGAGCCTGTGCCGTTGACCGGGACGAAAGGGTAGACGCAGCCGGTCGAGAACGCGACGATCCGCGACGATGGGAAGGCCTGCGCGACCAGCGCCGGCACATGCGCGTTCATCGCCCAGGTCAGCGACAGATCGCCCTCGGCGCCGAACTTGCGGCCGGCCATGAAGACGATGTTCGGCGCTTTCGGCAGCGTATTGATCGCGGCCTCATCCAGCAGGTCGCAATTGATGGTCTCGATGCCACGCGCTTGCAGCCAGTGCTTGACGCTTGCGTCAGTGAAGCGGGCGACCCCGATGACGCGTCGTTGGGGCGCGGCCGCTTTCGCAAGACCTGCCAGCGTCGGGCCCATCTTGCCGGCGACGCCGAGGATCATGATGTCGCCCTCGACCTTGTTCAGACCGTCGATCAGCTCCTGCGTCGGCCGGCAGAGGAGATCGTCGAGGGCGGCGATGTCGGGGATGGTTTTCGGCAGCGTCTGGCGGGTGAGGAGCATCGATTGATCCTTGGTCAGGTTTGCCTGGCGTCGCCCACGACGAACATGCGTTCGAGGGCGAGCACCAGGCCGTAGAGGGCGACGCCCAGCAGGGTCAGCAGCACGACGGCCATCACCATCGCGGGCGTGTCGAGCGAGGATTGCACCTGGATCATGAGGTAGCCGAGCCCGCGTTCCGAGGCGATGAACTCGCCGACGATGGCGCCCGCGACCGCGAGGATGGCGCCGACCTTCATGCCGGAGAAGATGTAGGGCAGCGACCCCGGCAGCTGGATCTTGCGGAACAGGGTCCAGCGCGAGCCGCGCAACGATTTGACGAGATCGAGCAGATCGGGCTCGACCTCGCGCAGCCCCCGCGCGGTGGTGAGCAGGATCGGAAAAAAGCAGATGCTGAAGGCGATCAGGATGTTCGGCAGGATGCCGTAGGAGAACCAGACGATGAAGAGCGGGCCGAGCGCGACCTTCGGAATCATGTTCAAGGTCACGAACAGCGGCAGCAGGACGAGGCTGACGAGGGGGGCCCAGCTGAAGATCACCGCGAGCGCGACGCCGACGAAAGCGCCGAGCGCGAAGCCCCCGAGGATCTCGATTCCGGTCACCAGCGTATTGGCGCCCCAGGCATAGCTTGCGGTGCCCAGCGTCTGCACCGTCGCGAGCGGCGAGGGCAGGATGAATTTCGGCACGTGGAAGGCGTCAACCGCGACCTGCCAAAGCACGAGCACGGCGAGGTGCACGATCAGGACGATCGCAAAGCTGCGCGCCGGATTTGCTCCGCGAGCTGCCACCTGTTGCTCCTAATTGCCGCGGCTACCCTGCCACGTCGGCGAGCCTAACCGGCCTTCCGCCAAGTTTCAACCAGCTGGTTGATTACGGCCGGAGCGACTGCAGCACCAGATCGACGACATGGCGGCGGCGGGCGCGACGCGCGGTGCGGCTCGACAGGTCCTTGCCGAAGATTGCCGACAGCGTCGGCGTGTTGGAGAAGAAGAAATAACTGAGGCCCGCGATGGAGATGTAGAGCTGGACGGGGTCGATCCCGTTGCGGAATAGGCCCGAGCGCACGCCCTCGTGAAGGATGTGGGAGACGCTCTTGACCAGCGGCGAATGCATGGCCTCCAGCCGCGTCGAGCCGCGGACGTGGCGGGCACCGCCACGGTTCTCGTCGTTCAAAAGCACGATAAAATCAGGGTTCGCCGCCAGATGATCGAACGAGGCCTCGATCAGCCGGCGTATTGCCTTGTCCGGCGGCAGGCCCTCGAGATTGAGCCTGCGCTCCTGCTCGCGGATGTCCTCGTAGACCCATTCGAGCACGGCGAGGTAGAGCGCGTCCTTGTCGCCGAAATAGTGGTAGACCAACTGCTTGTTGACGCCGGCGCGCTCGGCGATCTCGTCGACGCGGGCACCGGCAAAACCGTGCCTGGCAAACTCCTGGCGCGCGGCGGTGAGCAGTTTCTTGCGGGTGGCGACGGGGTCGCGCCGCTGCGGCGCGGTGTCGCCTGATCGTTTTGCGCGCATTTCCAACCAAACAGTTGACAAGTTGAGGGCGGGCTTGTTGCATTGGTAGCCTCACATGGGAAGAGCGACAAGCCGGGTCGCGGGATCGAGGAGAGATGCGATGAAGCATTTGCAGGCGGCTTTTGTAGCCCTGGTGCTCGGTGTATCGGCGCCGCCGGCGAGCGCGGGCGAGGCGGTCAACCTGATCCTGAACTGGACGCCGACGGCCGACCATTCTCCATATTATTATGCCAAGGCGCAGGGCTGGTACGAGAAGGCCGGCATCGACCTCACCATCGAGACCGGCAAGGGCTCCGGCGTCTCCGCGGCCAAGGTGGGCTCGGGCGGCTCGCCATTCGGCGTCTCCGATCTCGCCACCATGCTGGTGGCGAGGGGCAAGGGCGCCGACGCGGTGGCTGTGATGAGCGTCTACGCCAACACCGGCCAGACGTTCTATTGGCTGAAGAGCTATGGCGTGAACGGCGTGAAGGATTTTGCCGGCCACAAGATCGGCAATCCGCCGGGCGACGCCTCGCGCGTGATGTGGCCAGCCTTTGCCAAGGCTGCAGGGCTTGCGCCTGACTCCGTCAGCTTCGTCAACATCGGGCCGACCGCGAAGATCGCCGCGCTGAAGAGCCACACCGTCGACATCATCAGCGACTTCTACAACGAGCATGATCTGAAGGTGATCGAGTTCGGGCAAGATCTCGGCTACATCAACTGGAAGGACATCGGCCTCAATCCTTACGGCAATTCGTTGATCGTCAACGGCGCCTATTTGCAGAAGAACCCGAAGCTGGTCGAGGCGTTCGTGCGCGTGACGCAGAAAGCCTTTGCGGCCTGCGTCGCCGACGTCACGCCCTGCCTGAAAGCGTTGCTCGACCAGGTCTCCGGCCTCGACAAGGAGAACCAGGAGCGCCAGTGGGAGCGCATCAAGGTCTTGATGACGGACGAGTTCACGACGACAAAGGCGCTGGGCTGGATCGACGGCGAGCGAATGAAGAAGGACTATGAGCTGGTCCAGACCTATCTAGGCATGGAGAAGCCGTTCGACGTGACGACGGCGTTCACGACAAACATGCTGGATCCCGCCATCAAGATGGATGCGAGCAAGGTGAAGAAGTAGGGGGCGCAACGCCACCGCTTCCTCATTCCGAGCGCAGCGAAGCAATCCAGAGTCTCTCCGCGGAGGCAGCCTGGATTGCTTCGCTGCGCTCGCAATGACGATTTGGATACAGCGAACACTTATCCATTCCCGTCAGCTTGAGGTGGCCGCTTCTTCAGCGGCCCTCGAAGGGCGACGGCCCGGCGGCAACTGGGCCGTGCGTCCTCCGAGGTCCCCGTCCGGCGCTTGGCGCCGGACGTCTCGCGCCTCAGGATGACAGGGCGAGAGAAGACTAGAGGCGGCCCATCCACGTAGCCCCACGGAGAAATTAACCGGCCGTTAACCATATCGGCGCCATCGTTAACCATTCAATAACAGGGAACGAGTCGGCCGCCATGGAGGCCCTAGCAAAACCTCAACGCCAGATGGTGCGCCTGCGCGGTCGCTCCTATGTGGCTTTCGTGTTCGTGCCGACGGTCCCGATCCAGGACTGGCTGCTGGAGATCGACGCCACCATCGCCCGCTCGCCGGGCTTCTTTGCCGGCCGGCCCGTGGTGGTCGACCTGTCCTCGGTCGATCTCAGCCAGTCTGGCATCGGCCATCTGCTCACCAGCCTGCAGGACCGCAACATTCGCGTGCTCGGCATCGAGGGCGTGGAGGAGGGCCGGTTGACGCCATCCATGCCGCCGCTGCTCTCGGGCGGGCGGAGCTGCGTGGTCGAGCAGAGTGCCCCCAAGAAATCCGAGGCGAAGGCCGAGAGCAAGCCGACCTCGCTGCTGCTCGAGAGCCCCGTGCGCTCCGGCCAGACCGTGATCTTCCCCGACGGCGACGTCACCATTCTGGGCTCGGTCGGCTCCGGCGCCGAGGTCGTGGCCGGCGGCTCCATCCACATCTACGGCGCGCTCCGCGGCCGCGCCATGGCCGGTGTGAACGGTCACACGAGCGCGCGCATCTATTGCCAGAAGATCGAAGCCGAACTGCTTGCAATCGATGGGTTTTATCAGACTGCCGACGACATCGATTCCGCTCTTCGCGGCCGGCCGGCCCAGGCCTGGCTGCAGGGCAACACCATGCGAATTACCGCGCTGAACTGACCAGAAGGAGATATTTGAGATGGCCAAGGTACTGGTCGCGACATCAGGCAAGGGCGGGGTCGGCAAGACCACGACGACCGCCGCACTGGGAGCGGCGCTGGCGCAACGCGGCGACAAGGTCGTCGTCGTCGATTTCGACGTCGGCCTGCGCAATCTCGACCTCGTGATGGGCGCCGAACGCCGCGTGGTGTTCGACCTCATCAACGTGGTGCAGGGCGTGGCAAAGCTCCCGCAGGCGCTGATCAAGGACAAGCGTCTGGAGAATTTGTGGCTGCTGCCGGCCTCGCAAACCCGCGACAAGGACGCACTGACGGAAGAGGGCGTCGGCAAGGTCATCGCCGACCTGCGCAGCCGCTTCGACTGGGTGATCTGCGACAGCCCGGCCGGTATCGAGCGCGGCGCCTCGATGGCGATGCGCTTTGCGGACGAGGCCGTGATCGTCACCAATCCGGAAGTCTCCTCGGTGCGCGATTCCGACCGCATCATCGGCATGCTGGATTCCAAGACCGTGCGGGCCGAGAAGGGCGAACGGGTTGAAAAGCACATTCTCATCACCCGCTACGATCCCGCGCGCGCCGCTCGCGGCGAGATGCTGACCATCGACGACATCCTCGAAATCCTCGCAACGCCCTTGCTCGGGATCATCCCGGAGAGCCAGGACGTGCTGAAGGCCTCCAACGTCGGTACGCCGGTGACGCTGTCGAACGCCGAAGGCGCACCCGCCCGGGCCTATATCGACGCCGCTCGGCGGCTGTGCGGCGATACCGTGCCAATGCAGGTGCCGACCGAGCGTAAGGGCTTCATGGATCGTCTGCTGCGACGGAGGGCTGCATGAGCATGGGTCTGCTTCGGCTTCTCCGCGGCAACAAGGCCACTGCACCGGTCGCGCGCGAACGGTTGCAGATCCTGCTGGCCCATGAACGCGGAATGCGCGGTCAACCCGATCTGCTCGGGGTGCTGCGTGAGGAAATTCTCGCGGTCGTCTCCAAGCACGTCACGCTGGACCCGACCAAGGTCATCGTTCGGCTGGAACGGGGCGACGAAGTCTCGACCCTGGAGGTCGACATCGAGGTGCCAAACGACTTCGAGCGCAAGAAGGCGGCGGTCGCGTAGGGGACGCGGCCGACGATTTCAGTTTTGGGGTGGGTGAGAAGGCGGTCCGCTGGGCATGGCGGGCCGCCTTTGCATGTTGCCGTCAACGCCACGGAACGAGGCCCAGGGCTCAATCGTTGTGAGACACCCCGCGCGGGCGATGCCCCGCGGGAGCGTCAAACCGGAGAGCGCCCATGATGTCCGAGGTCCAGGTTCATACCGTCGCCCGGCAGATGCTGGAACAGCATGGTTTCGCTGCAATTGCGAAGGCTGCCGAGCAGGCTCAGCTCTGCGAGGGCCGCGGTGAGGCTGATGAGGCCAAGGAGTGGCGCCACATCGCCGACGCCATGAAGATCATGCGCGGGCCCGCCCATAGCTAAGGTGCGCTGGCAGACAACTTAGCGCTCCTCGTGATCGGTTCCCTGGGTGGGAGCCCGGTGCTGCGTCTGCGGTTGCGCACGCTCGCCGGTCTCCTTGCACGGGAGCTGCTCCCACGAGCCGTCCGGGCCTTGCTGATAGGCGCTGCAGGATGGCGAAGAGGTCGATCTGTCATCGCTCCTCTGGGCGTCGTTGTTCCTCGCCACGACCGGGGCGGTCAGCGCAGCACCGATCGCGAGAGCACCGGCGAAAACGAGATAGGCATTCCGCATGGGGTTCTCCTTTCAAAGAGGCCGCATGCTGGCGATGATTGTGACGATTATTTGCCGCCGCGCGGGTTCCGGCGCGGCAGCCTTAATGTCTGGAAAACCCGCTAGCCGCCCTTGCTGCGGATCAGGCCGGCGAGGCTGGTCTTCTGCTTTTCGCACCAATTGCTCATGCCGAGCCGGCGCTGGTCGAGATCGGTCATCTGGGTCGCGACCGCGACCTCTGCCATGATGTCGTCGGCCTGCTTCTCGCCCATCTTGCCGCCGGTGTGCATCCAGGCAATGGCCTTGCGCACCTGCTCGGTGGTGCCGTCGGGAAGCTGCATCTGCTGCGCCCTCTGCACCAGATCCTGGTAGGCGACGTCTGTACCAGGGCATTCGACCTTGGCGGCAAAGGCCTGCAAGACCATCGTCACATAGGTCGAGCGCGTGTGGTCGTCAGCCGCCTGGGCGGGAGCTGCGATCAGCAACAGGCCTGCCATCAGCAAGGGGTAGCGCATCCTTGGGTCCTCCACGTTTTTTGGGAGGCTAGCGCCCGGCGGGCCGCTCTGCAATGGTTGCCGGGGCGGATTGTCGCGCCTTCGTCGGGCGCACCAAATTGAGCCTAATCCGGAGGGGATATGAGCCTGTTCACCATGCCATTCGATCCCGCGCGCGACAGGGTACTCGTCACCGGCGCCGGCAACGGTATCGGCCGCGCCATCGCGCTGGGTCTGGTCGGTGAGGGCGTGCGGACCTTGTTTGCCGATGTGAGTGCCGAGCGGGTCGCAGCGGCCGTCGCGGCGAGCAAGGCGCCCGAGTTGGCGCGGCCCTGGGTCGGCGATCTCGCCGGGCTGGATGGGTGTGACGCATTGCTTGCCGCCGCCGATGCCGAACTGGGCGAGGTCACGCATTTCGTGCACAGCGCCTCTCCGCCGCGGCGCGAGGCCGATCACGCGCTCGCGGTCGATCGCCGGACCTGGCAGGAGATGCATGCCGTCAATCTCGATGCCGGCTTTCATCTGGCGCGCGAGATCGCAAAACGGCTGATCGCAGCGAAGCGATCAGGCTCGTTCCTGTTTCTCACCTCGCTGCATGCGGGTACGCCGCGCAACCTGCCGCATTATTCGACGGCGAAGGCGGGGCTCGCGATGCTGGTGAAGGAGCTCGCGAAGACTTTCGGTCGTCACGGTATTCGCGTCAACGCGCTGGTGCCGGGCGCGATCGCGGCCGGCGGTTTCGTCGCGGATGCTTCGCTGGCGAAACACATTCCGCTCGGACGTCTCGGCGAGGCCAACGACCTCGTGCCGGTGGCACTCACCGTGCTGTCGAACAAGCTTTCAGGTTACGTCACCGGTGCGGCCTTCGTGGTCGACGGCGGATTGTCGCTGACGAACTGGTTCGAAGCGCCTGACCTGGACGATTAGCTAGCGCTGCCAGGCCGGCACGGGATCCAGCGGCGTGCGATAGACCTCGTTGTGATCGCGGTCGGTGACGCGCACCGCGCAACCCTTCCGCTGCAACTCGGGTTTCACTTGCGACAGCTCGCTGGCCAGTTGGACGGCGCGATCGGAGGCAACCTCGATATCCTCGAGGATGATTCCGCCCTGGTTCTTGAACTCTTCACCAACCACGAGATCGAAGGAGTAGTAAGGCATCCGAATTCCCCCGGTGTGACGACCCAAAGTCTCGAAACAAGCCTTCAATGGAGTTCTTCAAGACATGATGGATCGTACCACTGAGTCGATCTCTATCCGATGAACGGACCGCGCAATCTCTGTGCTTATGGCGCAGAAATGATGTGCAACCGGAATGTGCTTTAAGATTTAATTAAACATATCGGCCTGATGATAAGGCATGGAATTGCAGCAGAACCGGGCTCCGGGAACCGGCAGCTGCAAGAGAAGGCCGGCGGCATAGATCCCGACGGCCTTTTCTCTTTGCGCGCGAGTTGCGCATCACCGTAGTTGCACGGACTCAACTGAACACATCGAGTCGGACAGCCTGCGTTCTCGCTTGATGCGAGTTTCTCGATGAAGCTCTAGTGCACCGGCATCGGCGGACGCACGACAGGTCCGTCATCATCGGCAACAGTTTGCGTTGTCGCAACCGGCGGCGCTGGCGGCGGCGGGACCGCAGTGGCTTGCGAAGGCGGCGGCGGAGGTGCGAGCGGCGGCGGCGAATAAGCCGGCATGTAGGTGTGCGACACCACCGGCTTCGGTTTGCGAACTGGCGGCACCGGTGCCGGAGCGCGCGGCGACAGCGCAGACGCGCGTGCGGGCGAATTGACCGGTGGTCGCGCCTCAGCGACCGGCCTTGGCGCCGGCGGCTTCGCCATCTCGCGGATCATCTGCTCCTGACCGGCCTTCAACTCGGCGATGTTCGCCTTGAGCTGCTCGATCTGCTGCGCCATCGCGGCGATGTCGCGCGTCATGGCTTCCACCGCAGGCGCGGTATCGGTTTGTGTGGCTGTTGGCGACGCCGCGGCCGTGGTGACTGGCTCTGCGGGCGTGCCTGCAGTTTGAGGCGCGGCAGATTGATCGGCGATCTGATCCTGCGCGGCAGGCGGCGTGACCTGCGCGGCTGCGACGGGCGCGGTCTGTGACGTCGAAGGCAGCAGCGAGGCCAGGACCGGTGTCCATTCGGCGACCATCTGCTTGGCCGTGTCGCCGTGCTTCTCCCAGGCAATGGTGGCGGCGGCGCTGCCGCCGGCAAACAGGAAGGTGACGAATGCGCCACGCAGCCACTTGCCGGCGGCCGATCGCTTTGGCCGGCTGCGCTCATCGCTCGCAGTCACGCGCACGGCGGTGTCGACCGATGGCGCGGCTGCTTGCGGCTCTGCGACCGGAGTTAACTTCGGCTCGACCGGATTTAACTTCGGTTCGAAATGAGTTCTCGGCTCCGCTGCGAGTTTTGGCTCCGCTGCGAATTTCGGCTCCGGCCGCGCCGTGAGCTCCGGTGCGAGCGTTGGCGCCTCGCTACCGGCGCGCGAAGCCCTGATCACGTCGGGCGCAATCTGGATGGCGTCGTGCGGGTCGTTGTCCTTGACCGTGTCTTTCACGATCTCATCGACAATTTGCCGGCTGTTCAGCGTCGCGAGCATTGCAGCTCCCCTGAAGCATTGGTCGTTCGCATTGGCGCGAGCCGATCGGTTGAATGGCCCATCCAAGTCTGAGGCGGTTGGCCGATGGCGCACGAGTCCAGCCGGGTTTGACCAAAGCAAGGCGAGGCGATGGAGAGACTGCGACGTCTTCCGCCAGATGTGGTGATGGAACCGGATCGGCCGAACACGGGCACGTGTTCCACGCTGCCTTGTTTTAAGCACGATTTGGGCAGCATCTCGCGGTGCTGGGGGCGCTGCTATCCGCTATCGGGGGCCGGCGGTGCCAAGAGTTTCGATCGCAGTTTTCCTTGCCGCCTTGCTGCCGCTTGGCGGCTGCATGCAGGCGACGTTGTCGCCGTCGACCGACGCGAGCATGACGCCGCGCGATCGGCAATTGCTGGCCCATGCGCCTTACGCCCAGGCGAATGTGCCTGAGCAATATCTCCGTCACGTCGTCGATTATCCGCGCAAGGAGCAGCCGGGCACCATCCTGGTCGATACCGACGCGCGCTATCTCTACTACGTGCTGCCCGATGGCAAGGCGATCCGCTACGGCGTCGCGGTCGGCGAAGAGGCCATGGCCTTCTCGGGCGTTGCGCGCGTCGGCCGCATGGCGGAATGGCCGGATTGGGTGCCGACCGCCGAAATCCAGGCGCGGCTCGGGCCTTATCCGGCGCGCGTGCCCGGCGGCCCCGCCAATCCGCTGGGGGCGCGCGGCATCTATCTCTATGTCGGCAACAAGGACACGCTTTACCGCATCCACGGCACCAACCAGCCGGAATATATTGGCCAGGCGATCTCGTCGGGTTGCATCCGGATGCGTAACGAGGACGTCATCGACCTGTTCGACCGGGTGAAGCTCAACGCCACCGTCGTGGTCCTGCCGCCAGGGCAGAGCGCGCAGGTCGAGGCGGGACCGAGCTGGCGCGGGTGAAGCCCTTCGCGAGCGCAGCCGCTGCAGCCCAGGCCAAGCTCGCGGGTGCGCGCTACGGTGACGGACGCGCGCCGCTCCGGCCTTAATTTTCAGGTCGCGCGATGCGCCATTGCAGAGTTGTGGCGTTGCCATTGGCATCGCCGGGCGCCTTGTCGGCAGGCGATGTGTAGAGCGGCCGATAGCGGTACGCCCACATCTTGCTGCCATCGTTGCGGCTGATCACGGTGAAGTCGCCGACGGCCTTGGCGTCGACGGTCGCGGCCAGGGGAACCCAGCTCTCGGTGCACTTGCCGTTGCAGTTCGAGCTCTTGCCGTTGGTGTCGCGCTCGTAAGTGTAGAGCGTCATGCCTTTGAGATCGACCAGCTTGGGACCCTGCTTGGTCAGGACCACCTTCGCCGGCGCCGTCGTTGCCTCGGGCTTGGGCGGAGGAGGGGCGTCGCCGCCGCCATGGCCGTTGGCAAGCACAGGAACGGTCGAGAGCGCGATGGCCGCGGCCGCGATGGTGAACCTGAACATCCTGATCTCCCGAACCGGCAAAGTTAATGGCGCGTTAAGCGCAGAATGTTGCCGACCCTAACAGCCGAAGGTTAGCTCCAGGTTTCGCGGATCCGCGACAAAATACCGATAGAAATACGGAGGCCAGCTTCTTGATGCGAAGCAGGACCCATATTCCCGAAGCGCTCTAAGCCTCCGCCTGGCGCAGCGGGGCACGGCTAAGCTCATTGCCGGCCGCGGTCGCCTTGCGGAGCAGCCGCATCAATTCCTCGCCCTCCCTGGCATTGAGACCTCGCAGCATGATGCGCTGGGCGGACTCCACCGCCGGCGTGATCCTGCGCAGCGTGCGGCGGCCCTCGTCGGTGATTTCGAGCTCTCTTGCGCGCCGATCGCGCGGACTGGCGCGGCGCTCGATCAGACCTTTCTGCACAAGACGGTCGATCACGCCGGTGATGGTGGTGCGGTCGTAGGCGATCAGGCCTGCGAGGGTCACCTGGTCGAGTCCCGGATTGGCCTTGATGGTCGCAAGCGCTGCGTATTGTACCGGAGTGAGGTCAAAGCCGGCGTCGCCGACCTCGGCCAGGAACACCGCGACCGCGATCTGCTGGAAGCGCCGCGCCAGATGGCCGGGCATGTCGATGTTGTCTTTCACCGAATTCTCCTTCGCGATGCGGACGGTGCCGATCATTGACAAGTATACTGATAGTCAGCATACTGAGCAATAGAACAAGGCGTCAGCGGGGGAGGTGCTCATGCAATTCCATCTCAATGGATTCCAGCCGGGCGATCCCGAGATTGCCGATCCCGCCGAGCGCATGCCGGCGCCCGGTGCTTTGGGCGCTGTCCCCGACGAGGTCGACGCCCTCATTGTGGGCTGTGGCCCCGCCGGTTTGACGCTGGCCGCCCAGCTCGCGCAATTCGGCGACATCAAGACCTGCATTGTCGACCAGAAGCCGGGCCGTCTCCTGGTCGGTCAGGCCGACGGCATCGCCTGCCGCACCATGGAGATGTTCCACGCCTTTGGCTTCAGCGAGCGGGTGCTGAAGGAAGCCTATTGGGTCAACGAGACGACGTTCTGGAAGCCGGACGAGCGGGCGCCGGAGAAGATCGTCCGCAGCGGCAGGGTGCAGGACGTCGAGGACGGCCTGTCGGAATTTCCGCACGTCATCCTCAACCAGGCGCGCGTTCATGACGGCTTTCTCGACCTCATGCGCAAATCACCGGCCAAGCTCGAGCCCTATTACGGAAGGCGCCTGATCGACCTCCAGATCGATGCGGCCGCAGGTCCCGCCGATCACGCCGTGACCGTGCGCCTCGAACGCGTCGATGGCCCTGATGAGGGCAAGGTCGAGACCATCAAGGCGCGCTATGTCGTCGGTTGCGACGGCGCGCGCAGCACGGTGCGCAAGTCGATCGGCCGCGAGCTGCACGGCGATTCCGCCAACCACGCCTGGGGCGTGATGGACGTGCTGACGGTGACCGATTTTCCCGATATTCGCTTCAAGACGCTGATCCAGTCGGCGAAGGACGGCAGCCTTCTCATCATCCCGCGCGAAGGCGGCTACATGGTCCGCATCTATGTCGAGCTGGCCAAGCTCGACGTCGGCGAGCGCGTCGCCAACCGCAACATCACGGCCGACGACGTGATTGCGAAGGCGCAGCGAATCCTGAAGCCTTATACGCTCGAGGTGAAGGAGATCGCCTGGTGGTCCGTCTACGAGATCGGTCAGCGCCTGACAGACAAGTTCGACGACGTGCCGGAATCCGAGATCGCAACGCGGCAGCCGCGCATCTTCATCGCCGGCGATGCCTGCCATACGCACAGTCCCAAGGCCGGGCAGGGCATGAACGTCTCGATGCAGGACGCCTTCAATCTCGGCTGGAAGCTCGCCGCCGTGCTGCGGAAGCAGTCTGCGCCGAGCCTGCTGCATTCCTATTCTGCGGAGCGGCAGGCGGTGGCGAAGGAGCTGATCGACTTCGATCGCGAATGGGCCGGCATCCTGGCCTCCGCGGCCAAGGCCGGCGGCGCCGACGCGGCGAAGACGCAGGACTATTTCGTCAGGCACGGCCGCTACACTGCGGGCACCGCGACGCATTACGCGCCGTCGATCCTGACCGGCGCGGCGTCGCATCAGCATCTCGCGCCAGGTTTCGTCATAGGCAAACGATTCCACTCCGCGCCCGTGATCCGGCTCGGAGATGCCAAGCCGGTGCATCTTGGCCACGCGGGGACGGCCGACGGGCGTTTCCGCATCTACGCGTTTTCGCCTGCCGAGAATCCCGCGTCGTCGAGCTCGGCCATTCGCGCCTTGTGCAATTTCCTCGCCGAAGCCAGGGAATCGCCGATCCTGCGATACACGCCTGGGAGCTCCGACATCGATAGTGTCATCGATCTGCGCGCGGTGTTTCAGCAGGATCATCGTGAGATCGAGCTCGAGAAGATGCCGCCTCTGCTGCTCCCGAGCAAGGGCCGCTACGGCTTGTCCGACTACGAGAAGATGTTTTGCCCGGATCTCAAGAGCGGCCACGACGTTTTCACGATGCGCGGTATCGATCGGAAGGTTGGCTGCATGGTCGTGGTGCGGCCGGATCAATATGTGGCCCAGGTGCTGCCGCTCGAGGATTTTACGGCGCTGACAGCCTATTTCGACGCCTTCATGCTGCGGGTGAAGTGAGCCTTTGCTCCGCCGATGAATGGCGGATGAATATTGAACCACGCGCCGCATCCTGTCTCAATCTTTAGGCTGAAGCGATGATCGTGAGCGGAACGCTTTATTCCGCTCGCGCGTTCCGCCTCCCAAAGGAGGACTTCGCCATGAGACTGAGAACCGCTTTAGTTGCAGCATTGCTGCTCACCCCGACGGCCGCATTGGCCGCGCCGGGTATCGTCACCGTCTCCACCGGTCTGCGCGCCGGGCCGGGACCGGGCTTTCCGCTGGTCGATCGCATTCCCGAGGGCGCTCGCGTCAACATTCATGGTTGCCTGCGCGGCGATGCCTGGTGCGATGTGAGCTTCTCCGATGATCGCGGCTGGGTGTCTTCGCAATACCTCGAATATCTCTATCGCAACCACTATGTCTACCTGCCCGACTATGCCGATGAGATCGACGTGCCGGTCGTTCCTTTCGTACTGAGCTCGTACTGGTCGAGCTATTACGAGGGCCGTCCCTGGTATCGTCGCCACGCCTACTGGAATAGCTACTGGACGTCCCACGAACGCTTCGCGACGCGGATGACGATCGACCCGCACGCTGCCCGGATCGGTCGTGCAGCCACGCGTGACGCGGCGGTCGCGCTCGACCGCGAAGGCATCCACGGCAAGGGCAATGTCACCGGCGCTGCCGCGATCTCCGGCCGAGATGCCACGGTTTCGCGGCGCGATGCGGCCATCGCAAAGCGCGACGCCGCAGCGACAGCCGACCGGACGGGAGCCCGGCCAGGCGAACGCATCGCGCATGAGCGTAGCGCCGTCCAGACGCGCAATCCCCGTGATGCGCAGGCGCGCATGATGCACGAGCCGACCTCGGCCCGGGCCGCGGTACACGCGCAGCCGATGGCACGGGCGCATGAGGCGCCACGCATGTCTGCCGCGCCGGCGGCCCGGCCTGCGATGCCGCATATGGCCCAGCCGAACGTCAGCCGTGGTGCGCCGATGAATGCGCATGCGCAGATGCCGGCACCGCGCGCGGCCGCACCTGCGATGCCGCATCCGGCGGGCGGTGGCGGCGCTCCGCACATCAACGCCGCCCCGCATGGCGGCGGGCCACAGAAGCACTAGCGACGCTGAAAAGCCCGGCCTTCGTGCCGGGCTTTTTGCTGGCAACTGGCTTCGGTTCCGTGCGCGTAAAATTTAAGAAGGTTCTTCGCTGGCAGATTTCATTGATCGTAAGATGTCTACCCAAAGCTGTAAGCATTCCACTCGGGGCAGCGGGGCACGGGAGGATGAAGATGAGACAGAGCCAGGCGGAGTCGCGCCGCCAGAATGTTGCGAAGCGTTCGATGACCAAAGAGGCCAAGCAGCTGGCCAGCCTGATTGCCGGCTTGCGCAAGTCTCTCGAGGGCATCCACAAGGAGCGGACGAGCAAAAAACTCTCCGGCGCCGAGATGGGCCTGCTCGATGAGCGTCGCAACAATTTGTTGCTCACCATTGCCGCTCTCGACGACCGCCTGTCGGCCGTGCAGGGCCTGATTGATCTCGGCCGGCCACATGTGATCCGCGTCCACTGAGCGGATCCCCCGAGCGCTATCGGTTCCGTCGCGGCGGCGATGGGCCGGAGCCCGGCTGGCGGTTTCTGCGCGGTATTCGGATCTCTATCACATTCGGCGGTTCGTCCGGACGCTGCGCGGGTAGGCAGCGAACGGCACCAAATTGCCACGCTCCCGGCGAATTGCCGCCAAAGCCCGCTGCCACGACGAGAGCGGGTGCAGGGCAACGCAGGGGATGCGAATTGGCCTATAAAATGGTCGCAGAACGCGACAATGAGAAGTACAGTTTTGCCCGCGAGAGCCGGTTGCTCATCGTGGCGAAGGCGAAAGTTTGGGCCAGCGAAGGCTGGCGAGTCGTCATCACCGATCAGGACGGCAAGGCCTATGCGCCGCCGGAGTTCGATCAGTTGCTGGCGGCGTGATCGCAAGACGGGCTTGGGGACGATAGTGAGATCGCTTATCCGACGGGGGCACGAAGTTGTCGCGCCTCTGATGATTCTCGGGACCATTGCTGCAGCAGGCGTCGTACTGACGGCGCCGCCTGCCTCCGCGCAAAATCTCGACGCCGGCAAGTCGCCCGAAAAGCTCTTCGCGGATGGCTGCGCGAGTTGCCATCGCAGCCCGCGGGGGCTGGCGAAGGGGCGCTACAGCCTGACGCTGTCCTGGTTTCTCCAGGACCATTATTCGGCCGGTCCCGACACCGCCAAGGCACTCGCCGCGTACCTAGTGTCGGTCGATACGCCGCCACCAAATGCTCCGGCGAAGTCTGGCGCAAAATCCAGATCCAAGCCGCATCCACCCAAGCCGGTACAAGGTCAGTAGCACCGATTTCGGCTAGCCGCGTAGGCGTGGCGAAGCTCGCCGACCTCAATGCGCCGTCGTTTGCGAGAACAGGTTGATGACCACGACGCCTGATACGATCAGGGCGATGCCGACGAAGGCCGCGGCGTCCAGCATCTGGCGGAACAGCACGAAGGAGACGGTGGCGGTCAGGATGATGCCGACGCCGCCCCAGATCGCATAGGCGATGCTCAGCGGGATGACGCGGATCGCGACCGACAGCGCATAGAACGAGGCGACATAGAACAGCACCATCGCCAGCGTCGGCCAGGGCCGGGTGAACTGGGCGGATTGCTGCAGGAAGGCGGACGCCGTCACCTCCAAGACGATGGCGAGGGCAAGCGCGGCATAAGAGGTGAAAGCGGACGGCATGGAGCTCTCGGGCGTGGCGCGCGAAAGAATCGCGCGGTTCGTAGATTCAGCACGCGACATGGCCTTGCCGGCTATCACGCCCGAGTGACGACGCTGCGACAGGGGAGAGCCCTGATCATTCCAGGGGCGAAACGATGAAGCCGCCTCGCGGCGGCTCCGAAGGGTCGCGAGGCGTTCGACCTGGTCCTAATTGATCCGGACGGAAAGCTCGACGTCGTCGGCGAAGGGCGTGGACATGTAACCGGAGCCGGGATCGCGGACGCGCGCCAGGTAGTCGGGGCTGAAGTCCGCATTGTCGGCGACGATGATCGCGCCTGGCTTCAGGCGATCTTCGACCAGATCGAGGATCTCAGGGTAGAGCGCCTTGGCGCCGTCGAGCAGGACGAGATCGATCTGATCGGGCAGGTCGGCGCTCAGTGTTTGCAGCGCATCGCCTTCGCGGATTTCGACGAGATCCATCAGCCCGCCGGCCGCCAGGTTTTCGCGGGCCCGCGCCGCCTTGGCCGGCTCGAACTCGCTGGTGATGAGGCGGCCACCGCCATTGTCGCGCAAGCCTGCGGCGAGGTGCAGGGTCGAGATACCGAACGAGGTGCCGAACTCGACGATCGCCTTCGCGCGCGAGCTGCGCGCTAGCATGTAGAGCAACTGGCCGGTCTCGCGCGAGACCGCGAGCGGCGCGTCCTTCAGGCGTGCGTAGAGGTCGCGGTAATCGGTTTTGCTTCGCATCATCCGCGCGCGGTCAGCGTCGCTCAAATCAGCGACGGCAGCTTGCGTTGCGCCATCTGCTGCTTCGGCCTGGTCGAACAGGCGATCCAGCAGCGGCGCAAGCGAGGTGATTGTGGGGGTGATCATGGGCGACTCCAGAGTTCAAAGCGCGTGCTTGCGCATGAGCTGAAATACGACTAATTCGTCGCATTTCCTATTCGCATTCCGTTGGGCGCCCCATGGCCGATCGTCGAACTCGTTCAGTTTCCTCACGAAAACAGCCGCAGCAGGCCCGCTCCAACGAACTGGTGGCCGCCATTCTGGATGCGGCTGTTCAGGTCCTGGCGAAGGAGGGCGCGCAACGCTTCACCACCGCGCGCGTTGCGGAGCGAGCCGGGGTGAGCGTCGGATCGCTCTACCAATATTTTCCGAACAAGGCGGCGATCCTGTTCCGCCTGCAGAGCGACGAATGGCGCAGCACGAGCGAGCTCCTGCGCGGCATTCTCGCGGATCGCACGAAGCCACCGCCGGCGCGGCTGCGCGCGCTGGTTCACGCTTTCGTTCGCTCCGAATGTGAGGAAGCCGCGATCCGTGGCGCGCTGAGCGACGCGGCGCCGCTCTATCGTGACGCGCCCGAGGCGCAGGAGGCGCGGGCGGCCGGCGAGGGCATCATCGCAGTCTTCATGGGCGAGGCACTGCCGGAGGTCCCGGATGCGACACGCGAGCTTGCCGGCGAGCTGATCAAGACGACGTTGGCATCGGTGGGGAAACGGTTCTCCGAGACGCCGCGCAGCGAGGCGGAGATCATGCGCCACGCCGAGGGGCTGGCCGACATGTTCTGCGCCTATCTCGATGAGCTGGTCCGCCGCGGCGGGCATTCCTGACCTGTGCATTTGCGGCTCGATATCGTTTCGGAATCGGCGGCAGCATAGATTAGCATTGCATTGCCTTCGTCCGGATCGAGTACGGCACCATGCATATCCTTCGCCCCCAGTTTCGCATCGAGGAGCAGCGCGCGCTGGAATTTGCGCGCCGGCGCGGCTTCGGCGTGATCGTCACGGCAGATGCGACAGGCCCGCGCGCTTCGCACGTGCCCTTCGTGCTGTCCGAGCGCGACGGGCATGCGATCGTGCAGATCCATTTCACGGCAAGAAATCCGCTGGTCGAGCTTGCCGACGGCGTCAGGCGGTTCCTGCTGATCGTCGCGGGCGACGATGCCTACATCTCCAACGACTGGTACGCCTCGCCAGACAACGTCTCGACCTGGCTTTACGAAGCCGTGCATCTGTCGGGTGTGGCGCATCTGCGCGGTCACGAGGAGAATCGCGGCCATGGTGATGCGCTGCTTGCCGTCGCCGAGTCGCGGCTGCCGAAAGAGCCGTGGACTCTTGCGCAGATGGAGCCAGGCAAGCGCGAAAGCATGCTGGCTGCGATCCGCGTCGCCGAAATCGTGGTCGACCAGATCGAGGGGCAAGCCAAGCTCAATCAGCACAAGAGCGATGCCGACCATGTCGCGGTTGCAAATCAGCTGGCACGATCGGAGGAGACGGGGCACCGGCGTTTGGCGCGGAAGATGCAGGCGCTGCGGCCGGGGCTCGGCTACGACATCTCGTGATCCGCGCTAGGCTTGCCCCGCGTCACGATTGGTTTTACGGACCTCTGCATGCTCGTCATCTCCATTCAAAGCCAGGTGGTCCACGGCCATGTCGGCAACAGCGCGGCGGTCCACGCCATTCAGGCGGAGGGCGTAAATGTCGCCGCTGTGCCCACCACACTGCTGTCGAACCATCCGCGCTACCCGACCTTGCGCGGGCGGGTGCTCGATGCCGAGCTCGTCGCGGATCTGCTTGCCGGCGTCGAAGAGCGGGATCTTGTCGATGAAGCCGCTGTGCTCGTCACCGGCTATCTCGGCTCGCCCGACAACGCGGTCGTCGTCGCTGATTTCGTCGAGCGCGCGCTGTCGCGCAATTCGAAGCTCATCTATCTCTGCGATCCCGTCATCGGGGATGACGGCCGCATCTATGTCGCCGACGGCATTCTCGACGTGGTGCGGCACCGCCTGTTGCCGGCGGGACACCTGGTCACGCCGAACCAGTTCGAGCTCGAGATGCTCTCCGGCGTCACGATCGCGGACACGGACAGCTTGCGCGGCGCGGCAGCCGCGCTTGCTGGGCACCGCCGGATCGATGTCGTCGCCACCGGCTGCGCGCTGGCCGATACGCCGGCAGGGCAGGTGGAGACGATCCTGTGCGCGGATGGGCAATTGTCACGATTTGCAACGCCGCGGCTGCCGATCCGCCCCTACGGCACCGGCGACCTGCTCACCGCTCTGATTGCGGCGCATCTTGCCAAGGGGGCGGCGATCGAGGCGGCGGTGCGGCTTGCGGTCGAGACGATCTTCGCGGTGCTCGTTCGCACGCAGCAGACCGGATCGGCCGAAATGTGCCTGGTGCCGTTGCCGGCATCGGGCAGGTAAGCCTGGATCAGGTCGTCCGCTTCGCAGCCGACTGCGCCGACTTCTGCGGCTTTGCCGAGCTCTTCTGCAGCCGGGCGGCCTGCGCCTTCGACGGCTTGGCGCTGGCGACTGCGCGCGCCTTCTTTGGTTTGACGTTGGCGGCTTCCTTGCGGTCGGTCGCAACGCCGCGCTTGGAGATGTATTCCTGGCCGTCGATGGGGCCGACATGCGGCGGATCCCGGCCGAGATAGGGCCGGCCGATGCCAAGCGCCTTGGCGTTGGCGTCCACCCATTTCCACAGCACTTCCGTGGAGGCCCAGCGCTGCGCGCGGTTATCGCCCTTGATGCTGACGATGTCGGCTGCCATGCCGTGACCGTAGCCGCCGCGAGAGCTGCCGCCATGATAGGAGCGATCGGAGGCCGCCTTCAAGCCGCTCGCGATCGACTGCCGGTAATCGTCGCGGAACGCGCTGGTGATGCCCGGCGACAGGCCGGCAGCCTCGGCCGCGAGCAGCGTGCGAAACAGCTTCTGCTTGAAGCTCTTGTCCATTCCGCCGATGACGTAGTCCATCAGCGGCATGTTGGCGTGCTCGGCCGCCTTCGGATCCTTCCAGGCAAAATCCTCGTCGACGAGTTTTGTGTAGCTGCGCATCACCGTGACCATCTTGCCCTTGCGCTTGATGGTGACGGCACGGCGGTCCTCGACCTTGATCGAGTCTTCCTTCGGCGTGCGCTGATAGAGTGTCCAGAGATAGCGGTCGATGCAGGCATCCATGGAGAAGCATTCGTCGAGCACGGCGACGGTGTCGGCGGGTGGCGATGCCTTGCTCTCGGTCGAGGGGCCGGTCGCAAGCGCTGCGGGCGACAGGGTTTCCGACGGCACGACATCGCCGGGATCGGCGGACGCGAGCTTGACGGGAGGCGCGGGCGCGGGCTCAGCCTCGGCCTCGCTGGCCGGGGCTGCAGGTTCAGGTGCAATCTGAGGGGCGGGGGTGGCCGGCGGCACGATGTCGATCGGATCCGCCGAGGCGAGCTGGACGGCGGGGACGGGCACTTCGGGCGGTGGCGCTTCGATGATCGCCACGCTCGGCGTCGCAGCCGCGGCGGCGGCGATGTCAGCGGTCAGCGCGATGCCATCGTCTATCGTCGCTGCGCGCGGGATGTCGGCGAGGTCGAGACGCGCGAGATCTTTCGCGCGGGAGACCGCGGTTGCGTTGGCTCCGCTGTTTTCGATCAGAGCCGGGGCGTAGGCAGAGAGGGAGAGCGCCAGCCAGCCGACCATCACGGCCGAGGGGCATGAGACCGCCACAAGAAGAGACCGCCGATCATTCATGATCCCTGCCTCCAAGGTTCGCCAGCGAACCAGATTGCACAGCCAAGCACGCGGCGCGTCAATTGTTCGGAGGATGATATGGCGGCGCAATGGCGCAAATTTCCCGGAATGGGCTTTTCGAGCCAGTGTTGCCCCAATACAACGCCGGTTCCCGCTGGATAGCTGTACCGGCGCACGCGGCAACCTTGCCCGCGCCACTGCGTTGGTCGGCCATGACGCATTCCTCGCTTCGTCCCATGGACGCCTTCGATCCCGCTGAGCCCGCCATCCTGCATGATCGCGTCTCCGGCGCGATCATCACCTGGACTGCCGACCAGGCCGAGGATTATCGCCGGGCCAGCCGGTCACGGGGAGATGGGACAGTGGCCTGGAGGGCCTACGTCTTTGATGGCTGGGGCAACGTCATGGGCGGCTGACTCCCAGCGCTTGGCGATTCGTCCAAGCCTTTGGACATGTTAAATATATTGCCATGCGCGAGGCGCGTTGTTGCGATGCAGCAACGCATATCGCAATGCAGCAAATCGGCCTTACATTGGCTCCGAACTTCTCCTTGGAGCATCACCATGAACAAAAAGACTTTGTCGATCGCAGCCGCTGTCCTCGCCATCGCGAGCTCGACTGCCACCTTCGCGGCCGAGCTGCCGGCCTATGAGGCCAATGGCATTCCGGCCTCTCCTGTGCAGGTCCGCGTGCTCGGCGCCGCCCATGTCGAGCAGCAAGTGACGGCGCCCGCCACCAGCGTGACGGCGCTCCAGGCCAGTGTCCTGGCGCCGCGCAAGCTGAAGACCGCGACGGTGACCACGGGTTCCGCCCGTTAAGCTGCTGCCGCGCCGGGCTGAGCTCGGTGCGAAGCTTTTCACGACATCATGGCCGGGCTCGTCCCGGCCATTTTTTTTGCATGGCCCGCAAAGCGTCTCGCCTTGATGCGCGGGCTGAGAAATCCGTCGGCAGAAAATCCCTCGTGATGCGCGAGTTGTGTATCGCGGTTCAAAACGAGTGTGATCTCCTTAACAGTTGGTTTGCCGATCAACGTGCTTGATGCGGGCGCCGCATATTGGCGGCCAAGAATCGTTTTCATAATGGAGACTGTCATGCCCGTTGCGCAGAAAGCTGTTGTTGTCGTCACCTCGTCGCGTGCATTCATCCTGCGGCATCTCGTATTGTTCGCCGCCGCCGCGCTGTTCGTGTTCGTGCTGAGCCTGACCTATGGGCTCGATCTCAGTCCCGGGTTTTTCTGAGCGATGATGTCCTGCGCATCGCGCGCAGGCTCGACGGCGATCGGCCGTAGAGCTCGGCGAAGGCGGCGTTGAAGCGGCGCAGGCTGCCGAAGCCGGATTGGAATGCGATGTCCGTCATGGTGTGATCGCCGGCGTCGACCAGACGCTTGGCGCGCTGGACGCGCAAGGTCTTGGCGAGCTGCCGTGGCGTTGCGCCGACATGGCGCTCGAACAATCGCGCCAGATGACGCGACGAGATGCCGAGGCGCGCTGCGAGCGCCACCACGCTGTCTTGGTCGAGCGCGCCCGCATCGATGAGCTTCACCGCGCGCGCGACCGTCGAGCGCGTGCCATTCCAGGCCGGGCAGAACGGCGCGGTCTCGGGACGGCAACGCAGACAGGGTCGAAATCCGGCCGCCTCCGCTGCGGCTGCCGTCGGATAATAGGTGACGTTGCGCGTCAGCGGATGCTTGGCCGGGCAGACCGGACGGCAATAGATCCCCGTCGTCTTCACCGCCGTGAAGAAGCGCCCGTCATAGCGGGGATCGCGGCGCAGCCGCGCGGCATTGCAGATCTCGAAGGTCAACATGGGGGGATGATAGCGCATGCCTGCGGCGGTGGAACAGCCGTGGGATGACCGAGTCCGATTATGGCGAGCCGCATCGCGCCTCGGGGCCTAGAACGCCGCTTCAGATCTCGCAAGCCGAGGGAGCGCATCGTGATCAGCCCAAAGGACATCGTCCTCAACGCCTGGAAAACCTTCTCGTCACGCGATGTGGATCGCATTGCGGCGCTGTTCACGGACGATGCCGAATGGATCGCGCCGAAAGGCAACGCGACGGCGGTCGCGCTCGATCACACCGACCACATGGTCGGGGCGAGGCAGATCGCGCGCTTCATCGCGCAGGAGATGCACAGGATGTTTGGTGGGATCGATATCGCCTTTCGCGGGGTCTACGCCGACGGCGATACCGTGATCGTGGAAGAGCGGATGCGCGCGACTCTCCCCGGTGGCAAGCCCTATGAGAACGACTATTGCTTCGTGTTCACGGTTGCCGGCGACCGCATCCGCGAGGTCCGGGAATACATGGATACGCGCAAGGGATGGCGCATGGTGTTCGGCGAGGAAGCTTGATGTGCGCCTTCCGCATTCGCCGGCGCGCTTCAGACCTGCAAGCGCGTGGGGTGAGCTGATCTGGGCGCTGACCTCTGCGAGCCGCCGACGTCATTGCAGGCCGCAGGCCTCGTGACGGTGCTGTGCGGTTTCTACCTCGCGCAAAGGCAGCGCTAGCAGAATCGCGAAAACAACCCCATGCACAGTAGAAATGCCTGCGTTTTTTTCGGATTTCGGCGATCCCGAATAACGGTTGACCCGTCGGGCAAAACAGGCGCATGATGCCATGGTGAACGGCTGCGCGGATCAGCCCCAGTGTCATCACCGGGGCCGCATCCGCTGCGCCTCACGCCTTCTTCACGAACTCCGATTTCAGGTTCATGGCGCCGATGCCGTCGATCTTGCAGGCGATGTTGTGGCCGTCGGTTGCGTCCTGGAGACGGATGTTGCGGACCTTGGTGCCGCCCTTGACCACGGAGGAGGAGCCCTTGACCTTGAGGTCTTTCATGACGATGACGCTGTCGCCGTCGCTGAGCAGATTGCCATGGGCGTCGCGCACGGCGGCCTCTTGTGGCACCGCGGCGGCCGCATCGCCGGCCGCGCTCCATTCATGGGCGCATTCCGGGCAAACCCAGAGATCGCGATCCTGGTAGGCGTGCTCCGATTGGCAGTTCGGACATTTGGTGGCGTCGGTCATAATGGTCTCGATCTCGAAGCTAGAGAGTGGAAAGCGGCGGAGCGTCAGCGAAACAGCGCGACGAAGATCACGTAGAGCCAGCCCAGGAGCCCGTGGATGATCGCCCACAGGATCGAGTGGTTGTTGGTGTAGGAGATCGCGATGGCGAGCGCGGAGCCGAAGCCCACCCCGTATTTTGCGCCCTCGACGCGGACGCCGTAATAGCGATTGCCGTTCATGATCGTCCTTCCCGAGCGATGGCGCTGCATCTCTTCCTACGCGCATCGCGCCGCCCACTTGATGCAGATCAATTGGCGGCCGCGCGCTCCGACTTACGCTTATCAAGTCACGCAAGCGAAGGCGAGGGCAGAGCGATGTCGCGCAGCATTCGAATTTACCTCGGCCTCGCCGTCCTGATCGCGCTGTCGATCCTGTTTCTCTTCGGCGTCATCCACACCGCGGCCGGCGCCTCCAGGCCTTCGCTGCGCAAGGTCTCGGAAGGACATCGCCTCGCGCAGGCTTGGTGTCAACCGTGCCACGCCATCGAGCCGGGCATGTCCGGCTTCTTCGACCTCGCTCCGAGCTTCCAGGCCGTCGCGGATCGCAACGGCACCACGGCGCTCTCGCTCAAGGTGTTCTGGCGGACCAGCCACCATGACATGCCGAACCTCGTGATTGCGCCCGATCAGGCCGATGCGCTGTCGGAGTACATCTTGAGCTTGCGGGGCAATTGACAGCGCCGTGTAGCCAGGGCGCTCGTAGGGTGGGCAAAAGCGACTTGTCCGCCGTAGCTCGAAGGGCGAAGGCGGAAGCGTGCCCACGCATTGTTTGCCAACGGAGAGAGATGGTGGGCACGGCGCCTGGCGCCTTTGCGCAACCTGCGGCACTGCGGATCGAAGGCAAGCCTCGCATAAGCGCCCCCTGCGATATCAGCATCCACGCAAAGTGCGGGGAGATTCTGCAATGCCGATCGCGGGGCAAAAGCTGGCCTTTGTCATGACGTCGTCCAGCCATGGCACGATGATCGTCAACCGGTTCGACTATCGCATGGTCGGTCCTGATCGCGGCTACGGCGTCGGCTATCAGATCCTGGAGGCCGCCGCGTTCGATCCCGGCGAGGTCAAGATCGCGCTCGAACTGCTGGCCTTGCGGCGCAAGCACCACGGCGATGGCGTGATCGCGGTCGATTGCGGGGCCAATATCGGCGTGCACACGATCGAATGGGCATCGGTGATGACGGGCTGGGGCTCGGTGATCGCGATCGAGGCGCAGGAGCGGATCTACTACGCGCTCGCGGGCAACATCGCCATCAACAACTGCTTCAACGCGCTGGCGGTACATGCGGCCGTGTCTTCCGAATCAGGCACGATGCAGGTTCCAAATCCGGATTACTTCACGCCGTCGAGCTTCGGCAGTCTGGAGCTGCGTCCACGCCCCAGCAACGAATTCATCGGTCAACCGATCGATTACACCAATAACACCGTCATCGTGCGCAAGATGACGCTCGACGAGCTCAATCTGCCGCGGCTCGATTTCATCAAGATCGACGTGGAGGGCATGGAGCTGGAGGCCCTTGCCGGCGCGTGCGAGACCATCAAGACGTATCGCCCGATGCTGCTGATCGAGAAGATCAAGACGGATCCGAGGCAGCTCGAGCAATGGCTGGTGGACCATGGCTACCAACTGATGACGCTCGGCATCAACATTCTCGCGATCCACCACAGCGACGTGTGCCTGAAGGATATCACCGCGCCTCAAGCCGCGGGCAAGCACGCGGCCTGAGCCGCAGCGAAGGTCCCGGAAGGTGGGCAAAAGCGGAGCGTGCCCACGCATTATAGCAGCCGAGAGAGATGGGGCGCGGCGCCAACCCTACTGCACGGCGTGTCATTCAAGAAGTTGAAGGCGAAATCGCTTGCCTTGGCTGGCGTCCTCCCGCACTCTTGGCGGGAAGGAGACCATCGCATGAAGATCATGACTGTCGCCTGCGCGTTCGGAACGGCCCTTGTGCTGCTGGGGTCATCAGGCACTGAAGCCCGGACGCGGAAGGCTGTCGTCGTTCGCGCGCCGCAGGAGCGGCTCATCGTCACCGCGCCCGTGCTGAGGCCCACGCCGTGGGATTACAACGTCGTTCCCCGCTATCGGTATCGCCCCGAAGACGATCGCGTCGATCCTTACGGTCCGCCGCTGGTGCCGTCGTACATTCGCTATGAGGGATGGCGCTGGCCGTATTGGTGGTGAAGACCGCCGAGGGACACGAGATCGCTGCGGCCGCCTGAGGCGACATGCCGAAAAAGCCATCAAGGAAGCTGAAGACGTTTCAGACCTCGCTCGGCTTCTACGACCAGGCGGTCGCCGCACCCTCGATGAAGGCGGCGCTGGAGGCCTGGGGCGCCAAGTCCAACCTGTTCCATCAGGGCATCGCCAAGGAGACCGACGATCCTGACATCGTCGCCGCGACCATGGCGGCGCCCGGAATCGTGCTGAGGCGTCCGGTCGGAACGGACGGCCCGTTCACCGAGCACGCCCAACTGCCGACCGACCTCGCTGGCGACGAGGACACGGCGAGATCCAGGTCGAAGTCCAGATCGAAACCGAAGAAGCGCCCGGCCAAAAGCGCGACCAAGCGTGCCGCGAAGCCTGAGATCGACGCGGCGCAAGCGCGCAAAGCCGTCGCGGCCTTCGCCAGGGAAGAGCAGCGCCGCGAACGTGAGCGCCGCAAGGAAGAGGCCGCCCGCGCCAAGGCGCGCGAGCGCCGGGACAAAGCGGTCGCGGCCGCGCAAGCCGCGCTGGACAAGGCGCGGCAGGAGCATCAGGCGCGCCTGGACGAGATCGAAGCGGAGCTGGCCGCGCTCGACGAACGTGCGGCGGCGGAGGAGGCGCGCTGGGACAAGCAGCGGCGCAAGCTGGAGGAGGCGATGCGCCGGGCGCGGGATTGAAGCGGGATGAATTTTTGATCGAGTCGATGCTCCGGCAAGCCGACCAGCTAGAGCATGATGAGATCAGGTTCATCTGCCGCGACAAGAAAGGTGCGCTCCCTCCCCCGCTTGCGGGGGCGGGTTGGAGGAGAGGGTTTCTCCGCAACGGGACACTCCCCCAGAGGAGAGAACCCTCACCCGGCGCGTTCTGCCGACCTCTCCCGCAAGCGGGAGAGGTGCACCGAGCCCGCGGCGACTTGATTCACCCCAATCTCATCGCGCTTTAGCACGCGTCCCGATCGTTTCAGATCATGACTCCGCGCTTCTACGGCCGCCCGGGTCCTTGCGGGACGCTGGCGGCGTCTGTACCCTGCGTTGCAGCACAATGACTTTTCCATCCATGGACTGGCTGAAATGACCGTAATCGAGGGCGTGGTGCCGGAGCAGGGAGCGAGGCCGAAAATGCCGCCGGGCGTCCTTGTCGAAGGGCCCGTCGTCGACGCCAAGTTTCGCGATTCCTACATCTCCTTCGCGCTGATGATCGGAGGCTCGATCGGCGCGCTGGTCTGGGCCTTCACCCAAGGCATCGGGCGGGTGGAGATGTCCGTCTTCGCCGGCATGTTCGTGCTGAGCACGATCGGGATCGGCTTCATGCATCGCTATTTCGTGCATCGCAGCTTCCGCTGCGGTCCGGCGATGCGGACGATCCTGGCGGCGATCGCCACGATGGCAGTGCAGGGCTCGATCCTGAAATGGGTCAGCAACCACCGCCGCCACCATCTTCACTCCGACAAGCCCGGCGACGTTCACAGTCCCTATTATGACGGCTTCGGCAGCCGCATCGCCTCCTTCGCCAAGGGGATGGGGCACGCACAGGGCGGCTGGGTGTGGGACCAGGCGACCACCGATGCCGAATACTATGCCAGGGATATCTTGGCCGACCCGATCGCCATGTTCTTCACGCGGACGCGCTGGTACTGGTACGCGCTGTCGGCGCTGATCATTCCGGGCGGCATCGGCTACGCCTTCGGCGGCGTGCACACCATGATCGGCTGCGTGCTGTTCTCCGGCCTGTTCCGCAGCTATCTCATGACCATGGCCACCTCATTGGTCAACTCGGTCTGCCACAGCAACGGCCGCTGGGGCTATCGCCGCTACCAGCTCGACGACGGCACCACCAACGAACTGGTCACGACGCTGCTCACCTTCGGCGAAGGGCTGCACAACAACCATCACCGCTTCCCGCGCGATGCTTATCTCTCGCACGCCTGGTACGAGATCGACATCAATGGGCTGATCATTCTGGGCTTGGGGAAGCTCGGGCTGGTGCATGATATCTTCATGCATCCTGACAACGAGCGGCGGTGATAGGAGGGCGGCCCGCAATCAATAGCGGCCGCCGCTGCTCTTCTGCTGCGTGATCCAGTCCGACAATGTTTTCGGTGCCGATTTCACAGTCCGGCCCGCCGACGTCTTCGGATTGTCGCGGATGCCTTTCGCCGAACGGGTGCGCGGCGCGTCCATTGCGCCAGCGCGCTTTGTGGCCGCCATCGCGGCCTCCGCGGCTTCCTTCTCCAGGCGCAACTGTTTCAATCGCGCCATTTTGAGGCGCTCAGCCTCGACTTCGGGGCGTTCGGCGAGCTGCGGCTTGTGTTGCGCAAGCTCGGCCGTCACAAGGACACCGAGAATGGTCGTCTCGCCGAGCGCCTTGCAGGCCTCTAACCGATGCAGTCCCTCGACCAGAACGAGGCGGTCTCCGTCGCGCCTGATGGAAATCGGTTCCTGCTGTCCGATCTCCATGATGCTTTCCGCGACCTCCGCGACGGTCTCGGGCTTGATGGCTTTCTTCTGCTTCGTGGGAACGAAGATCTTTTCGATCGGGAAGCTTTCCGGCTTGGACATAGCTTCTCCTCCGCGTCTAATGAGTTCCGCTGCAAGTCTGTGGGGTGGGGAATTGTAGGGGGAAAACGCACGGTCGCAAAGGCAATTTCGAGGGACTGCAGGAGACCCGCTTCCAGCGTGGTAGGCTCGTGACCGGAACAAGGAGTTTTCGTGCTTTCGATCATGGATGTCGCGGCCGTGTTGCTGACGTTGTCGGCGCTGTTCGGCTGGCTCAATTACAAGTTCCTGCCGCTGTCGCACAGCGTCGGATTGCTGGTGATGAGCGTGGTCACGTCGCTGGTGCTGATCGGCGCGGATACGCTGTTTCCAGGACTGCGGCTGCTCGAGCAGCTCAGGGACGGGATGCAGCAGATCGATTTCACCGAGATCGTCGTCAACGGCATGCTGGCCTTCCTGCTCTTCGCCGGTTCGCTGCACGTCGATCTGGATATGCTGCGCAGCCGGGCGGTGCCGGTTTTCCTGCTCGCGGTGTTCGGCACGATCATCTCCACGGCGGTCGCCGGCGTGTTGTTCTGGGGCGTCGCGGCGGTGGCCGGTTTCCACGTCCCGTTCGCATGGGCGCTGGTGTTCGGCGCGCTGATCAGCCCGACCGATCCGGTTGCGGTTCTCAGTACGTTGCGTAACGCGAACGTGCCGAAAGACCTGCAGGTCGAGACCGAAGGCGAGGCGCTCTTCAACGACGGCGTCGGCATCGTGCTGTTCACGCTGCTGCTGCGGTTCGCCTCGTCCGGCGGGGGCGCTTCGGTCTCGGTGGGCGACGTCGCCGAGCTGCTCTTGCGCGAAGCCGTCGGCGGCATCCTGCTCGGGATCGCCACCGGATACGTCGCCTACCGCGCGATGCGCCTGATCGACGATTATGCGGTCGAGGTGCTGATCTCGGTGGCCCTGGTGACCGGGACCTACGCGCTGGCCTCGCACCTGCATGTCAGCGGCCCGCTGTCGATGGTCGCCGCCGGTCTTCTGATCGGCGATCGCGGACCGCGCTATGCGATGAGCGAGCGGACCCAGCGCTACGTGTTCGCGCTCTGGACCGTGGTCGACGAGATCCTCAACTCGGTGCTGTTCCTCCTGATCGGCCTCGAAACGCTCGTGCTGCGCTTCGATCCCCGGACGTTGCTTCTCGCCACGGCGGCTGTTCCGATCGTGCTCGCGGCAAGGTTCGTCTCGGTCGGCGTGCAGCCGCTGCTGTTCGCTTGGACGAAAATGCTCTCATGGGCGAACGCGCCGTTCCTGACCTGGGCCGGTGTGCGTGGCGGCATCTCGGTGGCGCTGGCACTGTCTTTGCCGGACGAGCCCGCGAAGCCGCTGATCCTGGCGGCCACTTACGCGGTCGTGCTGTTCAGCATCATCGTGCAGGGGTCTACGCTCGGGTGGGTGGTGAAGCGGACGGTGGGGACGGGAAGCAAGTCGAATGCCTGAGAGGCAGCGCGAAGAATGAGGTGCGCCTGTGAGTGCCCATCCTGTCACCGGATGGGTTGAGCCGTTGCGGCCATCGCTTTGTCCAATGACGTTGACGGACGCTTCGCTCAATCGGCCCCAAAAAAGTCATACCGCAATGTGAATTGCGCCACAGACGGCGGCCGTCCGGTCTGTTTACCTGCCGCCATCAGGCCTCTCATGCGCGCGTTTGGCATTGCGCATCGGACGCCATCGCATTTCGAAATTTTGGAGTGATCGCTATGGGCGTTTTGCATCGCACGATCAGCATTTGCAGCTGGTTCATCGAGACCACCATGAGCGGGGGTACCGAGAGATTTCGCCTGCGCTGAACAAAGCGCATAGAGATTTTCCGGAAGGCCCCGCCGGTGACGGACGGGGCTTTTTCATGTTCGCAAGTCAGCCCATTGCCGCCCGGCGGAGCCTTCGCGAGAAGGAGGCAGGGTCATGTGGGAATACTTTGGACCCGATTTCGCTTTCGACGTGATGAAAGGAATGGTTGCTGGAATAGCCTCTTTGGCATTCCAAGTCGTCGCGCCACGAACCTTTCGTGCCGCAAAGCAGTTTCGCGCGCGCTGGGCTGCGAGGCGGGCGGCGAGACGGGCTGCACGACAAGCGCGACGAAATGCGGTGGCGAATGATGAGCCTTCAGGAACTGATGGCTCGGATGCAACGGGTAGGGTGGGCTAGCGCAGCGTAACCCACCTCTTTGTTCTTCGCAGGCAAAGTGGTGGGTTACGCCTTCGGTTAACCCACCCTATGCACTGGCTCAATGACGAGGGCACTGAATCCGGCCCCGGCCATGCGGTAGAAGGTCATCGTTTGGCTGGCAGGCGCGTCCGGCTCGCGGATTTGGGAGCGATCAGCCGCAACGCGATGCCATGCTGCCATGCGCGTGCCCTCACGGCCTTTTCGCTTCGCTTCAGCTTGCTGGCGATCTCGTCGGGGCGCAGGCTGGCCTCCGCCATCGACTTCAGCCGTTCGTGGTCCTCGGCCGTCCAAAGTCTGACCAACGGCCAGTTCGACTGCATCAGCCCGTCTCTAACCCAATCGATCGCTTCGAATCGCGGTGCTGAAGAAGGGGATAGCGGCCGGCGGCCGGAGCGTATGTGCACTTGTGAACAGGATCTATCGGCAGCGCAAGTTCTCGGCGACCGTCGCCGGAATTCACTTCTGCACCATGGCTTGCGTACCTGAGGAGGCCGGGGCGGGCTCCCAGGGAGCCGGGAGGATCACGCGGACCGGGCGGGCCTCGTCGGCACGGTCGGTCGTGCCGGCCGCAATCTTCGCAGGCTGATCCGGCGCGCCCTCGGCCGCGGCCACCGCGACGGATGCCAGAACGAAGCTCGCTGCAATCACCACGGCCCGCAAATCAAAGGTCATTTTCGCAAGTCCTCCATTGGCACAGAGAACGAACGAGCGTCGAAAAAGTTCAGGGGAGCGCGGGCTAGAGTGCGAGCGATAGCGAAACCCATCATGCTTCCGTCCAGCAGGAGAGTTGATGGGTTTCGCAAGAGCTCAACCCATCCTACGGGCTGGCCGGCACCTACAAGCTGAAGTGAGCGACCTTATCCCGCCCGGTAGCGTAGAGTTTCAGCTAAAATCGAGAAGGCTGAGGCCGGTTGGCGGCGGCTCGGGTAATACAGGTGATAGCCCGAAAACGGTGCGCACCAGTCGTCCAGCACCTGGACGAGCTTGCCTCGGGCTACATCCGCTTTCACCTGGTCTTCGGGCATGTAGGCAAGTCCCAGACCCGCACGGACGGCATTCATCCGCATCGTCATGTTGTTGAAGACCAATTGCCCGTCGACGCGGACCCTCAGGGCGCGGCCGCGCTTCTCGAATTCCCACGCGTAGATCCCGCCACGGGTCGGCAGCCGTATGTTGATGCAGTTGTGGTCGGTGAGGTCCTGCGGCTTCCTCGGCTGGGGTCGCTTCGCGAAGTAGGATGGTGCGCCGACCACGGCCATCCGGAAGTCAGGGCCGATGCGCACCGCGATCATGTCCTTGGCGATCTGCTCGCCCAGGCGAACGCCGGCGTCGTACCGCTCGGCGACGATGTCGATCAGACCGTAATCCGTGACCAGTTCGACGTTGATCTCGGGATAAGCAGGCAGCAGCTTCTCGATCGCCGGCCACAGCACGGTTTCGGCCGCGTGTTCGCCCGCCGTGATCCGGATCGTGCCGGCCGGCTTGTCGCGTAGCTCGCTCAACCCCGCCAGTTCGGTCTCGAGCTCGTCGAAGCGGGGGCCGATGGTCTGCAGGAGCCTTTCTCCGGCCGCGGTCGGAGCGACGCTGCGCGTCGTCCGCGCAAGCAGGCGCACGCCGAGGCGGGCCTCGAGCCCACGGACGGCATGACTGAGGGCGGACTGGGAGACGCCGAGCTTGGCTGCGGCCCGGGTGAAGTTCCGCTCACGGGCGACGGCCAAAAAGCCGAGGAAGTCGTTGAGATTCTCGCGCAGCATTCATGAGCACCATTCATAGAAGCGTGCATGTTCTAGCATCTAATCGGAGGGATGACAGGGGATTAGGTTCTGACCATCGACGGCATTTGGAGCCTCTTTTGGCGCCATCCGTTGGGCGCCATGCCAACAGAGGAGCATCTCATGGACATCAAGCGCAGCGGCTCCCGACCCTCCGGAAAGGCGCCTGCAGAATACTTCACCGGCGCGGTCCGCGTGGATCCGCTGTTCGAAGCCCCCGAGCCGGCGCGAGCGTGCGGCGCTCACGTCACCTTCGAACCCGGCGCCCGGACCGCTTGGCACACCCATCCGCTAGGCCAGACCCTGATCGTCACGTCGGGGCTCGGCTGGGTGCAGCGGGACGGCGGCCCGGTGGAGGAGATCCGGCCTGGTGACGTCGTCTGGTTCGAGCCCGGCGAGAAGCACTGGCACGGCGCGACCAGCACCGTCGGCATGAGCCATATCGCGATCCAGGAAGCGCTGAACGGCAGCCCCGTCACGTGGCTGCAGAAGGTCAGCGACGAGCAATATCCATCGCGTTCATAGGAGACGAACATGAAGACACGAACACTGGGTAAGAGCGGCCTCGAAGTATCGGCCATCGGCTTCGGCTGCATGGGTCTGAACTTCGGCTATGGACACGCGCTGGCGAAGCAGGACGCCGTGGACATGATCCGCGCCGCCTACGACCGCGGCGTCACGTTCTTCGACACGGCTGAGGTCTACGGCCCTTTCACCAACGAGGAGCTGGTCGGCGAAGCGCTGGCATCCGTCCGCGACAAGGTCGTCATCGCGACCAAGTTCGGCTTCGACATCGACCCGGCGACCGGCAAGCAGTCCGGGATGAACAGCAAGCCGGCGCACATCCGCGAGGTCGCCGAGGCGTCTCTGAAGCGGCTGAAGAGCGATCGCATCGACCTGTTCTACCAGCACCGCGTGGACCCGAACGTGCCGATCGAGGACGTCGCCGGCGCCGTCAAGGATCTGATCAAGGAAGGGAAGGTCAAGCACTTCGGCCTCTCCGAGCCGGGCGCCCAGACGGTCCGGAAGGCGCACGCCGTGCAGCCGGTCGCTGCGCTCCAGAACGAATATTCGCTCTGGACCCGCGGTCCCGAGACCAACGGGATCCTGCGGGCCTGCGAGGAGCTCGGCATCGGCTTCGTGCCGTACAGCCCGCTGGGCAAGGGCTTCCTGACCGGTGCGATGAACCAGAACACCAAGCTCGCCGAAAACGACTTCCGCAGCCTCCTGCCGCGCTTCACGCCGGAGGCGATGGCTGCCAACCAGGCGCTGGTCGACCTCCTCAAGCGGATCGGCGAAGCCAAGAAGGCGACGCCGGCGCAGGTCGCGCTGGCTTGGCTGTTGGCTCAAAAGCCGTGGATCGTCCCGATCCCGGGAACGACGAAGCTTGGCCGCCTGGAAGAGAACCTCAAGGCCGCGGACGTCGAGCTGGGCGCCGCCGACCTCGATCAGATAGAAGAGGCCGCCGCGGCTATCTCGGTTGAGGGCGAGCGGTACCCGCCGCACCTGATGGCGACCACGGGGCGATAGTCGTCCTCGACGCGCCGAAACGAAAGAACCCCGCCGGCGACGGCGGGGTTCTTTGTGCCCTACGAAAGGAGAGGGCGTTTAATTAGGGGGCGCGATATGCTCGTCACCGCATCCCTTTAAGTTATTATTATGCCGAGTGCGCAATAGCTCACGAACACCCCGTCGTGCTTCCACACGTATCGCACTTCATGCAGGTGCCATTCCGCACCAGCGTGAAGTTGCCGCACTCGCTGCACATCTCACCCTCGTAGCCCTTGGCCTTGGCTTCGGCGCGGCGCTCGGCCTTGCTGGGGGCGGCAACCGCGGCGCTGCCGGCCTTGCTCCACTGCAGGGCTTCGAGCTTCTCGGTCGGCGAGAGGTCGTGCTGGGCTTCCTGCTTCAGGGCGACGGCGCCCTCCAGGGCGTCGCCGACGCGGGCACTGGCGCCGTGGGAGGCGAGCGCGGTGACCTTGCTGCCGCCTGATGGCGCGCTGTCGTTACCTTGGGCAACCGCGGTGGTGCCGCCGCGCATCACGACGAGGTTGTCGGTGCGCGAGCGGGTGAGGCCGCGCGAGACCAGCTTGGTCGCGTGGTGGCTCGGCTCGTCTTCCGGCTCCTTGCCTTCCTCGACGCCCTTGCCGAGCGCATCGAAACCCGTCTCGTTGGGATCGACATGGGCGAGGTCGAAGCGGGAGAGGTAGCTGACCGCCAGCTCGCGGAAGACGTAGTCGAGGATCGAGGTCGCATACTTGATGCTGTCGTTGCCCTGCACGGGGCCCGCCGGCTCGAAGCGGGTGAAGGTGAAGGCATCGACATATTCGTCCAGCGGCACGCCGTATTGCAGGCCGAGCGACACCGCGATGGCGAAGTTGTTGATGAAGGAGCGGAGCGCGGCGCCTTCCTTGTGCATGTCGATGAAGATCTCGCCGAGACGGCCGTCATCATATTCGCCGGTGCGCAAGTACACCTTGTGGCCGCCGACCACCGCCTTCTGGGTGTAGCCCTTGCGCCGATCCGGCATCTTCTCGCGCTCGCGCATCACGATGATGCGCTCGACCAGCTTCTCAACGATCTTCTCCGAGACCTGGGCGGCGCGCGCCGCCATCGGCTTCTCGTAGAGATGGTCGACCGCATCGTCCTCGTCCTCATCGTCGCTGATGAGCTGCGAGTTGAGCGGCTGGCTGAGCTTCGAGCCGTCGCGATAGAGCGCGTTGGCTTTCAATGCGAGCTTCCACGACAGCATGTAGGCGGACTTGCAGTCCTCCACCGTGGCGTCGTTCGGCATGTTGATGGTCTTGGAGATCGCACCCGAGATGAAGGGCTGCGCCGCCGCCATCATGCGGATGTGGCTCTCGACCGACAGATAGCGCTTGCCGATCTTGCCGCAGGGATTGGCGCAGTCGAACACCGGATAGTGCTCGGCCTTGAGGTGCGGGGCACCTTCCACCGTCATCGCGCCGCAGATGTGGACGTTGGCCGCCTCGATCTCGCGCTTGGTGAAGCCGACGGCCTGGAGCAGGTCGAAGCCGGGGGCTGCGATCGCTTCGGCGCCGATGCCGAGCTGGTCGCGGATGAAGTCTTCGCCAAAGGTCCACTTGTTGAAGGCGAACTTGATGTCGAAGGCGGTCGGCAGGGCCTTCTCGACCTTGGCGATGGCTTCATCGGTGAAGCCTTTTGCCTTGAGGGTCGAGGCGTTGATGCCGGGCGCGTTGGACAGCGAGCCGTGGCCGACGGCGTAGGCCTCGATCTCGGCGATCTCGCTCTCGCGATAGCCGAGTGCGCGCAACGCCGCGGGCACCGCACGGTTGATGATCTTGAAGTAGCCGCCGCCGGCGAGCTTCTTGAACTTCACCAGCGCGAAGTCGGGCTCGATGCCTGTGGTGTCGCAATCCATGACGAGGCCGATCGTGCCTGTCGGCGCGATGACGGTGGTCTGGGCGTTGCGATAGCCGTGCTTCTCGCCGAGCGCGAGCGCGGCGTCCCACGCCAGCTTGGCACGCTCGACGATGTCGGCCTGCGGGCAGGAGGCGTGGTCGAGCGGCACCGGGTTGACGGAGAGCGCCTCGTAGCCGCCAGGCTCGCCATGCGCGGCACGGCGGTGGTTGCGGATGACGCGCAGCATGTGCTGGGCGTTCTTCTTGTAGCCGGGGAAGGTGCCGAGCTCGGCCGCGATCTCGGCCGAGGTCTTGTAGGTGATGCCGGTCATCACGGCGGTCAGCGCGCCGCAGAGCGCGCGGCCTTCCTTGCTGTCATAGGAAAGGCCCATGGTCATCAAGAGGCCGCCGATATTGGCGTAGCCGAGGCCAAGCGTGCGGAACTCGTAGGAGAGCTCGGCGATCGCCTTCGACGGGAACTGGGCCATCATCACGGAGATTTCGAGCACGATGGTCCAGAGCTGGCAGAGGTGCTCATAGCCCCTGACGTCGAACTGCTTGGTCTCGGTGTTGTAGAAGGTCAGCAGGTTCGCCGAGGCGAGGTTGCACGCCGTGTCGTCCAGGAACATGTATTCCGAGCACGGATTGGAGGCGCGGATGTCGCCTGATGCCTTGCAGGTGTGCCAGTCGTTCATGGTGGTGTTGAAGTGCAGGCCCGGGTCGGCCGACGCCCAGGCGGCGTAGCCGATCTTTTCCCAGAGGTCGCGCGCCTTCAGCGTCTTCGTCACCTTCTTGGAGGTGCGGGCGTTCAGATTCCAGTCGCCGTCGGTCTCGACGGCGCGCAGGAAGTCGTCCTTCAGCGAGACCGAGTTGTTGGAGTTCTGCCCCGAAACCGTGAGATAGGCTTCGCTGTCCCAGTCGGTGTCGTAGGTGTCGAACTGGATGTCCTTGTAGCCTTGCTTGGCGAACTGGATGACGCGCTTGATGTAGTTGTCAGGCACGAGGCTGCGGCGCGCGAGCTTGATCTCGCGGCGGAGCGCCGGGTTCTTCTCGGGGTCGAAGCAATCGTCGCCCGAGCCTTCGCAGTTCACGCAGGCCTTCAGCACCGCCTTGAGGTGCTTCTGGTTGATCTTGGAGCCGGTGACGAGAGCGGCGACCTTCTGCTCCTCCTTCACCTTCCAGTCGATATAGGTCTCGATGTCGGGGTGGTCGACGTCGACCACGACCATCTTGGCGGCGCGGCGCGTGGTGCCGCCGCTCTTGATGGCGCCGGCCGCGCGGTCGCCGATCTTCAGGAAGCTCATCAGGCCGGACGAGCGGCCGCCGCCGGAGAGCTTTTCGCCTTCGCCGCGCAGGCGCGAGAAGTTGGAGCCGGTGCCGGAGCCGTACTTGAACAGGCGGGCTTCGCGGACCCAGAGGTCCATGATGCCGCCTTCGTTGACGAGGTCGTCACCGACGCCCTGGATGAAGCAGGCGTGCGGCTGCGGATGCTCGTAGGCGGACTTCGACTTGGTCAGCTTGCCGGTGAACGGGTCGACGTAATAGTGGCCCTGGCCGGGGCCGTCGATGCCATAGGCCCAGTGCAGGCCGGTGTTGAACCATTGCGGCGAGTTCGGCGCGACCATCTGCATGGCGAGCATGTAGCGGAGCTCGTCATAGAAGGCCTGGGCGTCTTCGTCCGACGTAAAGTAGCCGCCCTTCCAGCCCCAATAGGTCCAGCAGCCGGCGAGACGGTCGAACACCTGCTTGGAGGAGAGCTCGCTGACATAGCGCTCCTTCTCAGGGAGCGCGGCGAGCGCCTCGGTGTCGGGCACGGAGCGCCACAGGAAGGAGGGGACGGATTCCTCCTCGACCTTCTTCAGGCGCGCGGCAACGCCGGCCTTGCGGAAATACTTTTGCGCGAGCACGTCGGAGGCGACCTGCGACCATTCGGCCGGGACCTCGACGCCGTCCATTTTGAACACGACCGAGCCGTCGGGATTCCTGATCTCCGACGTGGTCAGGCGGAATTCGATTCCCGCATAAGGTGACTGTCCCGAAGTGGTGTGGCGCCGCTCAATCCGCATGGTCTTGCCCCGTCCTTATCTTTGACCGGACTGCCTCCGTTCAGGCATCCGGGTCGTCATTTCATTTCGCGTTTCCCACCCAGGCCCTCATCAGGCCCTTGGGCACCGCAGTTCAGCCGGTGGATCCGGCCCAGTTTCTCCCGACGTGATCCATCGATGCGCGCACCGATCATCCGCCGGCATGTCCCTGGCACCATCCGCCCCCAAGGGGATGAGCCCGACATGCGTTCAACGCCCCACTGTCACAACGCCTAGCGATGCCATCCGAGCCTGTTGCCGGCCCGTTCTGGCGCCCGAAAAGTCCGCTTATCGCGGGCAGACAAGCCCTTATTCCGCTACCTCGGTCGGTTGGCGGAGTTAAGATTTGCGAGACCCTTTGGGGGAGTGCCGGCGGGACGCAAACTCACTCGCGCCGAACGGATCGAAAGCTAGGACTCTCCAAAGCGCCCGTCAAGAACTAGTGCGAGTTCCTGAATCAAATACTAAATATGGTGGATTGCGGGGGATAACAGGGGGCAAGCCCACACCTGTTGTGGAGGCAAGTATCAGTGAGTCCTCAGGGATTCCCAACCGAAAAAATTTGCATCCCGCGGTGATGGCGACCCTTCATCCCGCTGTTCACAGGGCAGGTATATTTTTCGGGACCGGGATTGCGTCAGGCAGACTCACGTAGTGGTACGGAAGGTGAGGGCAGGCATGCCCGCCGAGGTGGTGGTCGTATCGGCGAATCCGCGCCAAGCTGACCCCGATTTTGCCGGATACCCCCATGCTTGATTCGACCAGGCCGGTGCAGCGCCCACGCATCGCCCCGGCCGGCCTGATGTTCCTCGCGATCACCTCGATCGGGTGGGGCTTCAACTGGCCGGTGACGAAATTCCTCCTCGGCGAGCTGCCGCCGCTCACCCTTCGCGGCGTCACCGGCGTGCTCGGGGCCGTGCTGCTGGCCGCGCTCGCGCTGCTGCGCGGCGACAGCCTGAAAATCCCCGGCGCGATCTGGCCGCGGCTGATCACGGCCGCCGTGCTCAACGTCACCGGCTGGATGGTGCTGATGGGGCTGGCGCTGCTCTGGCTGCCGGCGAGCGAGGCGGCGTTGATCGCCTACACCATGCCGGTGTGGGCCTCGATCATCGCCTGGCCTGTTCTGGGGGAGCGGCCGACCGTGCTGCGCACGCTGGGTCTGGTGATGGCCTTTGCCGGTCTTGCCTCGATCATGGGCGGCAACGGCATTGCCGCCAGTGCCGAGAAGCTGCCCGGCATCATCATGGCGCTGTGCGGCGCGCTCGGCTTTGCGATCGGCACGGTATTCTCGAAGAAGTACCCGATCCATCTGCCGCCGATCACCGCCGCAGCCTGGCAGATCGGGATCGGCTGCCTGCCGATCTCGATCATCGGCCTCCTCGTCGAGACCTCGCATCTGGACAAGGTGACGCCAACGGGCTGGTGGCTGCTGGTCTATTCGACCGTGGTGCAGTTCTGCATCGCCTATGTCAGCTGGTTCGCCGCGCTCGCCCGGCTGCCGGCCTCGGTCGCGGCGATCGGCACCATGGCGGTGCCTGTGATCGGCGTCGTGGCGTCCGCGATCGCGCTGCACGAGCCGCTCGGGGCAGGGCAGATCGCCGCGCTGATCTTCACGCTGGCGGCGGTGGTGCTGGCGACGCGGTAGCCCCGCCGCCCAGCGCCTTCCTGATCATCTCGGCGAGCTGGTTGCGGCGGTAGGGCTTGGTCAGCAGCATCACGCCGTCGTCGAGCTTGCCGTGATGGACGATGGCGTTGTCGGTGTAGCCGGAGGTGTAGAGCACCTTGACGCCCGGCCGGCGCTTGGCGATCTCGTCGGCGAGCTCGCGCCCGCTCATGCCGCCGGGGATGACGATGTCGGTGAAGAGCAGGTCGAAGGCCTGCCCGGCGTCGATCAATTCGAGTGCAGCCTTGCTGTCGGCGGCAGCGACGGTCTTGTAGCCGAGACTCTGGAGCTGCGCGGTGACGAAGTTGCGCACCAGCGCATCGTCCTCGACGATGAAGATGGTCTCGGCGCCGCCTTCGGCCTGGGGCGCTGCGATGGCCGTGGCCGCGCCGGTGCCTTCGCCCGGCGGCAGATAGAGCTTGATCGTGGTGCCGTGGCCTTCCTCGCTGTAGATCTTGATGTGGCCGCCCGACTGCTTGACGAAGCCGTAGACCATGGAGAGGCCGAGACCGGAGCCCTTGCCGACCTCCTTGGTGGTGAAGAACGGCTCGAAGGCCTTTTCCTGGACGCTCTGCTCCATGCCGGTGCCGGTATCGCTGACAGCGAGCATCACGTAAGGGCCCGGCCGCACGTCGACATTGGCCTGCGCGTAGGCCTCGTCCAGCACGACCCGGTGAGTCTCGAGCAGGAGCTTGCCGCCGTTCGGCATCGCATCGCGGGCGTTGATCGCCATGTTGAGCACGGCATTGGCGAGGCGGGATGGATCGATATGCGCGGTCATCGGTCCCTGTTCCAGGACCGTCTCGATCTGGATCTGCTCGCCGAGGGTGGGGCGCAGGAGCTTTGCGATGTCGGCGATGGCGGCGTTGATCTCGACGTCGTGCGGCTGCAGCGGCTGTTTTCGCGCGAAGGCGAGCAGGTGCTGAATCAGTTCCGCGCAGCGTTCGGCGGCATCGTCGATCAGGCGCGCCGTGCGCTGCAGCTCGGGCTGCTCCTTCAGGCTCGCCACCAGCGTCTCGGTGTTGCCCGAGATCACCGTCAGCATGTTGTTGAAATCATGCGCGACGCCGCCGGTCAGCTTGCCGATCGCATCGAGCTTCTGCGACTGCTGCAGCTGGCGCTCGGTTTCGCGCGAGGCGGTCGCATCGTGATAGACCAGCACGGCACCGGAGATGTGGCCTTGCCCGTCGCGCATCGGCCGGCCGCTGACCATCAGATGGCGCACGTCGTTGCCGCTGTGCGGGCGGACGATCATCTCCAGGTCCTCGAACTCATCGCCGCGCAGCACCCTGACGGATGGCAGCTCGTCGGCCTTGAGCGGCGTGACGCCGTCGCCGTGGAAGACGTCGGACAGCGCGCTGAGATTGCGCAGGTTCATGCCGGCGCGGTGCAGCAGCATGCGCTCCGCAGCCGGATTGGACAGCAGGACGTTGCCGTCGTCGTCGATCACCAGCACCGCTTCGGCCATGCTGCGGAACGTGCTCTGGAGCACGTTGATCGACAGCCGCAGCTCGTCATGGGCGGCAACGAGATGCTCGGTGCGTTCAGCGACGGCGGCTTCCAGGGCTTCCTTGGCGGCCCGCGTCTCATGCAGCGAACTCGTGAGTGCGACCTGGGCGCGCTGGCTTTCGCGCATCAACATCACGACCAGCAGCAGGATCACCAGGGCACCGACCACATCGATGCCCAGCAGCACGATGCCGGTCCGGCGGGAGTCCGATGTCCGCGCAGCCAGCAGGCTCTGCTCTTCCGCGGCCAGACGATCGAGATTGACCATCACCGTGTCCATGAGGCCGCGGCCTTCGGCCTTGCCCTGGAGCGCGGTGATGCCGGCCGGGTCTTTCTCGGCGCTTAGCCGCATCGCTTCGGCCGCGATCTCGATCCGGCGCATCGCCAGGGGTTCTGTGCCCTCCATGAGCGCGATCTGATCGGGGTTGTCGCGAACGGATCGCTTGAGATCGGCGAGCGCGGGCGCAAGCTCGGCGCGGGCCGTCTGGAACTCGTCGGTGAAGTTCTGGCTGCGATAGAGCTCGAACCCGCGCGCGGCGCTTTCGGCGCGGCGCATCAGAACGCGCAGATCCGAGATCTTCTTCAGCACTTCGACCGTGTGATTGACCCAGGCCGTATCCGACCGCGACTTCACATCGAGGCCGATCGAGGCGGCGGTGATGATCAGGAGGATTGCAAGTCCAGCACCGAGAATGACGCGCTGCGAGGGGATCAAGGGGCCTCTTTCTTGTCCTTCTCTGCGCTCTCGCCGGAACCGGCGAGGCATTCCCGGATCGTCGTCAACAGTGCCTCGGGCGTGAACGGCTTGCGCAGGCAGCGCGTCGCACCGAGTTCGAGTGCCATGCGAAGGAAGTCGGGAGAAGGCGAGGCGGCTGAGGCGAAGGCGTAACCCGACATGGCGATCAGCGGAATCGCCGGCGCGCGCTCGTGAAAGATGCGGATGGATTCGAAGCCGCGCATATGCGGCATGAAGATATCAACCAGCATCACGTCGAAGGTCTGCGCTTCAAGCGCAGCAAGCCCCGCTTCGCCGCCGTCAGTCAACGTGACGTCAAAGCCCTGACGCTGGAGGAGGACCTCGATAGTCGCGCCGACCATCGGATCGTCGTCTACCACGAGGATGCGCGGCATGACATTTCCCAGTAAATCGAAGTCCCCACAGTAGTTGGTGATATAGGCGAATCGTGTGCCGGGTCAATTTTGGATTGGGCCGGAAGAGATATGCACGGCGCAATGCATAGCGACCCCGTGAGTTCCCAACGTCGGGGGCGGAGTCGGGGCGGTAATTTCCTCCGGGTTTCAATGACAGGTTGAGACAAATCCGTGCGACCTGCGAAATCCTCGCCAAGCCGTGCACGACCGCCGAGCAAGGCCATTCCCGTCCGACACCGACAGCAAACCCGAGGCAGCCAAATGAAAGGCGGCGCCCCTGGTCGGGCGCCGCCCAAGAAGATGGTCTTCAGGCCGCGTTACGGGCAGGGATGGCGCAAGCCGTCATAGCCGAGATAGGTGCCGGACGCCGGGTCGTAGGACCGGTAGCGCTGGGCACAATAGGCCGACGAATCGCCGCCAGAGTCGGGCACCACGGCGACGGCTGCACCATCGTCGTAATAGCCGTCGTCGTAATAGGAATCGTCGTAGTACGGACCGCCGTAATAGGCATAGGAGCCGAGCCCGCCGATCGCGGCGCCCGCCGCGAATCCCGGCCAGAATCCGCCATGGTGATGGTGGTGCCAGCCGCCGTGCCAATTGCCGCCGTTCCAGGTGCCGGATGAGGCGGTCGAGAAGCTGCGGGTGCCGGGACCGAAGGTCGGAGAGCTGCCCAAGGTGCGCGTGCCGCTAAAGGTCGGTGCCGTGCCGCCGGGGCGCATGGCTGCGCTGGAGGTGAAACTGCCGCCGCCCATGCGGGCGCCACCAAAGCTGCCGCCGCCGAAGTGGGCACCGCCTCCGCCGCCGAAGTGGGCTCCGCCGCCACCGCCGGCATGGCCGGCGCCAGGCTGGGCAAAGCTCGGCGTCGCCATGGGCAGAGCCAATGCGAGTGCTGCAGCCGTGCTCAAAATTTTCAGACTTGTCATGATCAAACTCCTTTCCCGCGAGCCAACCCCAGGATGATGCGGTGGTTCCTGGGATCACGCCGGTTTGCGCATGAGGTGCAGACTTCCTCGCCGACGCTGTACCCGTCATGAATGGATCACGTCGGATTTGGGGCGGCAGCTTCACATGCCCTTGGATCGTCGTTTGGGCGGGGCACCACCGCGCCCGCCGAACTGGACATTTGGCCGTCCGGATGGCATCAGGACCCCACGAAGCAGGGCCCTTGCCGCATGAAACAATTCTTCCTGAAGCTCTTCACCTGGTGGAATGGCCAGACCTTTGGCACCCAACTCTGGACCTCCAGGTTCGGCGAGCTGGTCGGCCAGGACGAGCAGGGCAACCGCTACTACCGCACCGCCGGCGGCAAGATCGACCCGACGCTCGGTTTCGAGCGGCGCTGGGTGATCTATAACGGCTATGCGGAAGCCAGCCGCATTCCGCCGGCCTGGCATGGCTGGATCCACCACGTTGTCGACGTGCCGCCGACCGAGCTCAACTATCAGCCGCGCGAGTGGGAGAAGCCGCACCAGCCCAACCTCACCGGCACGGCGAAGGCCTACAGGCCCTCCGGCTCGACGCTCGCCAGCGGCAAGCGGCCGAAGGCGACCGGCGATTACCAGCCCTGGACGCCGGGTTAGTCGCGCACTTCGATCACCGGATTGGATGCATACGCATCTGCATCACGTCGCTGTGGACAACGGGAACAGCGGGGATGCCGGCTGCGTGGACGTTGCGCTTGCGCCAGCGATGCGGCTCAATGAACCCATCTTACGGAGATGGGAGACCATCGCGTTCGGTTCGGGCAACAGTTCGCGACTGTCCCGAAGTGCAGCGGCTGCCGAGGAAGGACTCGATCGGGAGATAGGCCCCCGGTCTGGAGCTCCGAAATCGCCCGATGAGAATGTGCGCCGCCGTGAGACAGGAAAGGCCGCTCGGGAAACCGAGCGGCCTTTTTCTGCTGGAGGCTCGATGAGCCGGAGGCTCCGTCATTGCGAGGAGCCCTTGCGACGAAGCAATCCAGATATGTATCCGTGGAAAGATTCCTGGATTGTTTCGTTGCGCTCGCAATGACGCGCTGGATGGGGTTGTGCACCGAACTTCTGGCTCGTGTCTCGCACCCTGCAGCGCGTCCGGGACACGAGCGCCGCGTTTACATCACCCGCTCGGCCGCCAGCTTGGCGGCATCCAGGCGCCGGGCTTGCGATGGTGCGACCCGCTCTTTCATGAGCGCGAGCACCTCGGCTGGGGCGGTCTCCGGCGAGCCGGCATTGAAGGGCGGCGCGGGATTGTATTCGAGGCGGAGCTGAATGGCCTCTGCTGTGGTGCGATCGACCAGCAGCGAGACCAGCGTAAGTGCGAAATCGATTCCCGCGGTGACGCCGCCGCCGGTCACACGGTTGCGATCGATGCAGACGCGCGTCTTCGTCGGCGTCGCCCCGAACAGCGGCAGCATCTCCATCGCGCTCCAATGGGTGGCGGCATTGTAGCCCTTCAACAGCCCCGCCGCCCCCAGCACCAGCGATCCCGTGCAGACGGACGTGATGAACTTGGCGCCAGCAGCCTGCTTGCGCACGAAGTCGAGAGTCTCCTCATCGTTGAGGAGGGCATCGGTGCCAAAGCCGCCGGGAATGCAGATCACATCCAGCTGCGGGCAATCGGTAAAGGTCACGGTCGGCGTCAGCATCAGGACGGAATCGCTCGGCACCGGTTCCAGCGTCTTCCAAATCAGGTGCACCGTCGCGCCCGGGACGGATGAAAACACCTGCAGCGGCCCAGTGAAGTCGAGTTGGGTGACGCGCGGGAACACCAAAAGTCCGATCTGGAGCGATGCCGGCATGAGAGCCTCCGATGAAGAGCTTGACGGACGCAAGATGGCATGATGGCATCCTGTCCAAAATGGCGTATTTCCCTCACTTTCGGACATGAGCATGATCGGCATCCTGATCTTCCCCGACTTCCAGTTGCTCGATGCGGCGGGCCCGATCTCGGTGTTCGAGATCGCCGCACGCGCCAGCGGCAAGCCGCTTGCGCTGCGGGTGCTGGCATTGAACGCGGGCGCCGTGCCCTCGTCGTCGGGCGTCGAGATGATGGCGCGCGATTTCAAATCGGCGAAAGCGATCACGACGCTGGTCGTGGCGGGCGGCGCGGGCGTATCGGCATCGGCGAGCTGTCCTGCGACGCTCGCCTTCGTGCAGCGGCTGGCGAGGCGCGGCGTGCGGATCGCCAGCGTCTGCTCGGGCGCCTATGTGCTTGCGGAGGCCGGCCTGCTCGATGGCCGCCGCGCCACCACGCATTGGGGCCGGACGCGCGATTTTGTCGCGCGCTATCCGCAGATCAAGTTCGAGCCGGACCAGATCTTCACCCGCGACGGCAATGTCTGGACGTCGGCCGGGATCAGTGCCGGCATCGACCTCGCGCTCGCGATGGTCACCGAGGACCATGGCGAGGAGATCGCGCAGGCGACCGCGCGCCAGCTCGTGCTCTACCACCGCCGCAGCGGCGGTCAGTCGCAGTTCTCGTCGTTGCTGGAATTGAAGACGCCGAACGGCCGCTTCGGTGCGCTGCTGTCATGGGCGCGGGAGAATCTCGACGCACGGCTGACGGTGGAAGACCTCGCCGATCGCGCCGGCATGAGCGCGCGGCACTTTGCCCGCGCCTTCGCCGCCGAGACCGGCACGACGCCGTCAAAGGCGATCGAGCGATTGCGGATCGAAGTTGCCCGCGAGCGCGTGCAGTCATCTCGGGAAGCCATCGAGCTCGTCGCCGAAACCACCGGCTTCGGCGATCCCGAGCGCATGCGCCGCGCCTTCATCCGCGCCTTCGGCCAACCGCCGCAGGCGCTGCGGCGCGCGGCAAGGGCGGGGTAGGACGGGCTACGATTGTTAGGAGAAGGCCTTGCCGACTTCCCGGCCGACCGATGCGATCACATCATTTCGTCCATTCGGGTCGAGCGTTGCGCCGGTGAGGTAGACCGCGATGATGAGCGGCGAGCGCTCGCGCGGCCATACGATGGCGACGTCATTGCAGGTTCCATGCTCACCTGCTCCGGTCTTGTCGCCGACACGCCAGCCTTGAGGCAGGCCGGCGCGCAAACGCGTATCCCCGGTCTTGTTGGCAATGAGCCATTTGCCGAGTTGATCGCGCCCTTCCGGGGGCAGGACGTCGCCGAACAGCAAGCGCCGATAATTGGCTGCCATCGCATTCGGGGTCGTCGTGTCGCGGGGATCGTCCGGCGTGGCTTCGTTCAGCTCGGTTTCGGTCCGGTCCAATCTGGTGATGTCGTCGCCAAGGCTCCGCGCGAAGCTGGTCAAGCCGGCCGGACCGCCGATGTTTTTCAGAAGCGCGTTACCGGCGGTGTTGTCGCTCATGGTGATGGCGGCATCGCAAAGCTCGCGAAGCGTCATTCCGTCGCCGCCGACATGCTTGCTCGTGACGGGCGAGGAGGCGACGAGATCGGCCTGCTCGATACGAACGCGCCGTTCAAGGCCTTCCAACTTGCCGCCTACGTCTTTGAGGATTACTGCCGCCGCAAGCACCTTGAATGTGCTGCACATGGGAAAGCGTTCGTCTCCCTTGTGATGGATCGGAATGCCCGTCGTCGTGTCGAGCACGGAGACGCCCAGCCGGCCTCCGCTCTTCGATTCCAACTGTTTGATGGCTTCAATGAGCGGTACAGTTCCGCCCGAGGCAGCACGCGAAACGTTCGGCAGGACGAGACTTCCCGCGACCGCAAGGGCAGATGAACCGAATTGACGTCGTGTGAGCATGGAGCACTCCCGTGAATTGCGGGATGATTTTTGCGTCGCGCTCCGGCAATTGACAAACGATGCTTCGTAAGGCCATCCATAAGTAAAACTTGGATCGGGAAATGGCCCGCCGCCCTGCCAATATTTCGAATCTGCCGCTGAACGCGCTCCGCTCGTTCGAAGCGGCCGCGCGCCATCTCAGCTTCACCAAGGCCGGTCTGGAGCTTCGGGTGTCGCAGGCCGCCGTAAGCCAGCAGGTGCGGACTCTGGAAGAGAGTCTGCGCGTCAAGCTCTTCAAGCGGCTGACCCGCGGGCTTGCTCTCACGGAAGAGGGTGAGACGCTCCAGCCCGTCATATCGAGCGCCTTCAGCCAGATCAGTCAGGTCCTCGATCGGTTCGAGAATGGCCGCATGCGCGAGAGTCTGGCCATCGGCGTGGTCGGAACGTTCGCCTCCGGCTGGCTGCTGCCGCGCCTCGGCAGCTTCACCTCGAGCCATCCGCATATCGACGTCAGGATCTTCGCGAACAACAACCGCGTGGATCTCGGCGGCGAAGGATTGGACTACGCCATTCGATTTGGCGACGGCGCGTGGCACGGAACGAGCGCCGAGCCCTTGGTCGAGGCCCACTTCACACCGATGTGCGCGCCCCACGTCGCCAAGCGCCTTAAAGCTCCAATCGATCTCCACAAGGAGGTGCTGTTGCGCTCGTATCGGCCGGGCGAATGGGCGCATTGGTTCGACGAGGTCAAGTGCAGGCAACCGCGGATGACGGGCCCGACCTTCGATTCATCGGTTTCCCTGGCGCATGCGGCGGCGCAAGGCGCTGGCGTGGCGCTGCTGCCCGTCGCGTTGTTTGCTGACGATCTGTCGCGCAAGCGGCTGGTTTGCCCCTATGACCGTCAGGTCTTTCTGGGATCCTATTGGCTCACGTCTCTGAAATCAAAACGGCTCTCGCATGCGATGAAAGCGTTTCGCGACTGGATTTTGGAAGAGTGCAAGAAGAAGAGATCGCGCAACGCGTAGCCTGCGTCTGCTCGCCGACGGGTATTGGCGAGGTCCATGCGGCTAGCCTGGACTGGCCCTGCCAGCGGTCGCTTTGGTGGAGGTTTCCGCCCGCGCCGTCAGGCGCCGTGCGATCGGCGTCAGCAGGTATGGCGACAGATGGATCGGAAACTGCGTCATCGCGAAGTACAGCCAGGTGGTGGGTGGCAGCGCGCCTGATGTCGCGGCCAGCATCAGCCCGAGATTGCGTTGCGACACCATCAGCCCGAGCGCCAGCGCGCGCTCGGTGCCGATGCGGCGAAACAGCAAGGTGGTGACGGCGAGCAGTGTGAAATAGACCGCAAAGGCAAGGAGGGCGAGGCTGATGGTGAAGACCGGCTGTGCCATCAGATCGGTTACGACGTCGCCCATGATGGCCGATGCGAAGATGAAGAGGATGACGATGTTAAAGCCGTCGATCGGCTGCTTGTGGCGCTGGATGGCGTCCGCGCCGCACAGCCAGCGGATGGCCGTTGCAACCAGCAGCGACGCGGCGAGGATGCCTGATAGCTTCAGGCCGAGCGTAAGCGGCGATATGCTGAGCATGCCATCGAGAAAAAAGCTCGCGAACAGCGACGCGGTAAAGGGTACGATCGCGGTTGCGGTGACCAGCGTGACCAACACGAGCGTGGCGTCGAGACCCATCAGCGCCGCGAGAGCGGGCGAGGCCATCATCGGCGAGGCCATGCTCTGGAGCATCAGCGCCAGCATCAGGCCGGGCGCGCGGTCGGTCAGCCCGGTCGCGTGCGCGATCAGTCCGACGATGACGGGCACGCCGATCGTGGTCCAGGCCGTCGCCGTTGCCACCAGCGCCGGCCGGCGCAAATGGCCGTACAGCGCCACGAGGTCCACCCGCATGAAGGAGATGCAGAGCAGAACGAGGATCGCCTCGGTGACATAGGGACGCAAGAGCGCACCAAGGGGCGGCACGGCGGCAGCGATGAAAACCACCGATGCCACCGCACGCGTGCCCTGGCCGCCAAGCCAGGTCAGGCCGCGGAGCGGAAGGGCGAACATGGTTCGGAGAGCGGGCGGCATTGGGATAGGGGCGACGCTAAACAGGGCGGCCGGCGTCCTGGAACGCCTTGGGAGGGAGAAGAACCCCTGGGACTATTCCATCCGCGGCCCGCTCTGGCCAGCCGGCGCCGGGCAGGGCAGGAATGCCGCCCTTTCCCCGCCGTATTCGGCGTGTTAACCGGGGGCCTGCGAGCGGCGGTATCCCCTGTAGAATGTCCAACAAGCCCGATTCGCTGTTGAAGCCGCGCGAGATGTTCAAAACCTTTACCCTGACAGGCCTTGCGGCGCTGCTGGCCGCCACCGCGCTGACGGTTGCGACGCCCGCGCAGGCGCAGATCGGGACGATCTTCTCCGATCCGCCGCCGCTGCGGCCGCCGGGGACCATCCCCCGTGGCGGGCAGCCGATGCCCCAGCCGACGCCCGACGACGACGAAGAGGTGCCCGAGCTGCCGCCGCAGGGACGGGTGCTGCCGTCACGTCCGATGCCGCCGCCAGGTCGCCAGGGCAATGTCATGCCGGGGCCGGTCGAGAGCCAGCCGCTGGCGCCGCCGCCGGGCTCCACCGTTGCGCCGCAGAACCAGCCGCCGGCCGTCGCCGTTGCGCCGCCGGGTGGGCCCGCCCAACCTGGTGCTGTCCCTGGCCAGCGCCAGCCCCAACAGAAGGGCGCCCCGCAGCCGGGCGCCGTGCCGCAGGCCCCCGCGAGCCTCCAACCCGGCGATGAGGTCGTCACCGAGCCGCCGGCGCAGAAGATCGTGAACAAGAAGGCGACCTTCTCCGGCCTCGACAAGATCACCGGGCGCATCATCAATTTCGACGAGGATATCGGCGAGACAGTGCAGTTCGGCGCGCTGCGGGTGAAGACCGACGCCTGCTACACGCGGCCGGCGACGGAAGCGGCCAACACCGATGCTTTCGTCGAAGTCGACGAGATCACCTTGCAGGGCGAGGTGAAGCGGATCTTCTCCGGCTGGATGTTTGCCGCGAGCCCCGGTCTGCACGGCGTCGAGCACCCGATCTACGACATCTGGCTCACCGACTGCAAAGAGCCGCAGCAGACCATTGCGACCGCAGCTCCGGATCCTGCGACCAAGCCCGCGCCGCCACCGCCGCCTCCGGCGCAGAAGAAGGCTGCGCCCAAGCAGGTCCAGCAGCGTCCGCCGCAGCCTCTGCCGCCGCCGCCACAGCCGCAGGCCGCCCCGCCGCCACCTCCGCCGCCCGAGCAGCGGCCGGGTCTGTTCGGTATCCCCGGGTTTGGCCGCTAGGCCAAATCCCGCGGGATTTGGCAGCCGTAACCCGGCTATTGCCGCGAGGCGATGATCTCGAGCGCGCGTGCGCCGGGGATCGCTTCACCATTGGACAGGCGCAGGAAATCGCCGGGCTCGCCGGCGAGCGCCTTGTCGAGCAGCGCGGTGTAGCGCCGCCGCGAGATCTCGGTCGCACCAAAGCTCTTCAGATGCTCGGTGACATATTGCGTGTCGAGCAGCTCGAAGCCGCCATGGATCAACCGGGCGACCAGATGCACCAGCGCCACCTTGGATGCATCGCGCGCGGTGTGAAACATGCTCTCGCCGAAGAAGGCGCGCCCCAAGCTGACGCCATAGAGGCCGCCGACGAGGTCGTCGCCCTGCCAGGCCTCGACGCTGTGGCAATGGCCGAGCTCGTAGAGGCCGCCATAGAGGTCGCGGATGCGCTTGTTGATCCAGGTGTCCTCGCGTCCCGGCTGCGGCGCCGCGCAGCCGGCGATGGTGGCCTTGAACGCGGTGTTGACGGTGACGCGAAACACGTCCGAGCGCACGGTGCGGGCCAGCCGCGAAGCGACGCGAAAACCGTCAAGTGGAATCACGCCGCGCATTTCCGGCTCGACCCAGAACAGGGTCGGGTCGTCGGCGCTCTCGGCCATCGGAAAGATGCCGCAGGCGTAAGCGCGCAGCAGCACGGCCGGTGTGATTTCAGATGAAGCGGAGTCGCGCGCAGTCATGGCGTTCGATCATAGCAGGATCGCAATGCGCGTGCGATGGGGGCAATTCCGGATGCCGGATCAACCCGCTGCAGCGCTGTTCGCCTTGCCGGGCGCGGCCGGAGTGCAGGGGAACCGCAGGATGATGCGGGTTCCGGAATGCGCGGGATCGCGCTCCACAGAGGCTTCGAGCTTGGAGGCCATGGCCGCGACGATACGCTGGCCCATGCCGGTGGAGCGCGGATCGGCCTTGGCGTTGTCGCCGACGCCGTTATCGGTGATCGACAGCAGCAGATCGTCTCCCTTCGAGATCAGCTCGACGTGAATGGGGCCGGCACCATCAGGATAGGCGTACTTCACCGCGTTCATCACCAGCTCGTTGACGATGATACCGACGGCGACGGCCCGGTCCGGGTCGATCTCGATCGGTTCGGCTTTCACCGTCAGGCGCGACATCCGGTTGCCTTCGGCGGAGCGGCGCAGATCCTCGAGCAGGGAGTCCAGATATTGGTTGAGCACCACGCTCTTCAGGTCCTGCGAGGTATAGAGGCGGCGGTGCACCTGCGCGACGGCGGCGACGCGGCCCATCGCGTTGGTCAGTGCGGCCTTGACCTCCTCCTGGGCGGCTGAGCTCGCCTGCAAATGCAGGAGCGAAGCGATGATCTGGAGCGAATTGCCGACGCGGTGATTGACCTCGCGCAGCAACAGCTCGCGTTCGGCGGCAAGCGCGGCGTAGCGATCGCGCGAGGCATGGATCTCGGCCTCGGCTTCCTCGCGCGCCCGCTGCAATTCGGCCTGGCGCAGCGCGCCTTCGGCCGCGACGTGCAGCAGCGGGATGAAGTCGCCCTTGACGTCCTTGACCAGGTAGTCGGCTGCGCCTGCCTTCAGCGCGGTGACGGCAATGCTGGAATCCTGCGAGGCCGTGACGAAGACCACCGGCGGCGCGTCCGGAATCGCCATGATCTGCTCGAGCGTCTCGAGCCCGTCGAGGCCCGGCATATATTGGTCGAGCGCCACCACATCGATGCAGCCCGCAGCTCCGGCATTGCGGATGCGCTCGAGGCCTTCCTCGCCGCTCGCGGCGTGAATGACCTTGTAGCCGCGCCGCGTCAGGCCGCGGTCGACAAGGCGCGCCAGCGCATCGTCGTCATCGATGTAGAGCAATGTCGGCGTGTGCTGTGTCATGGGGCGGCGGGCGGGACCTGAATGACGGAGAAGAACAGGCCGAGTTGCCGGATGGCGTTGGCGAAATTCTCGTAGTTGACCGGCTTGGTGATGTAGACGTTGCAGCCGAGCTCGTAGCAGCGCTTGATTTCCTGGCTGTCGTCGGTGGTCGTCAGCACGACCACCGGCGAAGCCTTCAGATATTTGTTTTCCTTGATCTGCTTCAGAATGTCGATGCCGGTCATGTCGGGCAGATTGAGGTCGAGCAGGATCAGGAGCGCATTGCCCTTCTGCACGAGGCCGCTGCCGTCGGCGCCGAACAGGTGCTTCATCGCATCGGTGCCGTTGGCGAAGGCGACGATCTCGTTGTTGACGCCCGACCTGCGGATATTGCGCTCGATCAGGCGGGCGTGGCCCTCGTCGTCCTCGATCATGATGATGCTGACAGGGTGGGTCATTTGTCCGCGTTCCGGTTGCTCACATTCCAGGCGATCGGCAGCGTGATGGTGAAGGTGCTGCCCGCGTTCAGTTCCGATGATACCGACATGGTGCCGCCGAGGCGACGCACAAGTGCGCGCACGTGCGCAAGACCGATGCCCTGGCCGGGCTTGTCCTGGGTTCCCGCGCGGCGAAACAGGTCGAAAATGCGCTGATGGTCCTTGGGATCGATGCCACGGCCATTGTCGCTGACCTCGAAAATGGCGTAGCCGAGCTTGGTGCGCCCGCGAATTCTGATTTCGCCGGCGACGCCGTTCTTCAGATATTTGATCGCGTTATCGATCAGATTGGAGAAAATCTGTTCCAGCGCAAGGCGGTCGCTGACGATATCGGGCAGCGCCTCGACATGGATCTCCGCCTGAGCCTCGACGGCCTGATGCGCCAGCGTCGAGACGATGGCCTCGACGAAGGCGCGGGTGTCGATCTTCTCCGGCTGAAATTCGCGGCGGCCTTCGCGGGTGAGGTTGAGGATCGCCGAGATCAGGCGGTCCATCTTCGCGATCGAAGACTTGATGAAGCCGAGCGCCTCGGAAAAATCGGCTGACAATTGCCGGTCGGCGTCTTCCAACGCGATCTCGCCGGGGGGGCCGGGCACCAAAGAGGGCCCGTCGGCCGGAACGTGGGTGAGGCTGCCGATGCGGCGGAAGATGTCGCCGCCAAGCTCTTCGAGTTCGCTGGTGAAGCCCATGATGTTGACGAGCGGCGAGCGCAGATCGTGGCTTACGATATAGGCAAAGCGCTGGATTTCGTCGTTGGCTTCGCGCAGGTCTGAGGTACGTTCGTCGACCAAGGCCTCCAGATTGACGTTGGTATCGCGCAGGCGCGCTTCGGCCTCGTCGCGGGCCAGCGATGAGCGCCGCACCAGCCAGATCGAGATCAGGGCCAGCAGCACGACGAAGCCTGAGCCGATGCCGGTCATCGACGCCGACAGGGTCTGGCTGCGGTCGGAGTTCTCGGAGCGGATCCGGAACAGCCGCTCCTCTTCGCGCATCATCGCGTTGGCGAAATTGCTGATCGTCGTCGTGGTGTTGCCGGCGGCCGCCTCGCGGACGAGCGCCTTCGCCTGGTCGAGCTCGTTTTGCTTGACGAAGTTCATCTCGCGCGAGAACTGGTCGAGCCGGGCCTCGATCGCCGCGCTCAGTTTCTCGATGTTCTCACGTTGCGCCGGATTGTCGCCGATCTGGCGCGTGAGCTTGTCGAGCGCCGGGATGATCGCCGCGACGGCCTTCTCGTGATCCGATTGAAAATCGGGGCCCCCCGTCAGCAGAAAGCCCCGGGCGCTGCTCTCGGCCCGTCGGATTTCGAGGAGGAGAGAGTTGATCTCGTTCTCCGTCTCGATTGTATGGACGACCCATTTGCTGTCGTCCCGCGCCTTGTTGACGAGGTAGACCGAGCCTGCGCTGATCACGGTCAGCACCAGCAGACCCGCTGAAAGCAGCAGGATCTGCCAAAATACGCGCCGCCGCTGCGACACGGCCGTCACCACGGTCTCGCGCTGTCAGGCTGAGTGGAATTCAAAACGCCCCCTTGGAACTGGCCCCATCGGGCAGAACGCGACTGGGGCCAACGGGTTCCGCAGGCGAAACGATTATTTTGCGCCGGGTTCCGCCTTGCCGGCCAGGTACTGCTCCAGCCAGTGGATGTGGTAGTCGCCGTTGATGATGTCGTCCTGGCGCACCAGGTCGCGGAACAACGGCAGCGTGGTCTCGATGCCCTCGACCACCATCTCGTCCAGCGCCCGGCGCAGCCGCATCAGGCATTCGGCGCGGGTCTTGCCGTGGACGATCAGCTTGCCGACCAGGGAATCGTAATAGGGCGGGATCTGGTAGCCCTGATAGACCGCGGAATCGATGCGCACGCCGAGGCCGCCGGGCGGGTGGTATTGCTGGATGCGACCGGGCGAGGGGCGGAAGGTCTGCGGGTTCTCCGCATTGATGCGGCACTCGATCGCGTGCCCGATGATCTGGACCTCGTTCTGCTTCGCCGGCAATTCGCCACCGGCGGCGATACGGATCTGCTCCAGCACGAGGTCGATGTCGGTGATGCTCTCCGTGACGGGATGCTCGACCTGGATTCGAGTGTTCATCTCGATGAAGTAGAACTCGCCGTCCTCGTAGAGGAATTCGATGGTGCCGACGCCGAGATATTTCATCTCGCGCATCGCCTTCGCGCAGGTCTCGCCGATCTTGGCACGCGCAGCGGCGGCCAGCACGGGCGAGGGGCCTTCCTCCCAGACCTTCTGGTGGCGGCGCTGCAGCGAGCAGTCGCGCTCGCCGAGATGGATCGCGCCGCCCCGGCCGTCGCCGAGGATCTGGATCTCGATATGGCGCGGCTTCTGAAGGTACTTTTCCAAATAGACGGAGGCGTCGCCGAATGCCGACTTCGCCTCGTTGGCCGCCGTCGACAGCGCCACCTGGAGATCCGCCTCGCTTTGCGCGACCTTCATGCCGCGGCCGCCGCCGCCGGCCGCCGCCTTCACCAGCACGGGGAAGCCGATCTTCTTCGCGATCGCCATCGCGTCGTCATTGGGGCCGACCGCGCCGTCCGAGCCGGGCACCACGGGGATGCCGAGTCGCTTGGCGGTCTTCTTGGCCTCGATCTTGTCGCCCATCAGGCGGATGTGCTCGGCCTTGGGGCCGATGAATTGCAGATTGTGCTCGCTGAGGATCTCGGCGAAGCGTGCGTTCTCCGACAGGAAGCCGTAGCCGGGATGAACGGCATCGGCGCCGGTGATCTCGCAGGCCGCGAGCAGCGCCGGAATGTTGAGATAGCTGTCCTTGGACGGCGGCGGTCCGATGCAGACGCTCTCGTCCGACAGGCGCACGTGCATGGCGTCGGCGTCGGCGGTGGAGTGTACGGCGACGGTCGCGATGCCGAGCTCCTTGCAGGCGCGCAGAATGCGAAGGGCGATCTCGCCGCGATTGGCTATGAGGATCTTGTCGAACATGTTGCCTCAGCGGGCGAAATTCGCCACTCGCTTATTCAATGATGACCAGCGGCTCGCCGAACTCGACCGGCTGGCCGTCTTCGACCAGGATCTGCGTCACCGTGCCTGCGCGAGGCGAGGGGATCTGGTTCATCGTCTTCATGGCTTCGATGATCAGGAGGGTCTGGCCGACCGAGACCTTCGCGCCGACTTCGATGAACGGCTTGGCGCCAGGCTCCGGCGCCCAATACGCGGTGCCGACCATCGGAGAGGTCACCGCGCCCGGATGCTTGGAGACGTCCGACGCGGCTGCGGCCGCGGGGGCTGCGACCACCGGGGGGGCTGCGGTTGCGACCGGCATGGGCATGGTTGCGGCGACGCTGACGTTGCGGGCTACGCGAAGACGCAGGCCGGCGCGTTCGATCTCGATCTCGGTGAGGCTGGTCTCGTCGAGCAGCAGAGCGAGCTCGCGGACGAGCGCGGAATCGTCGCTGGAAAATTTTGCGGCTGCTTTGTCGTCTGGCTGGCGCGCCATTGTTCTTTGATCCGAATGTTCTGGGTGAAGAGGGAGCGTCAGGCTTTGGGCTTGATGCCGAGCTTGGCGGCAAGGCCCTGGATGGCGAGGCGGTAGCCCTCGATGCCGAAACCGCAGAGCGAGGCGAAGGCCGCGCGCGCGGTGTAGGAATGGTGGCGGAAGCTCTCGCGGGCGTGGATGTTGGTCACGTGCACTTCGACGGTCGGGATCTGCACCGCGAGTAGCGCGTCGTGCAGGGCAATCGAGGTATGCGAATAGCCGCCAGCATTGATGATGATGCCCTTCATCTTGCGGGCATGCGCCTCGTGGATGAAATCGATCAGCTCGCCCTCGCGGTTGGACTGGCGGCAGTCAGCCTTGAGGCCAAAAGTCGCCGCCGCGTCCCGGCACAGCGCCTCGACGTCGGCCAGCGTCGCATGGCCATACTTCTCGGGCTCGCGCGTCCCCAGCATGTTGAGGTTCGGTCCGTTGAGAACGAGGATCGTGTCGGTTGCTGGTTCGGCCATTCCTGTCCCGGAAGGTGTTTCGGCGTGGCGGGGTTATAGGTAACAAAGCGCGTAAGGGGAAGCCTGAAGGACCTCCGGGTGGGCTTCAGGTACCTCATCCGGTGTGCAAAAACCTGTGCGGAAGCTACGGAAATTGCTTGTTAACCAGTCCAAATCATGGCTTCCGGCTCAACGCGAAGGGGCGGGCATCGCTGCCCGCCCCCTGAAGCCTGCCGGATATCGCCTTAGGTGTTCAGGACAGCCACGATCTCATAGGTGTCCGGATTGATGATCACGATCTCGTCCTTGACCAGGACGTAGCGGTAGGTCCGCCATTCCGGATAGATCGTAACGACCCGGGACGGCAGGGCGTGCAGCTCGATACCTTCGCGCGGAATACGGGTACCGACCGCGATCGAGAAGTTCACGTTGGTCACCGGACGCACGTGCTCCTCGCGGATCACCGAGGTGATCTGGGTGCGCTGCTCGGTCGAGAGCTTGGCGCCGGCGCCGGCCTGTCCGACGGTCGTGTTGGTGTTGGTCTGACCCTGCGCACTCTGGTTGGTGCTGGTTCCGGGCTGGCCCTGCGCGTTCTGGTTGGTGCGCGTCTCGGTGCCCTTCTGGTTCTCGGCATTGTTGGTCGGGGCGCCGTTCTTGCTGCCCTCAGCCTTCATGTCCTTCTGGTCCTTGGCGCCGGACTTGCTGGTGTCCTGGCTCATGCTCTTGGACTTGTCCTGCTGACCCTGCGCGCGTTCGTCAGTGCGCTGGCCCTTGGTGGCGCCGGACTTCTCCTCAGCCGCGTTCTTGTTCATCTCGCGGCCGGAATGTTCGTCCTTGCCCGAGGACTTTTCCTCGGCCGACGTGCCGGACTTCATGGTGCTGGAGCCGCCGGCCTGGCCAACGGTGCCCTTCTCACGGGTGGATTCCTTGCCCATCGCGCCGCCGCGCTCGGCAGCGCCGCCGGAGGACTGCGAGTGCTGCGTCGGCTGCGCGCCGGCGCCGCTCTCGTTCTTCATCGTGCCTTGTGCGTTGGCCAGACCGGTGCCTGCGACGAGTGCGAGTGCGGCAACCGAGACCATAAAGCGGTTCAACATCGTATTCTCCTCACGTGTTTCTTTGCGTCATTGCCCGCGCCACCAACGAAAGGAGATTTGAGTTGTTCCGGAACATCTGATGTTCCCCGGCATTTGTTTCTTAAACGCGCGATGAACGCGCGCGCCGGATTCGCGCCAGTTTTTGGCCAACGAAAAAGGCCGGCTTTTCAGCCGGCCCTGTTGCGAGTGTGAGTTGCAAAAGTCCGATCAGCAAGGGGGCTTGTCGGCAAGTCGCCTGTCAGCAGGTCGCCTTGCCGCAGCGGGCAACGCCGATCTTTTCCTTCAGGCCGTCGAGACCAACGGCGCCGACCACGATCTGTTTGCCGATCACGTAGCTCGGCGTGCCGTTCATGCCCATCGCTTCGGCGAGCTTGAAGTTTTCCTCGATGGTGGCGCGGACCTCCGGGCTTCCGATGTCCTTCTCGATCTTCGCGACGTCGAGCCCGGCTTCCTTGGCCGCCTGGAGCGCGCGTGCCTTGTCGGCGGCGCCACGGCCGCCGAGCAGCCTCTGGTGGAAGTCGAGATATTTCTTCCCGGAGGGATCCTGCATGCGCACGGCGACCGCCACCTGGGCGGCCTCGACCGAGCCCTGGCTCAGCACCGGAAACTCCTTCAGCACGACCTTCAGCTTGGGATCGGATTTCAGGAGGTCGAGCATGTCGCTCATGGCGCGCTTGCAGTAGCCGCAATTGTAATCGAAGAACTCGACGAAGGTGACGTCGCCGTCCTTGTTGCCGAGCACGACCTGGCGCGGCGAATTGAAGATCGCATCCGAGTTCTGCGTAACGCTGGCTTCGTGCTTCTTCGCTTCCGCATCAGCCTGGCGCTTGCTGAGCTCGGTCATGGCTTCCTCGAGCACCTCGGGATGGGTGACGAGGTAGTTCTTGATGATCGCCTCGATATCGGTGCGCTGGGCATCCGAGAAGCTGTCGGCCGAAGCCGGTCCCGTTGCGCCGAAAATGGCGAGCGCAAACAGCGCGGGAGCAAGCAGGCGCAGCGAAGGCATTGGCAAATCCTCTATCCAGAGCAAGTTTCAAAAAACGTCGCGGCGGACTTAAGCAGGTGTCGTGACGTCAAAGTGGCGGTCGTCAAGTTCAGGCGTCTAGTTGCGCGGCGGCTTGGACGCCACGATGTCGTCGGCCTTGACCCATCCGGGCGTGCCGACGGCGAAACGGGTTTTCGCGCGCGTGGCGAGCTCGCGAGCGGTCTTGTTGTCGCCGCGCAGATACGCGGCCTGGGCGGAGGCGAGATCCGCCTCGGCATAGTCTCCCTTCCGGCCATAGGCCATCGCGAGCTGGGTGTAGCCGATCGGCGCCTCGGGCTCGCGTGCCACTGCGGCACGGAGAATCTTGATCGCGTCGTCCGTGTAGGCCTTATTATCGGTTCCAACCAGAGCCTGCCCAAGTAACATCTCGATGAGGGCGGCATTGTTCGAGAGTGCGACAGCCTTGCGCAGGGGAGCGATCGCCTCGGCAGGCTTGCCGCTCTCGAGCAGGGCCTGGCCGCGGACCTCGTAGAAATACGGGTTGTTCGGCTGGACCGCGATCAGCGCGTCGATCTGGGCCAGCGCGCTGCGCAAATCGCCGTGCAGATAGGTGCTGATGGCGCGGGCATAGCGTGCCGGTAGGCTGTCATTGGTCAGGGGATAGCGGCGGTAGACCGTCTCCGGCCGCTCCATGAAGGCCGAGATCTTGGCGCGGACCATGTCGTGACGGAGCTGGAGCGCGGGATCGTCTTTCTTGTCCCAATAGGGACTGGTGCTGGCGAATTCCTGAAGCGCGGCGACGCGCTCGGCGGGCATCGGGTGCGATTGGAGATAGGGATCGGCGCCGCGCGAGGCGAACAGGCTCTCGCTGGTGAAGCGCTTGAAGGTCTCGTACATGCCCTTCGGCGACTGCTGGGTCGCGGTCAGGAATTTCACGCCGGCACGGTCGGCGTTTTCCTCCTGCTGGCGCTGGTAGGAGAGCAGCGAACGACGGATCATCTCCTGCGGCCCGGTGAGCGCCGCCGCACCGGCATTGGCGAGGCCGTTGTTGCCGCTGTTGCCGCCGCGGCTGGCACCCGCGGCGAGCGCGCCTGCGCCGAGCAGCATGGCGATGATCATCTGGGTCTGGGCGTTGGCGAGCTGCTCGCGCAGCTTGGACAGATGGCCACCGGCGAGATGCCCGGTCTCGTGCGCGAGCACGCCGATCAGCTGGTTCGGCGTCTCCGACTGCAGGATCGCGCCGTAATTGACGAAGATGCGGCGGCCATCGGCGACGAACGCGTTGAACGAGCTGTCGTTGATGATGACCATGTTGATGTTCTGCTTCTCCAGACCGGCGACGCGCAGGATCGGGCGCGTATATTCGCGCAAGAGCTGCTCGGTTTCGGTGTCGCGCAGGATCGGCGGCCCTTTGCCCTCCTGCGCCCGTGCCGTGGAGAACGGTGCCAGCGCCATCGCCGCTGCCGTGACGAGGGCGGTCAGCGCCGAGGCTTTCTTGCGCAATGCGATCTGGAGCGACATCAAACGGTCTGGGTCAAACGGGCTTTGAAGCAGTGTTGTGATTGGTTTTGGCGATTGGCGGCGGACCGGATAAGCGATATGCCCTTATGAGCCGTATATTGCGGCTAGTCTGGGGCGCAAGCGCCCTGTTTCCGGACCGCACAGGCCGGTCCACCAGCGAAATAGCAGAAATCGATGCACGATGCGACATTGAGGAACCGGGTAGGGCAGTGGCTCGAGCCCTCCCGCCGCAGCGATGTTCCCCCGTTCATGGTGATGGACGTCATGGCGGCGGCGGCCCGAATCGAGGCGGCCGGCGGCCATGTCATTCACATGGAGGTCGGCCAGCCCGCGGCCGGGGCGCCGAAGACCGCGATTGCTGCGGCGCAGGCCGCGCTTTCTGCGAGCCGGATCGACTACACCTCGGCGCTGGGCATTCCGTCCTTGCGCGAGCGCATCGCACGGCATTATCGCGATGCGTATGGCTGCGCCGTCAGCCCGGACAGGATCGTGGTGACCACGGGCTCCTCCGGCGGGTTCGTCCTGGCGTTCCTGTCGATGTTCGAGCCGGGCGCTCGCGTTGCCGTCACGGTGCCCGGCTATCCGCCATACCGTCACATCCTCACCGCGCTCGGCTGCGAGCCGGTGCTGATCGAGACCAGCAACGAGACGCGCCATGCGCTGACCGGGGAAGCGCTGCTCGCCGCCCACCGCAAGGCGCCGCTGAAGGGCGTGCTGGTCGGCAGCCCGGCCAATCCGACCGGAACGATGATGTCCCGCGAAGCGCTCGCCGGCCTCATCACGGCTGCGGAAGATGCGGGCATCCGCTTCATCTCCGACGAGATCTATCACGGGCTCGACTACGCGTTTCCGGCGGTGACGGCGGCGGCGTTGTCCGAGCACGCAGTCGTGATCAACTCGTTCTCCAAGTATTTTTGCATGACGGGCTGGCGCGTCGGATGGATGGTGGTGCCCGAGATTTTGGTGCGGCCCATCGAACGGCTGCAACAGAATCTCTCCATCTCCGTGCCGTCGCTGTCGCAGATCGCTGCAGAGGCCGCGTTCGACGGTGTGGCCGAGATGGAGGAGATCAAGCACGGCTATCAGGAGAACCGGCGCATCCTGATCGAGGGATTGCCTCGGGCGGGCCTGGGCAAGTTCTTGCCTGCGGACGGTGCATTTTATCTCTATGCCGACGTCTCGGATTTCACCGCCGACAGTTACGACTTCGCCAAGCAAATGCTGGAGCAGGCCCATGTTGCGGCAACGCCGGGTGTCGATTTCGATCCGATCCATGGCCGCTCGTTCATCCGATTCTCCTATGCGCGATCGGCCGCGGAGATGCGGGAGGCAGTTGACCGGATCGCTCACTGGCTTAAATAGCCGCCAGTTTTCGCCAGCCTTCCGGAGTGCATCTTGTCTGACCCAATCGTCCAGTCTGCCGCCACATCGCGTTCTCCTCTTGCCGCAGTGATGTGGCCGACCCGGCCGGGCGAAGCCGTCGGCGCGTTGCGCGCGTTCGTGCTCATCGCGCTCGGCTCCGCGTTGATGGCGCTATCAGCCAAGGTGAACCTGCCGCTGCCTTACGTGCCCATGACGTTGCAGACACTGTTCGTGCTGACGATCGGCGCGGCCTACGGCTGGCGCCTTGGCAGCGCAACCATGATTGCCTACCTCGCCGAAGGCGCGATGGGGCTTCCGGTTTTCGCCAGCCCTGTCGGTGGAATTGCACCGCTGGTCGGGCCGACCGCCGGCTATCTCTATGGCTTCGTGGCGGCTGCCTTCATCACCGGCTGGCTGGCGGAGCGCGGCTGGGATCGCAACGTCGTGCTGCTGTTTGCGGCCATGGCGTTCGGCCATGTCGTCATTTTCATCGCCGGCTTCGGCTGGCTGGCGTACGGCATCGGGCTTGGTGGAACCAAGGCTTGGGCGGTCGGCGTCGCACCGTTCATCGCGGCCTCCGTCATCAAGAACGCACTCGGCGCCGCCCTGATGCCGGCGATGCGCCGGATCGTCGACCGGCGCGGCTAGATTTCACTGTACGGAATGTTCCAATTGACAGAGCCGGCCAAGTTGCTCTTGGCTGGCTCTGAGTTTTGAGGGGGAGTGAAACAATGACGACGACAACGATGGCCGGGGTGCCGGCTGCACCGGCTGCGGCCAAGCCTTGGTATAAAATTCTCTACGTCCAGGTGCTGATCGCCATCGTGCTCGGTGCAATCGTCGGCTCGTTCTGGCCGTCCGTTGCCACCAACGATTGGATCAAGGCGCTCGGCGACGGCTTCGTCAAGCTGATCAAGATGGTGATCGCCCCGATCATCTTCTGCACCGTGGTCTCCGGCATCGCCCACATCCAGGATGCCAAGAAGGTCGGACGCATCGGCGTCAAGGCTCTGGTCTATTTCGAGATCGTCTCCACCTTCGCGCTCGTCATCGGTCTCATCATCGGCAACGTCGTGAAGCCGGGCGCGGGCTTCGGCAGCGCGGCTGCCAACGCGCAGGCCGTCGCCAACTATGCCAAGCAGGCCGAAGGCCAGAAGTCGGTCGACTTCATCCTGCACATTATTCCCGACACCGTGGTCGGCGCGTTCGCCCAGGGCGAGATCCTGCAGGTGCTGTTGTTCTCAGTGCTGTTCGGCTTCGCCATCATGAGCTTGGGCGAGCGCGGCCACACCATCCGCAGCTTCATCGACGATGCCGCCCATGCCGTGTTCGGCGTCATTTCCATCGTGATGCGCGCGGCGCCGGTTGGTGCGTTCGGCGCGATGGCCTTTACGATCGGCAAGTTCGGCACCGGCGCGATTCTCAATCTGATGGGTCTGATCGCGACGTTCTACCTCACCGCGGCGCTGTTCGTCTTCGTCGTGCTCGGCATCATCGCGCGCCTCGCCGGCTTCTCGATCTTCAAGTTCCTGGCCTATATCAAGGACGAACTGCTGATCGTGCTCGGCACCTCGTCCTCCGAGAGCGCGCTGCCGTCCTTGATGGAAAAGCTGGAACGGCTCGGCTGCTCCAAATCGGTGGTCGGCCTCGTGGTGCCCACGGGTTATTCCTTCAACCTCGACGGCACCAACATCTACATGACCCTGGCGACGCTCTTCATCGCCCAGGCGCTTGGCTTCGATCTCACCTTCGGCCAGCAGCTCACCATTCTGGTGGTGGCGATGCTGACCTCGAAGGGCGCCTCCGGCATCACCGGCGCCGGCTTCATCACGCTGGCGGCGACCCTTGCGGTGGTCGATCCGCGACTCGTGCCGGGCATGGCGATCGTGCTCGGCATCGACAAGTTCATGAGCGAGTGCCGCGCCCTGACCAACCTCTGCGGCAACGGCGTCGCCTGCGTGATCGTCGCCTGGTGGGAGGGCGAGCTCGATCGTGACAAGCTCAACGCGCGGCTGAGCCGGCAGATCGATCCGACCGACATGGAAACGGCGATCACGACGGACTGATCAGGATTTGACAGCGCGACGCGCGCTGTCAAACCTTGAAGTAATAGGGCTGGTCGAGATCCTCGATCAGCCCTTTTTCTTTCGGCTCCCAGCCGAGCAGGGCGCGGGTCTTCGCGCTCGATGTCGGCACGTCGATGCCGGTAAATTGCGCGAACCAGCCGAAATGGCCGGCCGCTTCCTCCGGTGATTTCGAGACCACGGGCACGCCGAGCCTTTTGCCGATCACCTCGGCAATGGCCTTGAACGGCACGCCTTCCTCGGCGATCGCATGATAGCGCGGTGCATTTGCGCCTTGCTCGAGCGCCAGCCGATAGACACGCGCGGCATCGAAGCGGTGCCCGGCAGGCCAGCGGTTCATCCCGTCGCCGACATAGGCCGACACGCCTTTCTCGCGCGCGATGTTGATCAGGATGGGGACGAAGCCGTGGTCGCCTTCACCGTGGGTCGACGGCGGCAGACGCACCACCGCCGTGCGCAGGCCCTGCGCAGCCAGGTCCTCCGCGACGGCTTCCGATACGCGCGGAAAGCGACGCGCGGATGGGTCGTCTTCGGTCGCAAGGCGTCCGGGCGCGAGCAGCGCGACGCCGCCTGTAACGATCAACGGACGGTCGGATCCCCTAAGCTCCTCGCCGAGCGCGAGAATGGCGCGGCGGTCGAGCTCGCAATTCTCCAGGAATTTCGAGAAATCGTGGTTGAAGCCGAGATGCAGCACGCCATCGGAGCCGGCCGCGCCGCTGCGCAAGGACGCGTGGTCCTCGAGCGAGCCGCGCTGAACCTCGGCACCCATGGCAGCGAGTGCTGCAGCGCCTGACTCGGAGCGGGCAAGTCCGAGCACGCTGTGGCCGGCCGCGATCAGATCCCGAACGACGGCGGAGCCGACGAAGCCGGTGGCGCCAGTGACGAAGACACGCATGAGCAATTCTCCAGGGTTGGTGGAGACGACCATCTGCGCTAGGATTATCCGGGTAAAGTAGTGAGTTTATCAGGGTATAATGGCTAACAGGATGGCTGCCACCGCCAGCGAGAATCCGCTCGGGACCTATTTGAAAGACCGCAGAACCCGGCTTGACGCGGCCGCGTTCGGCTTTGGCGGCAGCCGCAGGCGCACGCCGGGGCTGCGACGCGAGGAGGTGGCGCAGCGGGCCAATATCAGCCCGACTTGGTACACTTGGCTTGAGCAGGGGCGGGGCGGTGCGCCCTCGGCCGACGTGCTCGACCGGATCGCGCGCGCACTGATGCTCACCGACGTCGAGCGCGAGCATCTGTTCCTGATCGGTCTCGGCCGTCTGCCCGAGGTCCGTTACCAGGCAAGCGAGGGCGTCTCGCCGCGCCTCCAGCGCGTGCTCGACGCGCTCGAGACCAGTCCGGCCATCATCAGGACCATGACGTGGGATGTCGTGGCGTGGAATCGTGCGGCCACGATCGTGCTGACCGACTATTCGAAACTACCGCCGGAACGGCGCAACATCCTGCGTTTGATGTTCTGCGAGCCGCATGTGCGGGCCGCGCAACATGATTGGAACAGCGTGGCTCGCTTCGTCGTGGCAGCCTTTCGCGCGGACGCGGCGCGTGCCGGCGCGGTCTCGCACGTCGCTGAATTTGTCGACGAGCTCTGTCGCCTCAGCCCGGAGTTCGCGAAGCTGTGGGCCGACAACGACGTCCGCTCCCATGGCGAAGGCGTCAAGCATCTGCGCCATCCCGTGCTCGGCCCGATCGCGTTCGAATATTCGGCCTTCGCGGTCGACGGCCGGCCCGATCTCGGCATGGTCGTCTACAACCCGGCGACACCCGAGGACGCTCAGCGCATCAAGGCTGTGCTCGCCAAAGGCTGACTGACGGATTTCGCAGCTTCGCCCGTTTAACCCGCATCTCTGACGTTGAAGAGCGGGGCGCTATCTTGGGCAATGCGGCAGTAGATCGGATCGTACGGGAGGCGGCGGAGCATTTTGCGGCGGGTCGGCCGGATCAGGCGGAGGTCCTCTGCACGGAGGTCTTGAAGGCAAAGCCGGATCATGTGCCGGCGCTGCATCTGGCCGCCGTTGCGGCTTTCGTCAGCGACCGTGCCTCCGACGGCGCGGCGCTGCTCAATCGGGTCTTCAACATCGATCCCGACCACGCGCCTGCGCTGATGACGCTCGGCGATGCGCTTGCCGTGAAAGGCGAGCACGAGGGCGCCGTGGCCGCGTTCCGGCGCGCGCTATGCGGGCGGCCCGATGATGCCGGCCTGTACAACAAGCTCGGCGTGGCCCTGGGCGAGCTTGCGCGTTTCGGCGAAGCCGAGACGGCCTATCGCCGCGCGATCGCGCTCGACGCTCATCTGACGCGCGCGTGCTTCAATCTCGCCGTCGCGCTTGCGGAGCAGGGACGGCTGATCGAGGCTGAGGAGGCGTATCGCGCGGTGCTCGCGCGCGACCCCGTCTTTCGAGGGGCCTGGCTCAATCTCGGCAACGTCCTTGCGGACCAGAACAGGCTCGACGAAGCCGCGGCCGCGTACCGCCGCGGGCTCCAGCTGGATCCTGACGATGTCGGTTTGATCTGCAATCTCGGCGCGGTGCTGTATCGGCAAGGATTGCCCGAGGGAGCCATCGCACAATACCGCTGCGCCATCGCGCTCGCGCCCGGCAATGCCGCGACGCTGCGCCTGCTTGGTCTGGTCCTGCATGAAGCCGGTCATTTGCAGGAGGCCGCGGAGATCTACCGGCAGACATTCGCGCTTCAGCCTGGCGATCACATGATTGCCACCAATCTCGGCGCCTGCCTCTCAGATCTCGGCGAACTCGACGACGCCGTTGCGGCCTGCGAGCACGCCTTGCGGCTCAAGCCCGATCACGCGCCGGCCCATACCAACCTCGGCATCATCTTCGAGAAGCAGCAGCGCATCGCCGATGCGGTGGCCGCGCATCGCCGTGCGGTCGCAGCCGATCCATCCTATGCCAAGGGGCACGCCAATCTCGCGGTCGCTTTGCGCAATGCCGGCGAGATCGACGAGGCGCTTGCAGTCTCGGCCCATGCGGTCGCGCTCGATCCGGAGCAGCCGCTCGCGCAATATAATCACGCGCATTTCCTGCTGATGAACGGCCATTTTGCCGAGGGTTTCGAAGCCTACAAATGGCGCCGCAAATGCAGGACGCTGTCGGACGGCGATCCCAGTTTCAGCGAGCCGGAATGGCAGGGCGAGCCGCTCGATGGCCGCACCTTGCTGGTGTTCGCCGAATACGGCCTCGGCGATGCCCTGCATTTCGCGCGTTATCTGCCGATGGTGACGGCCATGGGCGGCACGATCATTCTCCAGGTGCAGCCTGCGCTCGCCTCGCTGCTGCGGCACTTGCCCGATGTCACCGTGATGTCGCGCGGTGAAGCGTTGCCGCCATTTGATTTGCAAGTGCCGTTGATGAGCCTGCCGCGCCTGTTCGGCACCACGCTCGCTAATTTGCCCGCTGACGTTCCTTATCTGCATCCGGATCCCGAGAGAGTGTCGCGCTGGCAGGCCGCACTCGGTCGCGAGACGCGGCTGAAGGTCGGCGTGGTCTGGGCCGGCAATCCCAGGCACAAGGGCGACGGGCAGCGTTCGCTGTCAGCCGAGGCCTTGCTGCCGCGGCTCGTGATGCCCGATGTGCAGCTCTATAGCCTGCAAAAGGAACCACGAACGGAGGACGGCGCCGTGCTCGCGGCACTTGGCGACGCGGTCATCGACCTCGCGCCTGCACTCGGTGATTTCGCCGATACTGCGGCGGCGGTGGTGGCGCTTGATCTCGTCATCGCCGTCGACACGTCGGTCGCGCATCTTGCCGGCGCTCTTGGCCGCCCGGTATGGATGCTCACGCCATACGCGCTCGACTGGCGTTGGCTGCGCGACCGCGAGGACAGCCCGTGGTATCCGACCATGCGGTTGTTTCGTCAGCGTAGGCCCCGCGAATGGAGCGACCCGCTGACGCGCTTGACCGCAGCGCTTGCGGTTCTCGCGGCGAAGAGCACGAGCTAGAACCGTTCCGGCCGGTACGGCGTCGGGTCGATCGACGGCGTATCGCCGTTCATCATCTCCGCGAGCAGTCGTCCGGTGGCGGGGCCGAGCGTAAAGCCCTGGTGACCGTGGCCGAAATTCATCCAGAGGCCGGGATGGCGCGGGGCGCGGCCGAGCACAGGCACCATGTCGGGCGTGCAGGGCCGGGTGCCGAACCACGGTTCCGGTTCGGCGCGCTTGCCGAGATCAATCAATTCGCGCGCGGAGGCTTCGGCGCTGGCGAGCTGCACCGGCGTTGCCAGCGCATCCGGCCCCGTCAGCTCGGCGCCGGTGGTGATGCGGATCCCCTTGGCCATCGGACCCATGGCGTAGCCGCCGCCCTTGTCGACCAGCGGCAGATCGAGCGAGGCGCCTCCGGTGTAGTGCATGTGGTAGCCGCGCTTGCGCACCAGCGGAATCCGATAGCCGAACTTGTGCAACAGATCCGGCGACCACGGCCCGAGCGTGACGACGGCGTTGGCGGCATCGATGCGGCCATTGTCGGTCTCGACCGACCATCCGGTCGCGGTCTGCTGAAGCGACTGCGCATCGCCGAGCACGATTCTGCCGCCCGATCGTTCGAACAGATCGGCGTAGGCCGTGACCAGGGCGCCGGGATCCGACACCGTCCAGGTGTCGAGCCAGTGGATCGCGCCGGGAAGGTCGTCGCGCAGGATCGGCTCGGCCTTGGTCAGCTCGCTGCCGGAGAGCACGCGAAAATTCACGCCGAACTCGCGGCGGTCGTCCTCCGCCGTCTTGATCGCCTGGTCGAAGGAGGCGGCGTCACGATGCAGCACGCGATAACCGGCGCGGCGGATCAGATTGTCGGCATGGGCCTCGCGGATGAGGATATCGTGCTCGGGCGTCGCATAGGCGATCAGGCGCGCCCAGGCCTCGATCGCTTCGCGATGCCGCTTCGGCGCCGAATGCCACCAATAGCGGAGCAGGGGCTCGACGTGACGATGCAGCGACGAAAGGCTGTATCGCACGTCGTTGGTGCGGCCGGTCGCGATATTCACGAGCGACGTGAGGTCGCGCGGCATCGGGTAGGGCCGCACCGCCTCCGCCTGGATCATGCCGGCGTTGCCGTAGCTGGTCTCGCGGCCCGGCTCCCTGCGGTCGACGAGCGTCACGCTCCAGCCGCGCTGCTTCAGATGCAAGGCGGCGCTCACGCCCACCATGCCACCGCCGAGAACGATTGCGCTTTGCATCGCAGATCTCTCCTGTCAGGCCGGCTCTAGCGCGAGCTTGGGCTGCGCCGTGTTGATGGTCGTCGCGACAACCACGGACAGCGCCGTCATCGCGACCAGGAATCCGAAGGCCGCGTCGAATGATCCGGTTCCGGTCACGATGAATCCCATGATGGCCGGCGCAACGAAGCCCGCGCTCTGGCCGCCGAGATTGACCATGCCGACGCCCGATCCGATCTGATCGTCGCGGAGCAGCTTGGTCGGGAGCGCAACCACCGCGGCCAGCACGAAGGATTTGAAGAAATAGACCAGCGACTGAAACACGATCAGCACTGTGATCGTCTCCGCCTTGTACATGGCGTAGAGGAAGATGCCGGTCAATGTCGAGCTGCCGATCAGCAGATATTTTTCGCGTTCGGCAAAGAAGGTCGTCATCACCCAGCCGCCGATCGCGGTCGCGATCGTCGCCATCACGAACGGGATCGGCGCCACGATGCCGACGGTCTTGAGGTCAAGTCCGCGCTGCTGCAGCAGATAGAGCGGCATCCAGGAATCCAGGCCCTTGTTGACGCAGCTCAGGCCGAACCACACCACCATCAATTGCCAGAGCAGCGGATTCTTCATCAGCTCGCGCATCGGCGCCCGCGGCTTCGCCGTCACCGGTCCGACGCCGATACGCGAAAGATGCGGAACGAAGACGAAGTAGACCACCGCGAACACGACGCCGGCGATGCCGATGGTATTGAAGGCATGACGCCAACCCAGCCAGAGGATCAGGGGCGCCATGATCAGCGGCGCGATCATGCTGCCGGCATAGTTCGACGACAGCAGCAGCGCCGACATCTTTGGCCGGCTGTCCTTCTTGAACAGTTCCGCGATGGCGCGGATGCTCGCCGGCGGAAAGCCGCCCTCGGCGATGCCGAAGATGAAGCGGATCGCGATCAGCGAGGTCAGCGACCAGGCCAGGCTGGTGAAGGCCGTGAAAATCGACCACATCACGATCGTGATGATCACCACATATTTCGAACCGAAGCGATCGGACAGCCATCCGCCCGGCACTTGCATCGCGGCATAGCCCAGGAAGAACGCGCTGATGACGATGCCGAGGTCGGCGGCCTGGAGGTTGAAATCCTTCCCGATCTGCGCCAGCGCCAGCGAGATCGCCGCGCGATCGACGTAGGAGATGCAGTAGGCAATGTAGAGCAGGACGAACGCGACGATTCCGGTTTTCCGCTGCGACAGTTCAGTCATGCTCGTCTCCGGTTTGCCGGCGATCACGCCTGCTCGTGGTGGTCTGATTCCGAGGTCTATTCCCAGGTCAGGAAGCCGGGGGTCGACGACAGCGGCGGCGCCATTGCAAGTTTGGCCAAATCAGGCACCGGCCGGCACATCTGCGGGTCGCCCGCAAATGCAGCCTCGAGGCTCGCTGCGACCGAAAGCACGATCGCGTCGCCGCCGCGGGGGCCGACGATCTGGAGGCCGAAGGGCAGGCCGGCTTCGTCGCGCCCGAGGGGAATGCTGATCGCGGGATGCCCGGGGAGTGTCACGGCGTAAGCGAGCGCGAGCCAGTGGAAGTAGGATTTCGTCGGCACGCCATCGATCTCGGCAGGATAGAGCTCTGACCACGGCCGCGGGCTGAGCGTGATGGTCGGGCTGATCAACACGTCGCAATTTTCGAAGAAGCTTTGATAGGCGCGATAGATCCGCGTCTGCGTCGTCGCCGCGCGGGCGTGGTCTTCGAGCGAATAGGTGAGTCCTTCCTCGACATTGGCGCGGACATTGGGGCCGAGCATCTCGGGCCGTTCCTTGTAGTTCTTGCCGTGCATCGCCAGGAAGAGGCCGGCGCGCAGCACGGCGAAGGCATCGTCCGCACCGGTGCAGTCGGGGGTCGCCTCGCGACATTCGGCGAACAGCGGCGCAAGCCTCGCTACACGATCGCGGAACACGCGGCGGATAGCCTGCTCCGTCGGCGCAAAGCCGAAGTCCTCGGTGAAAGCGAGGCGCAGCTTGCCGAGCTTCGCCGGGCGCGGCGCGGCCCAACGCTCGGCGCGTGCGCGCACGGGCTCGCTTGGCAGCGTGTAGGCGAGCGGATCGCGGGCATCGTCGCTCGCCATCACCGACAGCATCAGTGCGGTATCGGCGACGTTGCGCGCCATCGGCCCGTCGGTCGACAGGTTGGACCAGCCGAAGGCGCGCTTCTCGCTCGCAATGAGGCCATAGGAGGGTCGCATGCCGACGATGCCGGCATAGCCCGCGGGATTGCGCAGAGATCCTCCGGTGTCCGAGCCCGAGGCAAGCGGAGCCATGCCGCAAGCGAGCGCGACCGCCGACCCGCCGGACGAGCCGGCCGCGGAGCGCGAGGGATCAAAGGGATTGCCGGTTGCGCCGAAAACAGGGTTGCGGGTGTTACCGCCGGCGGCCCATTCCGGCGTGTTGGTCTTGCCGAAGATGATGGCGCCGGCCGCGCGCAACCGGGCGACCGAGCCCTGGTCCGCGACCGGTACATGGTCGCGCAACAGCGGGCTGCCATAGGTGGAGCGCATCCCGGCGGTGTCCTGGGTATCCTTGATCAAGACGGGAAGTCCGTGCAGCGCGCCACGATCCTCTCCGCGCAGGATAGCGGCCTCCGCCTCGTTCGCAGCGGCGCGCGCCCCGGCCTCGTCAAGTGTCACGACGGCGTTGACGGCGGCATTGGTGATGGTGATGCGTGACAGGCAGGCATCGAGCAGTTCGACAGGGGAGATCGCCCGCGCGGCCAGCAGCCGGCGCAGCTCGACGGCATCAGTGTCACAAAGCTCGGGCAACGCGGTCCCTTTCAGATTATGAAAACGATTTAGCATATCGGAAACTAAGGCCCGCGCACCAATATTCGTCAGACAGGACGATTCTTGCACAAATCTTGGCTTTTTTGACCCGGGAAGATCCCTGAGAGGCGATCCTCGGGCGCCTTTCGCCGAAAAGATTAGATGGATAGGCCAACAACTTTTCTGCAGTCATGGTAGGATTGCTGCATGAGCGAAACCACCACGCCCGAAGGCGCCAACTCCCAGCTCGGCCAATGTCTCAAGGCCGCGCGCCAGGCGCGTGGCCTGACGCTCAAGCAGGTAGCGGAACGGACCGGCATGGCGCTGTCGACCCTCTCGAAGGTCGAAAACGGCCTGATGTCGCTCACCTACGACAAGCTGCTTCAGCTCACCTCGGGTCTGAAGATGGAAATCGCGGAGCTGTTCAATCCGGCGGTCGCGGCACCCTCGCAGGGCCGTCCGGTCACCGCGCGGCGGAGCATCAGCCGGGCCGGGCAGGGGCAGCTGATCAACACGAAATTCTACACCTATACCTATCAATGCACCGATCTGATCGGCAAACGGATGGTGCCGATCGTGGCCGAAGTCCGCGCGCGCTCGCTGGATGAATTCGGTCCGCTGCTGCGCCACGCCGGCGAAGAGTACTTCCTGGTGACGAGCGGGCGCGTCGCTGTCCACACGGAGTTCTACGCGCCGGAGATCCTTGGCGAGGGCGACGGCATCTATCTCGACAGCACCATGGGCCATGCCTACCTCAACGCCGGCGAGGCAGCATCGGCGAAGGGCGTCTGCCTCTGCACCAGCGAGGCGCCGGATCTCTACGACCAACTTCGCCAGATCGCATCGCGCGAGGAGGCGCCGCTCGGCGCTGACGAGCCGCCGCCGTAACATTCGGCAAGGCATGAAACGAAAAACGCCTGGCTTTTTGCCGGGCGTTTTCATTTGTGCGTTTGCTTATTCGCCGCCGCCGAAACGGCGGGACCACCAGCCGGCCCGACGCGGGGCTGCCGGCGTCTCCGCTGCCGCGTCCGGCGCGGGTTCCGGCGCAGGCGCGGGCGCTGCAACGGGTTCAGCTGCAACCGGGGGCGCAGGCTCGCTCGGGCTGCTCGTCAGGAAGCTCACCTTCTCGCGAACGGTCGAGCGACGGCGTGTGGCCCTGTCGTCGGCCGCGGGCTCTTCTTCCGCGACAGCAACGGGCGCAGGCTGAACCGGCGTTTGAACGGGTGCCTGAGGCTCGGCCTGCGACGTTTCAGCGGAGGGCATGTGCTCCGCATGCGCAATCGACGGAGCGGGCTCGCTGGCAGACGAGCCGTCGAAGTCGGCCACTGCCTCGGTTGCTTCCGGCGGTGGATTGCTGCCGCCAATTTCGTCGCCGATGGATCCGGCGAGGCCTTCCTCATTGCCACCGCGCCGACGACGTCCACCCCTGCGACCGCGCCGGCGCCGGCGCTCGCCGCCACCCTGCTGCTCGCCACGGGCGGCCTGTTCCTCGCCTTCCTCACCGTCTTGCTCGGACTCGGCATCCTCGTCGCCTTCGCCGGCGGTCATTGCCGGCTCGGGAAGCGTGGCTGGGCTGTCCTCGCGAAGCTCGCCGTCGCGCTGACCGCCGCGACCGCGACGACGGCGGCGGCGCTTGCGGCGCTGCCCGTCACCTTCGGACGCGGCTTCACCTGAGGCCTGCTCATCGCCGAGACCCTCAGTTTCGTCGGTCTCGACCTCGGATTCGGTCTCGAGGTCGAAACCGTCCTCGTCGTCATAGGCCTCTTCGGGCAGTGGCGGCGGGCTTGCGGCAGCCTGGGCTGCGAGCAGCGCCTTGGCGGCTTCCAGCGTGTGGACCTGCTCGCCGCGGTCGATGACGTAGGCCTGCGGGCCGCTGACGGACTGATCGGCGATGACCGACAGCGTGACCTTGAAGCCGTTTTCGAGGTCGCGCAAATGGCCGCGCTTGTGGTTCAGCACATAGAGCGCGACGTCGGTGCGGGTACGGACCACGAGATTGTGGGTCGCGCCCTTCATCAGGATCTCTTCGAGCCCGCGCAGCAGCTGCAGCGCCACCGAGGACACCGACCGGACATGACCGGTGCCGCCGCAATGCGGGCAGGGGTCGGTCGAACTCTCCAGCACGCTGGCGCGGATACGCTGGCGCGACATCTCCAAGAGGCCGAAATGCGAGATGCGCCCGACCTGGATGCGCGCGCGATCCTGCCGCAGGCAATCGGACAGCTTGCGCTCGACCGAACGGTTGTTGCGCTTCTCGTCCATGTCGATGAAGTCGATGACGATCAGGCCAGCGAGGTCGCGCAGGCGAAGCTGGCGGGCGACCTCTTCGGCCGCTTCCAGATTGGTCTTGAGCGCGGTGTCCTCGATGTGGTGCTCGCGGGTCGATCGTCCGGAGTTGACGTCGATCGAGACCAGCGCCTCCGTCTGATTGATGACGATATAACCGCCCGACCGCAGCTGCACGGTCGGCGAGAACATCGCATCGAGCTGGCTTTCGACGCCCATCCGCGAGAACAGCGGCTGGCCGTCCCGATATTGCTTCACCGCGCTGACATTGGCGGGCATCAGCATCTTCATGAAATCGCGTGCTTCGCGGTAGCCGGCTTCGCCGGCAACCTGGATCTCGTCGATCTCCTTGTTGTAGAGGTCGCGCAGCGAGCGCTTGATCAGCGAGCCCTCTTCGTAGACCAGGGTCGGAGCCTGCGACTTCAGCGTCAGGTCGCGCACCGTCTCCCACATCCGGATCAGGTATTCGAAGTCGCGCTTGATCTCGGGCTTGGTGCGGGCCGCGCCCGCGGTGCGCAGGATGATGCCCATGCCCTCGGGCACGTCGAGATCCTGCACCACTTCCTTCAGGCGCGAACGATCCTGCGCCGAGGTGATCTTGCGGCTGATGCCGCCGCCGCGCGCGGTGTTCGGCATCAAGACGGCGTAGCGGCCGGCGAGCGACAGATAGGTCGTCAGCGCCGCGCCCTTGTTGCCGCGCTCTTCCTTGACCACCTGCACCAGCATCACCTGGCGGCGCTTGATGACTTCCTGGATCTTGTACTGGCGGCGCGGCCGGAAGGTGCGCTCCGGCACTTCTTCCAGCACGTCATCACCGCCCACGGATTCGACGACTTCCTCTTCGGCTTCCTCGCCGTCTTCTTCGTCCTCGTCGTCTTCACCGGCAGCTTGCGCGGCCTCGCCATGTGGCGCCTCCGTCGGCTCCCCAGCGGCGTAGACGGCATCGGCCGGCTCGGCGGCCGAGGTCACGACTTCGGCAAAGTCCTCGCCATGCGCTTCAACGGACGGAGCCTCCTGAGGCTCGGCAACGGTCTCGGCCGCAACTACGGGCTCCGCGCCGATCGCCGCGACGGGCGCGGGCGCCTCGTCGGCGTGATGATCATCGCCATGATGATCGTGTTCGTGATCATCGCCATGGTCGTCATGATCATGATCGTGCGCGTGCTCGTCATGGGTGCGAGGATGATCATCGTGCTCATGATTGTCATGGCCGTGATCGTCGTGGTCGTGATGATCGTGGTCTTCGTGCTCGCCGTGGTGTTCGGCGTCGGCGTGCAGGTGCTCGCCCTCATGCGACGTGGCGTCGGCGAACTCCGGCTGAACGTCGCCCTCGACCGGCTGGGCCGCGGGATCGGCGCCGGCCTCGAGACCTTCGACGATGTCGCTGCGGACGCGCTCGCCATGGCCACGCCGGCGGGCGTTGCGGTGGCGCGAGCGACGACGGCCGTGGGAGCGGTTCTCGCTCTCTTCCTCGGCTTCGCGATGGGCCTGCTCCTCGGCCTCGATCAGCGCCTGCCGGTCGGCGACCGGGATCTGGTAGTAGTCGGGATGGATTTCGCTGAAGGCGAGGAAGCCGTGGCGGTTGCCGCCATATTCGACGAAGGCGGCCTGGAGCGAGGGTTCGACCCTGGTGACCTTGGCGAGGTAGATATTCCCGCGCAGTTGCTTGCGTTGCGCGGTCTCGAAGTCAAACTCTTCGACGCGATTGCCGCGGACCACGACGACCCGGGTCTCTTCCGGGTGGGTGGCATCGATCAACATCTTGTTGGGCATGTCTTAACTCTTGGCGGCGGCGGGCGCGGTTCACCGTGGGCGGGAAGAGCGCTGCCGGGTGACGCGACGGTCCACCTGATTCGGGGGTGAGGGGAAGGCCGAAACGCCGTCTCTCGCGCCTTGCCGGACCGGAAGCTTCAGGACCGAAGCGGCGTGCGGGATTTTCACTCCGCAGCGTCGCGAATGATCCTTCAGAATTGGTCGGCACAGTCTGGCGCATCAAGCGTCGGCCCGTATGAAACATTGGGCGGCGGGGCCGCCCCTAATCAGTTGCTGCTGGCCAGGCATGGCGCGTGTGCGCTCGCCCTGGATCGAACCGCCCCCTTTGGATTTAAGGGGATGGGTAACTGGCTGCGTCGCTGTCAAAAACTGTCCCGGAAACAGTGTGGTAACCGGAAACCGTCCGCCGCCGGGGCTTGCCCCGTTCCGCCTCGCTGCCGCGCACCGCGCTGGCCGTTGGGGGAACGGAAAAACGCTGGAATTCCCAAACCTTGGGAGCTCCGGCGCTGCACCGGGAGGCTGAATGCGACACAACCGGAAATCATTGGCCGTCAGCAATCCGTACATACGAGGAATGGGCCACCGGTGCAAGGGAGCGTCGCACGCCGGTCACAGTCGGAGAGTTTCGCGACCCTGTCATTAAGGATCGATTAACCCTGTGGTTCTATTGCGTTAAAGAGGCTGCTCGGAGGCACGGATTCGGTGGCGAGCCGCACAAATCAACGGGTTCTGCTGGGATTTGCGCTGCTGTGCGCTGCAGCATTGCCGTGCGCCGATTCCTCGCGCCTGATCGCGGCCGAAAGCCCATCGCCACCAGCTGCTGCAGCGGCGAGTTTCCCGGTGGCCACCGCCGCGCGCCTAGCCGGTGACAGCAAGCAGACCCGCTTCATTCTCGATCTCGACCAGACCGTCAGCTTCCGCACCACGACGCTTGCCGATCCCTATCGGGTCGTGGTCGATGTGCCCCAGGTGAATTTTCAACTGGCGCCGGGCACCGGGGCCGGGCGAGGGCTGGTCAAGGCCTTCCGCTACGGGCTGGTGATGCCCGGCGGCTCGCGAATCGTGTTCGATCTCACCGGACCGGCCAAGGTCGCCAATTCCTACGTGCTCGAGGCGGCCAATGGTCAGCCGGCCCGGCTGGTGCTCGAGCTGGAGGAAGTCGATCGCGCGGCGTTCGCGCAGACGCCCGCGCCGGAGAATCGCCCCGAGCTGCGCTCGACGATTGCGGCAGTGCCGCCGGCAACGGTTCCTGCCTCCGAACCGGCGGCCCCAAAGCCGGGAACGCCGTCCGATGGTCGTCCGGTCGTGGTGATCGATCCCGGCCATGGCGGTATCGACAATGGCACCCAGTCGAGCGGCGAGAGCGAGAAGAACCTGGTTTTGGCCTTTGGCCTGGCGCTGCGCGATCGGCTGGAAAAATCAGGCAAATACCGGGTGGTCATGACCCGCGACGACGATACCTTCATTCCGCTCAACGATCGCGCCAAGGTCGCCCGCAATCTGAACGCCGCGCTGTTCATCTCCATCCATGCCGATGCACTGCCGAAGGCCGAGGGCGATGCGCAGGGGGCGACCATCTACACGCTCTCGGACAAGGCCTCCGACGCCGAGGCCCAGCGCCTGGCCGATGCCGAAAACCGTGCGGACGCCATTGCCGGCTTTAATTTGTCGGAGGAGCCGACCGATGTGGCCGATATCCTGATCGACCTGACGCAGCGGGAAACTCGCACCTTTTCAAACCGTTTCGCCCATCTGCTGATGGGCGAAATGAAGTCGACGGTGCGGATGCACAAGCATCCCCTGAAGTCGGCCGGGTTCAGGGTGCTGAAGGCGCCCGATGTGCCCTCGGTGCTGGTCGAGATCGGCTACGTCTCCAACAAGGGCGACCTCGAGCATCTCGTCTCCGAGGGCTGGCGGTCCAAGGCTGTGGGCTCGATGGCCCAGGCGATCGACACGTTCCTGGCCAAGCGGATGGCGACGGCGGGACCTGGGAATTGAGAAGGGAATGCCGTATCGGCTGTTAAGCCCTAGTTTGGCCACAGCGGGCGCTTTATAAAACCTCCGCAGGGGGTTCCGGAATCGACGAGAATCCCGTTCGGCAAGCGTCTTTTGGTCCGGCATTGATGGTATTGAGTAGGCCGGTGAATTCGCGACGTGAGGACGGCGCCTCTTTTTCTGGTTTGGGCGCCTTGGGCTGATCCTGGGATTGAACGGATAAATACATAATGCGCTTGCTTGTGCGGTTCATGGGCTTCCTGTTCGCCGCGGGAACGGTGGTGTTCCTTGTCGGTGTCGGCGCCGTGGCAGGCCTGATCTGGCATTTCTCCAAGGACTTGCCCGATTACTCTCAGCTTCAGGATTACGAGCCGCCGGTGATGACCCGCGTGCACGCGGTCGACGGCTCGCTGCTCGGCGAATACGCCAAGGAGCGCCGGCTCTATCTGCCGATCCAGGCGGTGCCGAAGCTCGTGATCAACGCGTTCCTGGCTGCCGAAGACAAGAACTTCTACGAGCATGGCGGCATCGACTACACCGGCATGGCCCGCGCGGGTCTGCTCTACCTGCAGAACTACGGCTCCAACCGCCGTCCGCAAGGCGCCTCCACCATCACCCAGCAGGTTGCCAAGAACTTCCTCTTGACCAACGAAGTCTCGTTCGCGCGCAAGATCAAGGAAGCCTTGCTGGCGATGCGCATCGAGAAGACCTATTCGAAGGACAAGATCCTCGAACTGTATCTGAACGAAATCTACCTCGGCCTCGGCGCCTACGGCATCGCCGCCGCTTCGCTGGTCTATTTCGACAAGTCGGTGAACGAGCTCACCGTGGCGGAAGCCGCCTATCTGGCGGCGCTGCCGAAGATGCCGGCGACGCTGCATCCGGTGCGCAACCGCGACCGTGCCATCGAGCGCCGCAACTATGTGATCGACCGTCTCCAGGAGAACGGCTGGATCAAGCAGGCCGACGCCGAGAAGGCGCGCAAAGAGCCGCTGGTCGTCACCAACCGGTCCAACGGTGCCCACACCTTCGCCGGCGAATATTTCGCCGAGGAAGTCCGCCGCGACATCTTCGAGCGCTATGGCGAGAAGAAGCTGTACGAGGGCGGTCTTTCGGTTCGCACCACGCTCGATCCGAAGATCCAGGTCATGGCGCGCAAGACCATGGTCGCAGGCCTCGTGAACTATGACGAGCAGCAGGGCTATCGCGGCGCCATCAGCAAGCTCGATATTTCGGGCGATTGGGGCGTGAAGCTCGCCGAGATCAAGTCGCTCTCGGACATCTCGCCGTGGCGCATGGCGGTGGTGCTGGAGACCAGTGACCAGTCGGCACGGATCGGCTTCCAGCCGAACCGCGAGCTCGGCGGCGCCGTCAGCAAGCAGCGTGAGACCGGCCTCGTCACGCTCGACGGCGTGCGCTGGGCGAGGGCGGCGCAGGGCAACGCCAAGGGCAAGACGCCGACGTCGGTAGCGCAGGTGCTGCAGCCCGGCGACGTGATCTATGCCGACCCGCTCTACACCAAGGAGGGACAACCGGTCGAAGGTCAGTACCGGCTGCGCCAGATTCCCGAAGTGTCGGGCGCGATGGTGGTGATGGACCCCTGGACCGGCCGCGTGCTGGCGATGGTCGGCGGCTTCTCGTTCGATCAGAGCCAGTTCAACCGCGCCACGCAGGCCTACCGGCAGCCGGGATCGTCTTTCAAGCCGATCGTCTACTCGGCCGCGCTCGACAACGGCTATACGCCCTCGACCGTCGTACTCGACGCACCGATCGAAATCGACCAGGGCCAGGGCGCCGGCGTATGGCGGCCTGAAAACTTCTCGGCGAACAAATATCAGGGTCCGGTGACGCTGCGGAACGCGCTGCGGCAGTCGCTCAACACGGTGACGGTGCGCCTGGCGCAGGACATCGGCATGCCCCTGATCGGCGAATATGCGCGCCGCTTCGGCGTCTATGATGAGCTGCCGAACTATCTCTCCTATGCACTCGGCGCCGGCGAAACCACGGCGATGCGCATGGTCACGGCCTATTCGATGCTCGCCAATGGCGGGCGCCGGGTGAAGCCGACCTTGATCGACCGTATCCAGGACCGCTACGGCCACACCATCTTCAAGCACGACCAGCGCGAATGCCGCGGCTGCGACGCGCCCGGCGGCTGGAAGAACCAGCCCGAGCCGCAGCTGATCGACCGCCGCGAGCAGGTGCTGGATTCCATGACCGCCTATCAGATCACCGAACTGATGGAAGGTGTGGTCCAGGCCGGTACCGCGACCGTGGTGAGGGAAGTCGGCAAGCCGATCGCCGGCAAGACCGGCACGACCAACGAGGCCAAGGACGCCTGGTTCGTCGGCTTCTCGCCTGACATCGCCGTCGCCATCTACATGGGCTACGACAAGCCGCGCCCGCTCGGCAAAGGCAACGCCGCGACGGGCGGCCATCTGGCCGCGCCCATCGCGCGCGATTTCCTCAAGCTCGCGCTCGCCGACAAACCCGCCGTTCCGTTCAAGGTGCCTGCTGGCATCAAGCTGATCCGCGTCGTCGCCAAGACCGGCATGCGGGCCGGCCCGGGCGAGACCGGTGGAACCATCTTGGAAGCCTTCAAGCCGGGCACCGCACCGCCTGATAATTACTCCGTGATCGGCGTCGCCGATGCCGACGGGCGCATGGGTGTGCCGGCCTCGCAGCAGCAGCAGCCGGATTCGGGCTTCTTCATGCGGCCGGGCACCGGCGGGCTGTACTAAGGTTTAGGACAGGACAGACGTTCTTCGCGGCGGCGGTTGCGCTTTGCAGCCGCCGCCGCTACATCCCCATCACAATCGCACGCGGGATTCCGCGAGATCAGAGAACGACATGCGCGCCGAAATCGAACGGTTGGTAGAAGAGATCAAGCAGTCAGTCGGGCTGCTGAGGAGGCATCTTTGACGTCGAGAAATCGACAGCGCGCCTCGCCGAGCTGAACAAGCTCGCAGAAGATCCCAATCTCTGGAACGATCCCCAGAAAGCCCAGAAGCTGATGCAGGAGCGAACCTCGCTGGAGGATTCGCTCTCGGGCATCGGCAAGGTCGAGCAGGAGCTCGAAGACGATATCGGCATGATCGAGCTCGGCGAGGCCGAGGGCGATACCGGTGTCGTGGCCGAGGCTGAAGCCGCGCTGAAGAACCTCAAGAAGGAAGTGGCGCGGCGCGAGCTTGAGGCGCTGCTGTCGGGTGAAGCCGATCGCTTCGATTCCTATCTCGAGGTCCATGCCGGCGCCGGCGGCACCGAGAGCCAGGATTGGGCGCAGATGCTGCTGCGCATGTACACGCGCTGGGCCGAAACGCACGGTTTCAAGGTCGAATTCCTCGAAGAGTCCGAGGGCGAAGAGGCCGGCATCAAGTCCGCAACCATCCAGGTCTCCGGGCACAATGCCTATGGCTGGCTGAAGACGGAGGCCGGCGTGCACCGCCTCGTGCGCATCTCGCCGTTCGATTCCAACGCGCGGCGACACACCTCGTTCTCGAGTGTGCAGGTGTTTCCCGTCATCGACGACAGCATCAAGATCGACATCAAGGAATCCGACGTCCGCACCGACACCATGCGGTCGGGCGGCGCCGGCGGCCAGCACGTCAACAAGACCGAATCCGCGGTTCGCCTGACGCACATTCCGACCGGCGTTGCGGTGGTCTGCCAGGCCGGCCGTTCCCAGCATAAGAACCGGGCGCAGGCCTGGGACATGCTGCGCGCGCGGCTGTACGAGATCGAACTGAAGAAGCGCGAGGAAAAGGCTGCCGCCGACCAGGCCGCCAAGACCGATATCGGCTGGGGCCACCAGATCCGCTCCTACGTGCTGCAGCCCTATCAGATGGTGAAGGACCTGCGCACGGGCGTGCAGACCTCCGATACATCGGGCGTGCTCAACGGCGAACTCGACGAGTTCATGGCGGCGACCCTGGCGCAGCGCGCCTTCGGCACCACCGCCGGTGACGTCGAGGACGTCGACTAGCATGCCCCGCGTTGCCTTCATCGGATTGGGGCGCATGGGCCATGGCATGGCCGGCCGTTACCTCGATGCCGGCTTTACGTTGATGCTGTGGAATCGCAGCAAGGCGAAAGCGGAAGACCTGATCGCGCGCGGCGCGCATTGGGCGACCTCGCCTGAGGATGCGGCGATCGATGCCGACGCCGTGGTGACCATGGTCGCCGATGACGAGGCCTCGCGCGCGGTCTGGCTCGGTCCCAAAGGGGCGGCCAAGACGGCGAAAGCAGGCACGATCGCGATCGAATGCTCGACCGTCTCCTATGACCACGTCCGCGAGATGGGGCGCGAGCTCAATGCACGCGGGCTCATCTATATCGATTGCCCCGTGACGGGATTGCCGGATGCAGCGGCCGCCGGGAAGCTGACGCTGCTCGCCGGCGCGGATCCGGCCGACCTCGAGCGCGCACGGCCGTTCCTCGAACCGATCGGTTCGACCATCCGCCATTTCGGCGCGGTCGGCTCCGGCACGGTCTACAAGCTCATCAACAACCTCATGGGCGCAATCCAGATCGCAGGTCTCGCCGAGGGCCTCGCCATCGCGGAGCAGGCCGGGCTCGACATGAAGCTGGTGCTGGAATCCATCCAGACCGGCGTGGCCGCAAGCCCGCAGGTGCTACGGCACTCCAAGCGCATGGTCGCCCGCGATTTCAGCGGTGCGACGTTTACGACGGCGCTTCGGCACAAGGATGCCGCCTATGCCGTGAGGCTCGCGGAGAGCCTGCTGACGGAGAAGCCGCGGGTCTCGCGCGCCGCCGTCGATGCTTATGCGCAGGCCAAGGCCGCGATGCCCGACGAGGACGAAGGTCGGATGATCGAGCTGGTTTCGCGGCCGAAGACGCCGTCTTAGCCGGGAAGTTCGACTTAACCAGAATTTTCATGGGGCGGCCTCGATCGGGACGCGGTCTCGGCATTGCCCTCGTTGCTGCAGCGGCGAGCTAGCACGGCGCCGTTCGTCACGCGTCTCTTGCCGTCAGGGCAAGCCTCCCTGATCGCCACGCTGGAGACGCCGCTGATGGCGTTCTGGATCTGGGTGGGTTTTGGCGAAGTGCCGCCCGTGGATGCGCTGTTTGGTGGGGCGCTGGTGATTGGGGCAGTCGCAGCCGTGTTGTCGGGGAGGCCAGGTCGCGCGAGCGGTCGTGATCCTGCCTATCCTGCCTTGGTTCCGTTTCACTTCGCGGAAAATCCTGCCGCTTGCCAGCGACCGGCGGCCGCGCGACACTCTCCTCAAAACAAGAACGACAAAGATAGGGGAGAGACCAATGCCGGGTCGTCGCGGACACCTTGCCCTCGCCATGCTTGCTGCCGGCGTGCTCGCCACGACACCGGCTTCGGCGCAGAAGAAATACGATCCCGGCGCCAGCGACACTGAAATCAAGATCGGCAACATCATGCCCTATAGCGGACCGGCATCGTCCTACGGCGTGATCGGCAGGACCGAAGCCGCATTCTTCAAAATGATCAACGACCAGGGCGGCATCAACGGGCGCAAGATCAATTTCATCAGCTATGACGATGCCTATTCGCCGCCGAAGGCGATCGAGCAGGCGCGCAAGCTGGTGGAGAGCGACGAGGTGCTGTTGATCTTCCAGTCGCTCGGCACGCCCTCGAATTCCGCGATCATGAAGTACATGAACGCCAAGAAGGTGCCGCAGCTGTTCGTTGCCTCCGGCGGCACCAAGTTCGGCGACCCCAAGAACTTTCCCTGGACCATGGGTTTCCAGCCGAACTACCAGAGCGAGGGGCGGATCTACGCAAAATACATTCGCGATAATTTCCCTGATGGCAAGATCGCGGTGTTTTGGCAGAACGACGACGCCGGAAAAGACCAGTTCAAGGGCCTGAAGGACGGCCTCGGCGATAAGGCCAACATGATCATCGCCGACAAGTCCTACGAGGTCAGCGATCCCTCGATCGACTCGCAGATCGTCGCCTTGCATGATTCCGGCGCCGACATCTTCTTCTCATGGGCCGCGCCGAAAGGCTCGGCGCAGGCGATCCGCAAAGTGGGCGAGCTCGGCTGGAAGCCGAAATTCTTCCTGGCCAACACTGCGACCTCCATCGCCTCGGTGCTCAAGCCGGCTGGTCTCGACTACTCCAAGGATATCATCTCGACCGCGTATCTGAAGGATCCGACCGATCCGACCTGGGACAAGGATCCGGCGGTGATCGCGTGGCGCGCTTTCATGGACAAATATTACCCAGAGGGTGACAAGGCCAATGCCAACAATCTCTATGGCTATGTGCAGGCCGAAGCGATGGCGCAGGTCTTGAAGCAGTGCGGCGACAATCTTACGCGCGACAACGTCATGAAACAGGCCGCTAACCTGAAGAACTTCCACACGGACCTGATGCTGCCCGGCATCATGGTCAACACCTCGCCGGACGATTACTTTCCGATCGAGCAGATGCAGCTGATGCGCTTCAATGGACAGGCCTGGGAGCTGTTCGGCGACGTCATAACCGGCGAGGTCGGCCACGAGCACAGTCAGTAGTCGGCGCTGGCCTTGGTTTTCACAGCCATGCCGCCGGCGAGGCCGACGCCGAGCACATAGATCCAGCCCTCGTGGAAATCGGTGAGATGCGAGTTCAGGAGTGAACTCGCGATGTTCTGCAGGACGACCACGAGGCCGATCCAGGCGGCAAGACCATCGTCCATGAACAGGCGAAGGTGGGCGATCCACAGGGCGTAGAGCAGGGTGACGCCCAACAGTCCCCATTGCACCGCAACGTGCAGGGTCTGGTTATGCGGATTGCTAACGATCTCGGCGTCGAGACTGCTCTCCTGGGAAGCGGCGCGCTCGAACTGCCGCTTGATCGACCCGGTGCCGTGGCCGAACAGCGGCGCCTTGGCAAAGGCGGTCGCCGCTTTGCGCCAATACGTCAGGCGCTGTGCGGTCGAGGCGCGACTGATGTCCTCGCGCCCGTGCTGATATTCGACGACGATATCGGTGATGCGCTGGCGCAGATAGGGCGACGACGTCCAGGCCAGTGCGCTTGCGGCGATAACGCCTGCGAGCAACAGCAGCGCTGCGCGCCGGCTCAGGTGCCGCCAGGCGAACAGCGTCAGCAGGACGGCGATGCAGAGCAGCGCCGTCCGAGCGAAGGCGACGAAGACCATGTTGGTCAGGAACAGTCCGATCAGCGCGAGGCAAGCGATCGTCGCGATGGTGCTTCCGCCGCGCCAGAAGCTGAGCGCCGGCAATGCGAGCGCAAAGACGCACAGCGTGAACTCCTGGCTCTGGTCAATGTAGTTCTTGACGGGAACGCCTGACGATGCCGTCGCGGTCAGCTTGAGGGTGGGATCGAACAGCACGATCCAGGAGTACACCGCAAGCAGGGCGCAGGACACGAGAAAGGCGAGACAAACCTGATAGCCGCGTTCCGATCGACTGAAATGATAGAGGAGCGGCGGAATCAGCACGAGCTTTGCGACCGGCTTGACCGCATGCAGCCGGTCGGCCCAGTCACCGTCCGACCAGAGCATGCCCATAACCGCTAGCAGCAGCATGAGGAAGGGCAGGGCATAAGCCGGCTGCGTGAGGCGGCGCCCATAATCCCGCCAGTCGATGGTCGGCGTCACCGCGAGCAGCCAGAGCCCAACGAAGACCGAGGGCGCCGTGGTCGACCACGGCAGTGATGCTGCGATCAGTGCAGCGAGAACATCGGCGGCCCGCATCAAGATGGCCGAGCCTTGTCTCGCCGGAGCGGCGGGGGCACCTGCGCACGCGAGAGATTCGGTTTTCATGCTCACGCAGCCTATTGCGCCGCGACCAGCCGTTCCGGTGGTGCGGCCAGCCCGAGGAAATCGCGGGCCTGGGTCTGATAGCCGAAGCGCTCCGAAAGCTCTCGGCGGCGGGCGCGGATTTTGCCGCGGCATTCCTCCTGTCGCGCCAATACGCGCGTGACGGAGGCGACGATCGACTCTGGTGCGAAGGGGTCGAAATAATCCGCGAGCTCGCCGGCGACTTCGCGGAACACGGCGATGTCCGAGCACAGCACGGGCGTATTGGCGGCGAGCGCTTCGATGATCGGGATGCCGAACCCCTCCGCCAGGCTCGGCATGATCAGGCCGTGCGCCTCTGCGATCAGGGCGGCCTTCTCCTGCTCGTCGACATAGCCGGCGAAACGGACGTTCCCGGGAATGTCGCGCATCCGGCTGATCTGTCCGGCATAGCCGATCACCACCAGATCGGCCTGTGGGATGTTGCGGAAAGCGCGAAGGACGGTAGTGACGTTCTTGCGCGGTTCGTTCGACACGATGATGACGAAGTTCGGCCGCCCCGGAGGCCCTGACGGGCCTGGTAGGTGCAGGACATCCGGAGCGTCGAACCGGGTGCGGGGATATACGACCCGCGCCGGTAGGTGTGCAAATTGCGGCAGCAATTCCCTGAACCGCATCATGCTATAGTGTGAAACGAAGGCGAGTTCGTCGGCATGACGCAGACTGGTGCGCATTCGCGCCAGGAACTGCCGCGTGGAGATGTCGCTGAGCTTGAGATCGGTAAGCGGCAACAAATCGTGGATCACGCAGATCACCTTGGCGCCCGGCCTGCGCCTGACCGCCACCCTCGTCGGGGTATCCACGACGATGAGGTCGTAATCGCGGGCGTCGATCCGCGGCGGCGGCAGCAGAAAGAAGGCCGAGGAGTCCTGATAATTGAAAAAGCCGGGCTCGAGCTGAAAGTCGCGGAACAGTTCGAGATGGCGGAGATCCGGCGGAATGTATTCGAGTGCGGCGGTCCGGTTCTCGATTAGCTCGGCGCCAAGGCCGCGCAAGCCGATGGCACGCAGGAGGCAGAGGAGGTTATCGCGCGACAGCAACATGCTGCCCCTGCGGCGAAGCCAGTCGAGCTTCTGGCGAGTGCCGCTGAACGTCACCGGCCCGCCGACATTGACTTCGTCCAGAAAGCGATAAAGCGCGAGCAATCCGATGGTGCGTGACTGCGTCGGGAACAACTTTGTGCGCTGCTCGCGCCGGCACAGTTTGCGATAGCGTTTCGAGGTCTCCACGAGAAGCGTGAGCTGGTGGCCTTCCGAGGCGAGCGAACGCGTCAATTCCCGGGTGAAGTGGAAGATGCCCCGCTTGTGGTTGGGTTGTCCGAGCGACTCGGACACGACGAGGATGTTCAGCTTCATGCGCTGATCTCGCGGAGCTCGAAGGGAAGAGCCGGAGGTTGCTCGACGGTGACGGTCGAGGCGATGCGGCCGTGATCCAGATGGATGATGCTGGTGCAGGTGCGACGCAGGAGCGGCTGGTCGTGCGAGGCGATGATCACGATCGCGGCTTGCGAGACCAGATTTTGCAGCCTCCGCTCAGCCTTCTCTGCAAACTGTTCGTCGACCACGCTCAGCCATTCGTCGAGCAGGAGGATGTCGGCCGGAAAGGCGGTCGCGGTCGCGAACAGCACGCGCATCAACATGCCCGAGGAGAACATCCGCAACGGCAGCCGCTGCATGCGGGCTTCGAGCTCGGTAAAGGCCCAGATCTCGTCGATGACGGCACGGGTCGGCTTGCGGCCGCTGATCCGTAGCAGCAGCGCAATGTTGTCCTCGGCGACGAAGTCGAGGTTCACGCCGGCATTGAGGCCGAGCAGAGGGACGACTTTGCCACGGATCGAGAGCTGGCCGCTGCTTGGCGGGTAGACTCCTGCGATCAGCCGCAGCAGCGTCGACTTGCCGGATCCGTTGGGGCCGGCAAGCCCGATGCGCGCGCCGGCCTCGGCCATGATGGTGATGTCGTCGACGGCGCGGATGACCCGCCTCTCGCCCTTCTCGCGGATGAGGTGGCCAATCAGACGCCGCTTCAGCGAGAAGTCGTAGGCGCCGTAGAGGGGATAGTCGAGACAGACATTACGCAAGGAGATGCAGGCCATCGGTCAGATCCAGAAGGCGGCTTTGCGCAAATGGCCCAGGGTCAGCATGCTGGCACCAAGCAGCAGCGTCAGCGTCACCAGGACATAGATGATGCTGGTCGCCCCGACATGGCCGCCAGTCAGCGGCTCTCTCCAAACTGCAAACAGATGCGTCAGCGGATTGAGCCGCATCACGGTCGAGCGATGATTGACCATATCGGCGGACCAGATCACGGGCGAAGCGAGGAAGGCGAGCATCAGCGTGGATTCGATGATCGGCTTGAGGTCGCGATACCGGGTCGCCAGCGCGCCGAGGACGAGGCTGAGGGCGAAAGTGCAGACCACGAACAGCGACAGGCCGGGTAACGTTGCGAGTGCTCCAGAGAGATTGTGCGGCGTGAGCAATAACCAGAGCGCGAGCGGCACGCAGGCGTTATGCAACGCGAACAGCCCCTGACGGAACGTGCATTGCAGAAGGAAGATCACCGGCGGCAGCGCACGGTCGCGGATCAGGCTTGCGGAGTTCTGAAGCGCGGTGGTTGCATCGAGCACGACGCTGTTGAGAAAGGTCCAGGCCGTCATCGAGAGAGCCAGCATGGGCAGGCGCGCCAGCATGTCGCCATTCGACATCTGCCCGATCACCGAGCCGAGCACCACAACCACGATCGCCATCTGCAGCGACATCCAGAATGGACCGAGCAGCGAGCGCACATAGCGGTGGCGCATGTCGGACCAGGCGAGTATGGCTGCGATCCCGATGCTGTCGAACCAGCCGGTTTCCTTCTGATGATCGTCCGCGGGCTGGTCGCGGGAGGCGGCGAGGGCCGCGCGGTAGACCGATTCCATGCCGTCCTTGAAAGTCGCGGTGGAATAGCGGCTCACGGCTCGCGTCCGCGCGGACAGTCCCATGCGGCGGCGTCGCCCGGGATCGCTGATCAGGGCGTCGATGGCCTCACCGAGCGCCTCGGCGTCGCCGGGCGGAACGGTGAGTGCTTCCATGCCGTGGCGCGCCACGCGCGGCACCGCGGTGTCGAGCGCGGTATTTACCACGGGACGGCCCGCTGCCATGGCCTCGAGTTGGACGAGGCCGAAGGTCTCGGCATTGGTGACTGACGGCATCACGAAGACGTCGGCAAGGCACATCAACTTGATGCGCTCGCAATCACTGACGGAGCCGAGCAGGCGGACGCGCTCGCCGAGGCCGAGCTCGCCGATCAACTGCTCGAGCCGGGTGCGTTCGACGCCTTCGCCGATGATCCAGACCTCGAACGCACGGTTGACGGCGGCGCGGATCAGCACGTCGAAGCCCTTGTACGGCACCAGCCGGCCGCAGGCGAGCACGAGGCGCCCGCGATCGTTGACATGGTGAGGCTCGATCTTCGGCCAGTCATAGACGTCAGTATCGATGCCGAACGGCACGACGTGACATTTGTCTTCGAATTCCCGCAGCAGCGGCGTCTTATCGACCAGCACGCGATCGGACACGATGATCGCCTTGGCCTGGCGCAGCGTCCGCCGCATCAAGGGCTCGATGAACCAGCGCAGGCCCGCGTGAGTAACGATGTCGGCGTGCCAGTGGACCACCATCGGCCTCCTGCGGCCGAGTCCAAAGGCGAACACGAGGTCGGCGAGCGGGAAGGGCGCATGCAGCGCCAAGAGGTCGTGGTCGGCGATCTTCTGCCACAGCCGCCAGGGGTAGGTTGGGGCGGCGGGCAGCGACAGCACATCGCCGAACGAGCGGACCCGCTCGACCGGCACATCGTCGACGACGATCTCCCGCTGCTCGGCCGATTGCGAGCAGACCAGCACGGCGGAGGCGAAGGCGTCCTTCAGGCTGGCGCAGATATCCCGGATTACGGTGAGCGTGCCGCCGAACAGGTCGGGGTAGTAGATCTTGAAGATGTGCAGCACCGACGGGCGGCGCGGAGAGTGGCTGGTGTGATGCATAATGGCTTCAGCCCGCGATCAGTGCTGCCACGAATGGTGCGGACAGCACCGCCATGAAGATCACGGCGCGCAGCAGGGCCGGCAGCATCGGCATCGTCGCTCCGTGTTCCCGATGGGGAATCGCCACCGCACGCGGTGAAGTGGAAATGCGGACCAAGCGGTCAGCCATGGGTCAAGTCCCTTTACGTCGCGCCCTCAGTAGCGCGTCGTATATGTGGGAAAATTTACCACGTCAATCGCGAGGTGCGAAATTGTGGGATTGTGTCCCACATGTTTCCCGCATACAATTCAGACATGAATGCCAAGTCCGGGCCCAAAGCGGCGGCTCCGCAGCCGAATGCCGCAGCAAAGCTGCATGCGCCGCTGGCGCGGCTGCTGCGCCCGCTCGTGCGGCTCTGCATTCGCAGCGGCATGACTTTTCCGGCCCTGGCGCAATTGCTCCGCGAGCTCTTCGTCAATGTCGCCGAGCATGATTTCGCGCTTGAGGGCAAAGAGCAGACCGACAGCCGCGTCAGCCTGCTCACCGGCATCCACCGCAAGGAGGTGGCACGGCTGCGCGGTGCCGGCGCGCCGGTGCACGAGACGCCGGCTGCGGTCTCGCTGACGAGCGCGGTGATCGCGCGCTGGCTCGCCGCGCCCGAGTTCACCGATGCGAAAGGCGAGCCGCTGGCTTTGCGGCGCACGGCCGAGAGCGATGCGCCGTCATTCGAACAACTCGTCGCCTCCGTCACCAAGGACGTGCGCCCGCGTGCGGTGCTCGACGAATGGATCGACCGCAAGCTCGTCACCATCAACGCGGCCGATGAGATCGAGCTGGTCGAGGCGGCGTTCGTTCCCAGTGGCGCGGACGACAGCAAATGGCATTATCTCGGCCGCAATCTGCACGACCATATCGCCGCGGCCGCGGCAAACGTATCAGGACCGGCACCGCGCTTCCTCGAGCGAGCGGTCCATTACAACAATATCTCCCCCAAGCTTGCGCGGCGTCTCGAGGCGCGCTCGCGCGAGCTCGCGATGGATGCGCTGAAGACCGCCAACCGCGAGGCCAACCGCGCGCTTGCCAAGGACAAAGGCGGCGACGCCCGCTGGAATTTCGGCATCTACATCTACAGCGAAGATGCCGATGAAGAGGGCGAGGCCAAGGAGGTCGGCAAGGAAAACAGCAAGGAAAACGGTAAGGAAGGCAGTTCCTGATGAGCCGACTGCCGCAAATCTCACGTCGCCTGCTATTGACCGGAATCTGGCTCGCGGGCACCGCGATCGCGCGCGCGCAGGTCAAGCGCGGCACGGATCAAGGCATCGGCGGCACCGGCATCACGCGGGGTGACGATCATGGCATCGGCGGCACCGGCATCGTCGGTGTGATCCAGCGATTTGGCAGTATCTACGTCAATGGCGAGCGCATCACCTATGCGAGCGACGTGCCGGTGCACATCGACGGTCGGGCGGCGACCTCGAAAGATCTGCGCATCGGCCAGCTCGCACGCGTGGTCGCAACGCGGCATGCCGACGGCACGCTGGTCACCCCCTACATTTCGATCGCGAGCGAGGTCTCCGGTCCGGTCGAACAGGTGAAGGGCAACGAGTTGACGGTGCTCGGCCAGAAGGTGGTGACGGGCGGCAAGGACAGCAAGCTCCACGCCGGCACCCAGGTGGCGGTCTATGGCCTCCGCCGGACCGACGGCGTGATCGTCGCGAGCCTGGTCGAACCGCGCAAGGAGGCAACTGAACGTGTCACGGGTCTGGTCGAGCGCAGCTCCGACGGTCTTCATATCGGGGCTTTGAAGCTGAACGGCGTCGATCCCTTGCTGGTCGGCCAGCGCGTCCAGATCGAGGGCCGCGCGAGCCAGGGCGCGATGCAGGCCACGCGCACGCGCATCGAGGATTTCTCGGATCTCGTCGGCGCGAGCCGCCTGTCGATCGAGGCCTACGTGCGGCGCGCGGGCTCTAGCCTCCAGCTCGGCTCGGGGCTCGTCGCCCACGATGGCTCGCGCTTCGGGCCCGCGGCGGGCGAAGCGCGCATGGTCGTCAACGGGGTGTTCGATGGCTCGCACGGGCTCCAGGTGGAGTCGACCCGGGCGATCGGTCCAGGACCGGGTGCGCCTCCATCCGGCGGGGGTGGTCCCGGCAAATCACCCGGCGGTTCGATCATGCATCCCGATCGCCCCACACCGAGCCCGAGCAACAATCAGCCCGGTAGGCCGGGTGCGCTTGGACCTGACCCCGGTGGTCATTCCGGTTTCCCGCCGCCTGAACCAGGCGGCGCGCCGGGCGGAGGTCCGATGGGTCCCGGCGGCGGAATGGGCGGCGGCTTTGGAGGTCCCGGAGGCAGAATGGGCGGTGGCCGGCGCTGACGGCTCAGCCTGCGCTGAGGCGCACGCCCGCGCGCAAGAATTTCTGCGGGTCGACGGCCTCGCCATCGATCCGGGTTTCGTAATGCAGATGAGGGCCGGTCGAACGGCCGGTCGAGCCGACAAGGCCGATGACCTGGCCGATCCTCACGATCTCGCCGACCTTCACGTTGATCTCCGAGAGATGGCCGTAGCGGGTCGACAGGCCATTGCCGTGATCGACCTCGACCATGCGGCCGTAACCGCCGGACCAGCCTGCCGAAACCACCTTGCCGTTGGCAGTGACGCGCGCGGGATCGCCGGTCGCGGCGCGGAAGTCGAGACCGGTGTGCATCGCCGGCCGGCCGAGGAACGGGTCGCTGCGCACGCCGAAGCCCGAAGTGAACTCGACCTCGCCGACGACGGGCTTGCGATAGGGGACCTGCGCCAGCGTGCGGTTGAGCCGGTCCATCTCGGCGCGCGTGACATTGATGCGATAGAGCTGCTTCTCGAACGGCCCCGCATTCGCGGTGAGCTTGACCGGCACGAACGGACCGCCCATCGCGGCGCGGGGCACGGCGGCCTCGAGGCTGGCGAGGTTCAGGCCGAGGTCGCTGACCACCCCGCGCATCCGCCGCATCCGCGAATCCATGCCTTCCTCGACGGCATTGAGCGCCGCAACCTGGCGGCGCTCAACCTGGTCGAGTGAATTTGTCAGCCGGACCAGAACATTGTCGAAACCCTGGTTCTTGGCGAATTGATTGGCCGGCGGCGCCATCACGGCCGGCGCGCGCGATTCGAGCCGCGCTTCGCGATCGGGCGGCGCCACGAAGATGACGGTGTCGCTGATCGGCGACGGCTTGGGCGTGCCTTGCGTTGTCGTCTGTGGCGCCTCGCCACGTTGCGGCGCTGCGCGGGGAATCGATCCCGTAATGTCGGGCATGGCGCCGAGCGCCGTCGCCCGGGACTCCAGCGCCGTCTGGCGCTTCATGATCTGGTCGAGCTTCTGGTCGAACTGCTCCTGGTCGAGCAGCTGCCGGCTCGTCGCGCGGTCGACCTTGGCGCGCAGCTCGGCGATGCGGTCCTCGTAGGCGTATTGCATCTCGGCCTGGCGCGCGATCAACCGGGTCAGGACGTCGTCGCGGAATGCGAAATAGGTGGCCGTCGCCGCCGACCATAGGCCGAGCAGAACGACGGTGCCAACCACGATCCAGAACACCACCGGCCCCAGGCGGACCTGCTTGCCGTGATGCTGGATGGTGTAGGCGTGGTCGCTATCGGGGAGCGGGATCGCCGCCGCTGCTGCAGTGGGACGACGATGGAAGGCACGTCCGCGGTCGTGGGGGTGATGCTGGGGGTACTGCGAATATTGGGCAGAACTTTTCGACATCGGCACTCCCGCGCCGGTCGGAACGGTTCCTTGCGGCCTAATTGCCGCGGCAATCTGGGCCGGTCATGGTTAATTTTCAGGAAACGGGAACGCTCGATTTTGACGGGCTGGTTAAAGACTTCTTGCAGCTTCCAGCACCTCGTCGGCATGACCATCCACCCGGACATTGCGCCAGATCTTGGCCACCTTGCCGTCGCTCCCGATCAGCACCGTCGTGCGAAGAATTCCAAGGAAGCTTCTGCCATACATGGATTTTTCGCCCCAGGCGCCATACGCCTCCAGCATCTCATGGGCTTCATCCGAGATCAGCGGAATACCGAGGCTGTGCTTGTCGCGGAACTTCTCCTGGGCCTTTAACGGGTCGGCCGAAATGCCGAGCACCGCGGTGCCCGCAGCGGCAAAGGCGTCCTTGAGCCGGGTGAAGTCGATCGCCTCGCGCGTGCAGCCCGGCGTATCGGCACGCGGATAGAAGAACAGGACCAGCTTCTGGCCGGTATAATCCGACAGGGTGACCACCTTGCCGCCATCGCGGGGCAGGCGGAACGCCGGGGCCTTCTGCCCCTCGCCCAGGGCGGATTTGGCGCCGGACGGCGAGGGGGCGGGCTTGGTGGTCTTTTCAGAAGATTTTAACCGTTTCGATGCGGCCTTATGCGATGCTGTCTGCGCCCCCGGCTGGCCTGATTTGGCAGCCGACGCCGGCTGTGTTTTCGCGCTGCGTGTTTGAGTCGATGCTCGTGGTTTCAGGGTCTTCTTTTTAGCGATCGGACTGCCGGAGGGCGTTTTGGACGATTTCTTTCGGGATTTCTTGGACATACGCCTTCCTTTCGTCGCTTTCGGCGGGTCAACCAAAGCGGTATTGCAGCTCTCGTCCGGTGTGCCGGATTCGCGCCCTCGGCTGGGCAAGTTTGGCGGCGACCGGGTATGGTTACAAGGAATTCCACGCACCACCCCACTGCTCGTTGAACGCGCTCCCGGGGCGAAATGACGAACAGCAGGAACATCAGAGGTATGGCGGCAATGCCGGGGCGGGGTGCGTCGATCCCTGTCGATGGCTGCGGTCCCGGTGGCGCTCAGTCGTACGACGGGCGCCTGTATCGAGAGGCAATGGCAAGGAATACGTCGCCCCAGGACCACATCAAGGATTTCGATCGGCACGGCGGCCACCACGAGCAGCCGGAATGGGACGAGGCCGACTGGGATCAAGATCAGGAGGAGGAGGCGGGCCATCGCGCACGCCGCCTGTTGTCGCGCTCCGGTTCGCGCTTCCGGCTCGGCGGCGGCTTCTCGGCGCTTCGGCGGGCGCTGCCGAGCGGACGCTGGGTTCGCCGGATGTCCATCGTCCTCGGCGCCTTGATCGTCATCTTCGTCGGCTGCTTTGGAGCGCTGTGGTGGCGACTCGGTGCCGGTCCCATCAATCTCGATATGGCAACGCCCTGGCTCGCGGCCGCGATCGAGGACAATATCGGCCACGGCAACACCGTGGAGGTCGGTGGCACCCAGATCGAGCGCGCCGGCCGGATCGGAATTGCCGTGCGCATCCGCGACATCATCGTTCGCGATCATGAGCACGCCATCGTCGCCAGTGCACCGAAGGCCGAAGTGAGGCTGTCCGGGGTCGCGCTCCTCACCGGGCATCTGCGCGCCGAAAGCCTCAACCTCGTCGATGCCGAACTCGCGATCCGGATCGCACCTGACGGGACCGTCACGGTGTCCGCCGGTGACACGGCGAAGCCGCTCGCAACCGGCGTCGCATCCAAGAAGGAAGCGGGCCTGCCACCGACGTTCCCGCGTAACGGCGTGCCGCCGCCGCCGTTCGGGATGGCCCCCGCGACCCCCGATGCACCTCAGGCCGCACCTCAGCTCGTCGCGCAGAGCGGAATCCTTCAGGGGCTCGACTGGCTCGACAGCCTGAGCATGACCGGCCTCGATGGCCAGAACCTCAACGAGATCGGTCTGAAGAACGGCAATCTGATCGTCGACGACCAGCAGCGCGGCAGCAAATGGACGTTTGAGAACATCACGCTCGGTCTGCGTCGGCCGAGCCATGGTGGCGTGACGCTCAGCCTCGGCGAGGAGGGCGCCCATCCGTGGTCGCTGCGCGCCACGATCGGACCTGCCGAGAATGGCGTGCGGTCGGTCGATATCCGCGCGGACAAGGTTTCGACCTCCAACATCCTGCTGGCGCTGCGCGTCAAGGATCTGACCTATACGGCTGACCTGCCTCTGACCGGCGAGCTGAAGGGCGAGCTCGGCCGCGACGGCGTGCCGACGTTCTTCCGCGGCAAGATCGCGGTCGGCGCGGGCAACATCATCGACACCGATACGCCCGATTATCCGATGGCGATCGACTCGGCCGAGATCAATGTCGAGTGGGATGCGGGACGCCGGGTGCTGGTGGCGCCGTTCAAGATTCTCTCGGGCGCCAATCGCATGACGCTGCTGGCCCATCTCGAGCCGCCAAACGGCACCATCAACGACTGGCAGCTCGGCTTCAGCGGCGGTTCGATCCTGCTCGGCGGCATCGACAACGAGCCGCCGCTGGTCTTCAACCGCATCGCGATCGGCTTCCGCTTCGACACCGACCACAAGCGCCTGCTGCTGACGCAGGCGGATATCAGCAATGGCGAGATCGGCGTCGCCGGGACGGGCGCGATCGACTATTCGGGCGAGCCGCGCCTGACGCTCGGCTTTGCGGGGACGCCGATGTCGGCCTCCGCCTTGAAGCGGATGTGGCCGACGCTGGTCGTGCCGGAACTGCGCCAATGGGTCATCGAGCGGATCGAGCGCGGCACGCTCCAGCGCATCGAGGTCGGCATCAATTCGCCGACCCGTAACCTGCCGCGCAAGGGGCCGCCGATTCCCGATGACGGCCTGTCGGTCAACATCGTGGCGAGCGGCGTCGCGGTCCGGCCCGTGGACGGCATGCCGGTCGTGCACGATGCCGACCTCAAGGCGCACGTGACCGGCCGCACCGCCACCGTGAATATCGGCCAGGGCATTGCCGACACGCCCGCGGGCCGCAAGATCACCATCTCGGACTTTACCTTCGAGGTGCCTGACATGGCGCCCAAGCCGTCGCCGTCGCGAACCCGATTCCGTGTCGACGGTCCGGTGCCCGCGGCGGCCGAAATGCTCTCCAACGATCGGTTGAGCGATCTGTCGTCCACCGTCGTCGATCCCAACACCAGCAAGGGAACGTTCACGGCCAGCATCCAGCTCGGCATGCCGGTCAAGGGCGAACTGACCAAGGCGGACACGACGTACGCCGTCACCGCCGATCTCAACGGCTTTGCCGCCGACAAGCTGGTGATGAACCAGAAGCTCGAGGCCAACAACCTCAAGATCGTCGCCAACAACGGGGGTTACCAGGTCAAGGGCGACGTCAAGATCAACGGGCAGGCGGCCTCGCTTGACTACCGTAAGGCCACCGATGGCGATGCCGACGTCAAATTGCAGACGACGCTGGACGATGCCAGCCGTGCGCGCCTCGGCTTCGATCTCAGTCCGGCCGTCAGCGGTTCAGTCCCGGTCAAGGTCTCGGGCAAGATTGCCGGCGGTCCTGACGCGACGACGAAGCTTGGCATCGAGGCAGACCTGACCTCGGTCAAACTCGACAACATCCTTCCCGGCTGGGTCAAGCTGCCGGGCAAGTCGAGCAAGGCGACGTTCAAGGTGGTGCCCACGGCACAATCGACGCGGCTCGAGGACATCGTCATCGAAGGCGGCGGCGCTTCGATCAAGGGCTCGCTCGAAGTCGATCCGAACGGCGACCTCATGAACGCGAACTTCCCGACCTATGCGCCGTCCGACGGTGACAAGACGTCGTTGAAGGTCGAGCGCGGTCAGGACGGGGTGGTCCGAGGCACGATGCGCGGTGACGTGTTCGACGGCCGCGGCTTCCTGAAGTCGGCCATCTCGGGCAATTCCAAGGACGACAGCAAGAGCAAGCTTAAGAACGTCGATTTCGACATCGATGTGAAGCTCGGCGCCGTCATGGGCTTCAACGGCGAGGCGATGCGCAGCGTCGATGCCAAGATGTCGAAGCGAAGCGGGGCGATCAAGGCGTTCTCGCTGAGCGGAAGGATCGGTCAGAATACGCCTGTTGCGGCGGACTTGCGCGGCGGGCGTGCGCAGGGCAGCCGAGAGGTGATCTATCTCCAGACCAACGATGCCGGCGCGCTGCTGCGTTTCACCGACACCTACACCAAGGCGGTCGGCGGCCAGATGGTGGTTGCCATGGAGCCGCCGACCTCAGAGCCGAATACGGCTCGCGAGGGCCTCATCAACGTGCGCGACTTCACGGTGAAGGGCGAGGCCCAGCTTGAGCGCGTTGCAGCCGGCGCTCCGAATGGCACCGGCAATGGCGTCTCCTTCAGCGCACTCCGCGCCGAGTTCATCCGTCAGAACGGCGCGCTGACGGTCCGTGACGGCGTGGTCAAGGGCCCCATGATCGGCGCCACCATCGAGGGCTCGATCGATTATCCCGGCAACCAGGTGTGCATGAGCGGCACGTTCGTGCCGATGTACGGGTTGAACAACATGTTCGGACAGATTCCGGTGCTGGGGTTGTTCCTGGGGGCCGGCGACAAGGAGGGACTGATCGGCGTGACCTACGAGGTGGTCGGCACACCGGCCGCCCCCGTGATGCGCGTCAATCCGATCTCGGCGATCTTTCCCGGCGTGACCCGGAAGATCATGGAGTTCAACACCGGCAAGCAGAACACGCCGATCGACGAGCTGCCGTCGTCGCAGTCCGGTGACAGCCCCACGGGTACGGCGAGACAATTGTCGAATGGTTGCAGCCTTCCGCGGCGTTAGCCGCGGCGTCCTTGCCCGGATGTACCCGGCATGAGCCTTTCCCGCTGAGACTCCCGTACCGCTTAAGCCGCGCGCACGCCTGCCAGGAATGTGCCGACTTCGCCCGAGAGCTGTTCGGCCTGCTTGGAGAGGTTCGAGGCGGCCGCGAGCACCATGCCGGCGGCGTTGCCGGTCTCGTTGGCGGCGGCGCTGACGCCGCCGATATTGGTGGTGACCTCCTTGGTGGCCTCGGCGGTCTGCGAGACGCTGCGGGCGATCTCGGCGGTAGCGGCGCCTTGCTCCTCGATTGCGGCGCCGATCGAGGTGGCGATCCGGCTGACTTCCTCGATCGTGGCGGTGATGCCGCCGATGGCGTCGACGGCTTCCTTGGTTGCGCCCTGGATCTGGGCGATCTTGTCGCCGATCTCGCGCGTCGCCTCCGCGGTCTGGCTCGCCAGCGACTTCACCTCGGAGGCGACGACGGCAAAGCCGCGGCCGGCTTCACCGGCGCGGGCAGCCTCGATGGTGGCGTTGAGCGCGAGCAGGTTGGTCTGCGCCGCGATACTGGAGATCAGCTCCGCGACATGCTCAATCTGCTGGGCCCCGTCCGAGAGTGCGCGCACGATGGTGTCGGTGCGGCGAGCGCTCTCCACGGCGCGCCCCGTCACTTCGGCCGATTGCGCGACCTGGCGGCTGATCTCGGTGATGGAGGAAGAGAGCTCCTCCGCGGCTGCCGCCACCGTCTGGACGCGCTGACTGGCTTCGATTGCGGCGGAGCCGACCACGGTGGCTCGCTGGTTTGTGCCCGTCGCGGTCGACGACATCGACTTGGCCGTGGCTTCCAGCTCGCCGGAGCCCGAAGCCATCATGCCCACGAGCTGACCGACCGACGCATCGAAGCGATCGGCGAGCGAGATCAGGGCGTCGCGCTTCTCCTGCTCGCTGCGCGCCTTGGCTGCGACTTGCTCTGCCTCCAGGCTACGGGCCGTCAGGGCGGTTTGCCTGAGCACTTCGAGTGTCTCGGCCATGCGGCCGATCTCGTCACCGCGATCGGTCTCCTCGACCTTGATGTCGATGGCCCCGTCGGCGATGTCCTGCATGCGGGTCTTCTGCCGGTCGAGTGCGCCGAGCACGTCGCGGGCGATCAGCCAGGACAGCGTCGCCATCAGCAGCATCAGGCCGGCGCCGATCGCGGCGAGCTCGAGCGTGAGTGCACGAACGTCCGCGTCGATGTCGTCGACATAGAGGCCGTAGCTGATCGTGGCGTTCCAGGGCGTGAACTGGCGGACGAACACGGTCTTGCGGACCGGCTCGGTCTGGCCGGGGCGCGGGTAGAGATAGGATGTGACGCCGCCTTGGGGGGCCTGCCGGGCGGCGCTCAGCTGTGCATCGGCGATCAAGACGCCATTCGAATCCGTGGCGCCTGTGATCTTGCCTTCGAGCTGCGGATTGGCGCCATTGACCAGGATGGAGGTATCGGGGTTGTAGACGACGGGATAGCCTTGGCCGCCGCCGAACTTCATGGTGCGGGCACGCTGGCGAAACTGGAGCTTGGCGTCATCCAGGCTCATCTTGCCGGCAGCGACGTCATCCTGGAAAGTCTGTGCGAGGCTGTGGAGCAGATCGACCGCGGCCTTCATCTGCTGGACCCGGTCGTTCATCATGCGGCTCTTGCTGAGCACCGCCGATACCGCGATGATGGCAGTGACTGTGAGGGCCGCAAGGCAGACCATGCTTGTGAGCTTGGTGCGGATCTTCAGATGGCTCAGCAGCTTCATCACAGCCCCTACGACATGTTTGTTATTGCTCCCATCGCTAGCATGAAGTTCTTACCAATCATGAAGATAGCCGTGCGGGCACCTGCCGTGCGCGGGCAGTTTCGCAGCTCCATGCGCACAAGAGCAGGCAAGCGACGATGTGCAGACGCGGGCCGGTACTCTTGTGCCGGGAGGTGGAAATTGAAATTTGGCGGCTATCGCGCCTGGCCGGACCTGCAATGAACCGATTCGTTCACCGCCTCATCATGTCCGTGCTGCTTGCAGCGGCCCTCGTCCTGATCTGGAACGTGCTGGGCTCTCGCTGAGGCGGCGCCGGCAAATTGCCGACGCCGTCCCGTGACTCAATGTCGATTGCGTGTGCGTCAGCGCCGCGCGAAAGCACCGCCCGTCGCCTCGCTCTCCTTGCCCATCAGCGCATCGACGCTGACCGCGCCGCCGCCCGCTGCCGCGAGATAGAGGCAGGCGAAGCAGAACAGGATGGCGGCGGTGCCGCCATTGAGCAGCGGCAGGAACACCGGCGGGCCTTCCTTGGAAATGTGGAAGACGTGGCCAAGGAAGTAGGCGAAGGCCATTTCGCCGGAGAGGACGAAGGCCGAGAGGCGGGTGAACAATCCGAGCATGAGTGTCGCGCCAAGCACGAGCTCGATCAGGCCGGCCGTCCAGATCAGCGGCGGGGGATTGGCGAACATGGCCACCTGCGGAATGTGGAAGAGCTTGGTCATGCCGTACTGGAACAGCAGCAGCCCGGTGATGAAGCGAAACAGGCTCAAGAGAACCGGTTGATAACGAGAGAGATAAGGAAAGTTCATTGGTTTGTGCCCTCCATCCAATGCTGCGACTAGGACCGCATTCGGTTCCGTCTCGCAAGCTGCGCCAGGTCAATTCACGCTGACATTTTTGTCATGTCCGACAAAACACCGCAGGCTGTCATTTCAGCCAGGTGTCTCCGGTAATTTTTTGAGCGTTTACGCGCCGTATCCGACCGTAGTTCCCCGGTGATGCGAATGAATTCAGGTTACCTCTATGAAACCTATCGTCGCAAGGCGGGCACGATCAGGAACGGGATCATTCCAAGCACCACGCTCGCAAGTGCGAACACGAGCAGCGCATTATAGCCGTGAGTCGCGTCGTGGATCAGGCCACCGCTCCAGGAGCCGAACGCCGAACCCAGGCCGCTGCCGATCGAGATGGTGCCGTAGATGGTTCCGACCCGCTTGCCCCGGAAGATCTTCATCGCAGTCGCCGTGATCAGCGGTCCTCGCGACCCCATCATGCTGCCGAAGCAAACGACGAAGCCGGTGAGCAGGATGAGGTTGGGGGAGTACTGCAATAGCCAGAGCAGGGCGATGCCGAGGATCGAGATCGCGTAGCTCAGCAGCACCGATGGCCGTCGTCCGATCAGCCCGTCGAGAGCGGAGACGCCCAGCATCCCGAACACCAGTACCACGCCGGAAAAGCCCCAGGCGGTCGCGGCCTGGAGCGGCGGGAAGCCCGCATCGATCAGGTAAGCGACGATCTGGGCTGCGATCGCATACATGCCGACCGCGGTGAAGAAGAACGTGGAGAACAGCGCCCAGAAGGCGTGATGGCGCATCGCGCTGAGAAGCGTCCACCCGTCGTCGATGAAATCAGGATCGGTCTTCTTCACCACGTGCGGCGAGCCCGCCGCGAACAGGCGCCATGGCAGCAGCATCAGCGGCACCAGCAGGCCCAATGCGGCGAAGCCGTAGACCTGATAGGTCGCGCGCCAGCCGAGATGATCGATCAGGAGCTGCGAAGCCGGCAGCAGCGCCAGCACGCCGCCCCCCATGGCGGAATAGACCACCGCCATCGCGGTCGGCAGCTTTGGACCGAACCAGCGGCCGAGCAGGATCGAGTTCGGCACGTTGCCGATGAAGGCGACGCCGATGCCGACGCAGAGTCCGATCGAGAGCTGGAATTGCCAGAGCGCCTGCGCGTGGCCTGCGATCAGGAACGCCGAGCCCAGCAGCAACAGGCCGAGCGCATAGACGATGCGTGGTCCGGAATGATCGAACAGCCGGCCGACCAGCGGCGCCGTCAGTCCGCTGATGAGCCAGGTCAGCGAATAGATCGAGACGACTTGCGCGCGGTCCCAGTGAAAAGTTTCGGAGATCGGCTTGAGAAAGACGGTGAAGCTTTCACTTAAGCCCCGGCCGAGGACGGCCAGCGTGAAGCACAGCGCGAGCACGACAAGCGCGGTGCGCACCGCGCCTTGCTGTGTGCCGTCACGTTCCCTGGCCGTCTTCTGATCCATTGCTCATCAGGGAGCGCGCTTCGATGCGACCTGACAAGCATAAAAAGGTCATACGCCTATGCAGGCCGGATGAGGACGTGCTTCTTCTTGCCGAAGGACAACTTGATCACGCCCTCGGGCGTCAGATTGGCCGGCGTGAGCGCCATCTTTTCGTCAGTCACTGGCTCGTCGTTGACGCGCAGCCCGCCGCCCTTGATCTGGCGCCGCGCCTCGCCGTTGGAGGCGACGAGACCGGCCTTGACGAAGGCGTTGAGCACGCCGAGGCCGGTCTCCAGTTCGCCGCGCGGAATTTCCACGGTCGGCAGGCTCTCGGCGAGTGCGCCTTCCTCAAAGGTGCGGCGTGCAGTCTCGGCGGCTTCGTTCGCAGCCTCGCGGCCGTGCAGGAGCGCGGTCGCTGCTGTTGCCAGCACCTTCTTGGCTTCGTTGATCTCCGAGCCACCGAGCGCCTCGAGCTTCTTGATCTCGGCCATCGGCAGCGTCGTGAACAGTTTCAGGAACTTGCCGACATCGGCGTCCTCGGTGTTGCGCCAGTACTGCCAGAAGTCGTAAGGGCTGAACTGGTCGGCGTTGAGCCACACTGCGCCTTGTGCGGTCTTGCCCATCTTGGCGCCCGATGCGGTCGTCAGCAGCGGCGTCGTCAGCGCGAACAGCTGATGCGTGCCCATGCGGCGGCCGAGATCGACCCCCATGATGATGTTGCCCCACTGGTCCGAGCCGCCCATCTGCAATTTGCATCCGGTGCGCTTGGCCAGTTCGACGAAGTCGTAGGCCTGGCAAATCATGTAGTTGAACTCGATGAAGCTCATCTCCTGCTCGCGCTCGAGGCGCAGGCGCACGGAGTCCATCGTCAGCATGCGGTTGACCGAGAAATGCTTGCCGACATCGCGCAGCATCTCGATCCAATTCAGCCTGGTCAGCCATTCTGCGTTATCGAGCATGATGGCGTCGCTCTTGCCTTCGCCATAGCGCAGCACCTTCGCGAACACGCCGCGGATCGAAGCCTTGTTGGCCTCGATCTCGGCGACGGTGCGGATCGCGCGCGTCTCGTCCTTGCCGGAGGGATCGCCGACCATGGTAGTGCCGCCACCCATCAGCGTGATCGGCTTGTTGCCGGACTGCTGCAGCCAGTGCAGCATCATCATGGTCAAATAGTTGCCGATGTGGAGCGAGGGAGCGGTACAGTCGTAGCCGACATAGGCGGTTGCCTCGCCCTTGGCGGCGAGCGCGTCCAGCCCCTCGAAATCGGAGCATTGGTGGATGAATCCACGTTCCTGCAGGGTGTTGAGGAAATCCGATTTAAATGCAGTCATCTGTCGGCGTGCCTGACAATTCTTGGTTTACTGTTTCGGGAGCAATTTAAGAGTCTTGGGTGGGAACCCGATTGCTGCCCGCCACTTGGCGCTGTGGCATTATAAGATGTGTCCCTCTGGCACAAGATCGGCATGCCGGAGCGGGTCTTTGAGGATGCTGATCCCATGATGTTGACGGCACTCGGGTTGATGAGCGGCACCTCGCTGGACGGGGTGGACGTCGCGCTGATCGAAACCGACGGCAAGCAGGTGAAGGCGTTCGGGCCCTCCGGCTACCGGCCCTACAGCCCGGCCGAGCGTAGCCTGTTGCGCCAGGCGTTGTCGGAGGCCGTGAACCTGTCGCAACGCGACGCCCGGCCGGGGATCCTGGCCGAGGCCGAGCGCGCGGTGACGCAGGCGCATGCCGAGGCGGTGGCCGCCTTCGTCGCCCAGAACCGGATGAAGCCGGAGGAGATCGACATCGTCGGCTTCCACGGCCAGACCGTGCTGCACCGGCCCGAGCGGCGGCTGACGGTCCAGATCGGCGATGCGCCGGCCCTGGCCAGGGCGATCCATATCCCCGTCATGCACGACTTCCGCGCCGCCGACGTCGAGGCCGGCGGGCAGGGGGCGCCCTTCGTGCCGGTCTACCACCGGGCGCTCGCCAATTCGCTCGCGCGCGAGGGGCCGATCGTCGTGGTCAATATCGGCGGCGTCTCCAACATCACCTATATCGACGGCAACGACACGCTGATCGCCTGCGACACCGGCCCCGGCAACGCGCTGCTCGACGATTTCATGTACCGCACCATGAACCAGGCATTCGATGCGGAGGGCAAGTTCGCAGCCCTCGGCAAGGCCGACGAGGCCTGGATCGCGCGGGCGCTGGAATTGCCGTTCTTTGCAGCCCCGCCGCCGAAATCGCTCGACCGCAACGACTTTGCGGCCTTGAAGCTTGGCGACGTCGCACCGGCCGACGGCGCGGCCACACTCACGGCCTTCACCGCAAGCGCGATCGCTCGCGTCATTCCGCTGCTGCCGCGGCGGCCGCGCAGCTGGATCGTCTGTGGCGGCGGCGCCCGCAACCTCACCATGCTGCGGATGCTGCGCGAGCGGGTGGGATCGGCCACCGTCGAAGCCGCCGAGACGCTCGGCTGGGCGTCCGACGCCATCGAGGCCCAGGCCTTCGGCTTCCTCGCCGCGCGGGGCCTGAAGGGCTTGCCGCTGTCCTATCCGACCACCACGGGCGTGCCGATGCCGATGACCGGGGGCGTGATCGCGCGACCCTGAATGTCCCGCTCGGTCAATGCGGACGCATCGACTTGACTGATGCATGCAAAATGCATCTATCTTGGATGCAGTTGCATCAAACAGCCGGATCGCGCCATGACGTCTTCGCTTGAAACGCCCGCCTCACTCAAACTGATCAGCCACAAGCTTTGTCCCTACGTGCAGCGGGCCGTGATCGCGCTGAAGGAAAAGGGCGTGCCGTTCGAGCGTATCGATATCGATCTCGCCAACAAGCCGGACTGGTTTCTCAAACTGTCGCCGCTCGGCAAGGTGCCGGTGCTGGTGGTGACGACCGACAAGGGCGAGGTCGCGCTGTTCGAGAGCAACGTGATCTGCGAGTACATCGAGGAGACCCAAAGCGGGACGAAGCTGCATCCGAGCGATCCGCTGAAGCGTGCCGAACATCGCGCCTGGATGGAGTTCGGCTCGGCGATCCTCGGCGATCTCTGGGGCTTGGAGACCACGACCGACGCGGCGATATTCGAAAGCAAGCGTCAGGCGCTCACCGCGAAGTTCACGCGCCTGGAGGCGGCCCTCCGTACCGGCCCGTTCTTCGCAGGCAACGCGTTCAGCCTCGTCGATTCCGTATTTGCGCCGGTCTTCCGCTATTTCGACCTGTTCGACGATCTGACCGATCACGGCATCTTCCGCGACGTGCCGAAGGTCCGCGCCTGGCGCGCGGAGCTTGCGAAGCGTCCGAGCGTGCGCACCGCCGTCGGCGCCGACTATCCGCAATTGCTGCATGCCTTCCTCATGCGCCACGACGCGCATCTGCTCAAGCTCGCGGTCTGACTCTGATGTCGCAACCCTTGGCCTGGCTGATGCTGATGATCGCCGGCGCACTCGATGTCGGCTGGGCGATCTCGATGAAATACGCCGAAGGCTACACGCGCGTCGGCTGGAGCATCGTCTCGCTCGTGCTCCTCGCGGCCTTCGTGTTCCTGCTCGGCCGCGCATTGAAGGTGCTGGAGGTCGGCGTTGCCTATTCGGTCTGGACCGGCATCGGTGCCGCCGGCACCTTCGTCATGGGCGTCGTGCTGTTCGGCGAGACCTTGAGCGCGATGAAGCTTGCCGGCATCGCGCTCGTGCTGATGGGAATTATCGCGTTGAAACTGGCCTAGAGCTCGGCGGCCATCTCCGCCAACGTCGCGATCGTATTGATATTGCGCGCGGTGCCGGTCTTTGCGGCGGGGATCACGAGTTTTGACGTTCCCATGCCGTCGCCATAATGCACGTAGATCTCGCGGCGCCCGAGGCGCACTTCTTCGTTCTTCTGGCCGCGGATGCCGGCGAGCGCGTCGGTCGGCGGCGGCTTGTCGAGGAAAATCGCGACGGTACGATTGGGCGCGGCCTTCGGGAACGGATTGTCAGCCAAAACTTCCGCCATCTCGGCAGCGCTGCGCACGAGGACACCGACCGGCGCGCCGGCATAGGCGTGCAAACGCTTTTCCAGCGCCGCCCTGATTGCTGATTCTGATTTGCGGCTGGTGAAGACTACATTGCCGCTGGCGATGTAGGTGCGCACGGCGGCAAAGCCGAGCTCCTCGCACATCGCCTTGAGCTCGGTCATCGGCAGCTTGCCGGTGCCTCCGACATTGACGGCTCGCAGCAAGGCTACGAACGCGGCCATGTCATCCTTACCGCACGTTGGCCAGACGCATGTCCAGATACGCCGTGATGGTCTCCATCAGCGGCTCGAGCTTGGCGTCGAAGAAATGGTTGGCGCCGGGGATGATCTGCTGGTCGATCACGATACCCTTCTGGGTCTTCAGCTTCTCGACCAGCGTGTTGACGTCCTTGGGCGGCACCACGGCGTCTTTCTCGCCGTGCACGATCAGGCCCGAGGAGGGGCAGGGCGCCAGGAACGAGAAGTCGTAGAGATTGGCCGGCGGCGCGATCGAGATGAAACCCTCGACTTCGGGGCGGCGCATCAAGAGCTGCATGCCGATCCAGGCACCGAAGGAGAAGCCGGCGACCCAGCAGGCGCGCGCTTCGGGATTGATGGTCTGTGCCCAGTCGAGCGCGGCCGCCGCATCCGACAATTCGCCGGTGCCGTGGTCGAACGAGCCCTGGCTGCGGCCGACGCCGCGGAAATTGAAGCGCAGCACCGAGAAGCCGCGATGCGCAAAGGCGTAGTAGCACTGATACACGATCTGATGGTTCATCGTGCCGTGAAACTGCGGATGCGGATGCAGGATCATCGCGATCGGCGCGTTCTTCTGCTTGGCCGGGTGATAGCGGCCTTCGAGACGGCCGGCGGGGCCGGTGAAAATAACTTCAGGCATCGATGATCTCTTGATTGATGTGCTGGAGAGCTGGTCCTGGGCAATCAACCGATTGTGGCCTCGCCGGCGGATGCCGACGAAAGCGCGAATGGAAGGGTGAGAAGGCGTGCGCCTCGCGGTGATGCGCTGATGGCGCGCGGTGACTTGACGGTGCGCGTTCTAACATAGGCGGCGGGGCAAAAAGCAAGCATCTTCGACATCTATCAATGCGCTCAAGAGCTTAGCCGGCCATCCCGGCGTCCGGCCGATCGTGGGTGGGATCAAGGCGGGGATGATCCGGGGGCGGTGCCGGGTCCGCAAGCGATTGGAATCACGATCGTTTATCCGCCGCCGGGTCATCCGGAGAGCGATTCACACGGGCGCGGCGCTGCCTCCGAGGGAGGCGACCGCGGGCCGGTAGCGGCGGCTGCCTCCCAGCGTCTTGCCGTTGTCGAAGGTAAGCTCGAAATCCCCCGACGGCTTGAAATCCACGCCGCTCACCCGGTCGAGATTGGCAAGCCGGGTGCGGTGAACGCGCACGATGGCGAAACGGGCGAGCTCGCTTTCGGTCGCAGCCAGCGTGCCCCGAATGAGGTGCTGGGTGCCGTTGGCGAGGCTGTATTCGATGTAGTTGCCGGCGGAGGCCACCCACAGGATATCACGCGGTGCGACGCGGATGCGGCTGGTGCCGTCCCGGAGCCAGATCAGATCGGGCGATTGCTCCGGCGGGGCGGCCGGCAAGGACTGGGCGGCGCGCGCCGCATTGCGCAGCTCGCGACGGCTTTCGATCAGCCAGAGCGTTGCGCCGATCAGCGAGGCCGTCACCACGTCTTTGCGGAACTCGTAGAGAATTGTCGTCAGGGAAAAATGGAAGTCGTAGGCGCCGCCTGCGAGCCAGAGCATCGACTTCCGCAGCCCCACCATTCCGGCGATGTGGAGGGCCGAGAAACCGAGGAGGGCGGCTGCGCCTATACCGGTCCGTGCCACGAGGCCAGTCGTCCGGCGCATGCGCCGGACCGCGAGCATCAGCAGCGGCACCAGCAGCAGGATGACGATGATGCTTGTCGTCTCCCAGAACAGCCGCAGGCCGACCTCGGCATGCTCGCCACGCCAGGTGGCATCCTGTGCGCCGGAGAGGGCGTTGACGACGCCGATGCCGAGCGCGACGGCCGCGATGATGGCCAATGTCGTCCGGTCGCCGCTGATCCCACCACGCCAACCGCTTGTCCCTGCCGCCGACGCTTCGTCCCCTCGCGGTCGATCCTGATCCCAAACCGTCTCGACGCGCTCCGTCTCCGGCGCATTTTGGCCGTCAGCCATGGCCCGAAAACCACTGATGTCGTCCCGTTACGGAGCAGAAACTCATGTCAACACCACAGCAAGCATCAAACCAGGAACGACGTATCGATCTGGACTGGGTGCGGATTTTAGCCTTTGGGCTGCTGATCTTCTACCACGTCGGCATGCTCTACGTGTCCTGGGGATTTCACATCAAGAGCGCGCACCGGCTGACCTGGCTCGAGCCGGTGATGCTGGTGCTCAATCCCTGGCGGCTGTCGTTGCTGTTCCTGGTCTCCGGCGTCGCGAGCCGCTTCATGCTGAGCAAGATCCGGCTCGGCGCCTTCGCGCGGGCGCGGTCGGTGCGCCTGTTGATACCCCTGATCTTTGGCATGCTCGTGATCGTGCCGCCGCAATCTTATCTCCAGATTGTCGAGGCGCTCGGCTATCCCGCCGGTTTCGCCGATTATTACCTCCACCATTATCTGCTGTTCAGCGCGCAATTCTGTCCGAACCCCTGCATCGTGCAGCCAACCTGGAACCATCTCTGGTTCGTGGTCTATCTCTGGGTCTACACGATGGCCCTGGCTGGCGTGCTGTTGCTGTGGCCGGCGGCCGCCGACTGGATCGGTGAGCGGTTGGCGGCCGTCCTTACCGGGCTGTGGCTGCTGGTGCTGCCATGCCTGTTGTTCGCGGCCTGGCGGCTCTTCCTTGCGCCGATCTTCCCCTCGACACACGCGCTGTTCGGCGACTGGTACAACCACGCGGACTATGCGAGCGCGTTCCTGATCGGCTTCCTGCTCGCGCGCCAGGAGGGCTTTTGGCGCAACGTCGAGCGGCAGCGATGGCTGGCGCTGACAATCGCGGCCGCTTGTTTCGGCATCTTCGTCCTCGTCTATGCCGGCTTGCTCGCGCCGTCGTCGGTGCCGAAATGGTTCGCCGGCTCGGCCTATGGCTCTTACCAATGGCTGGCCATGGTCGCGGTTCTCGGCTTTGCGCGGCGCCATCTGGCGGCCGATGATGGCCCCGTGCGCCGCTATCTGACCGATGCGATCTTTCCCTATTACATCGTGCACCAGACCGCGATCATCATGATCGCGCATGCTCTGCAGGGCAGCGGGCTCTCCGCCGCAAGCGAGGCCGCGATCGTGATCTCAGGCACCGCGCTGACTTGTGCGGCGACTTACGAGATCGTGCGGCGGATCGGCTGGCTGCGTCCGCTGTTCGGGCTGCGGATGGTGTTGCGTTCCCCGGCAGGGATTGCGCAGCAACAGCCGGCCTGACGTGCAGCGGCGCGCGATTGGCGCGGGGGCAAAAGGTGCTAAGAGGGCGCCATGTCAAGCCGCGTCTATCTCGACTGGAATGCGACCACACCGCTGCGCGCCGAAGCACGCGCGGCGATGCTGGCCGCCTACGAGCTGATCGGAAATCCGTCCTCGGTCCATGCCGAGGGACGGGAGGCGCGGCGGTGGGTCGAGGAGGCCCGCGCTACGCTGGCAGCGGCGGTCGGCGCGCGGCCGCGGAACGTCGTCTTCACGTCCTCCGGAACCGAGGCCAATGCGCTGGCGCTGTCGCCCGTCCTGCGCGGCCGGTCGGGCGAGCCGGTGCAGCGGCTCCTGGTTTCTGCAATCGAGCATGCCTCCGTGCTGGCAGGCGGCCGGTTTCCCGCAGAGAGCATTAAGCAGATCCGGGTCACACGCGCCGGCGTGGTCGATCTGGATCACCTGCGGGAACTGCTCGGGGGCGGCTCTCCGGCACTCGTCTCGATCATGGCCGCCAACAACGAAACCGGAGCGCTCCAGCCGGTGGCGGAGGCTGCGCTGGTTGTCCACGAGGCCGGAGGCCTCCTGCACGTCGATTCGATCCAGGCACTCGGCAAAATTGCGTTCAATATTAACCAGGTGGGCGCGGACCTTGCGAGCTTCTCTGCGCACAAGATCGGCGGCCCCAAGGGCGTGGGCGCGTTGGTGGTCAGCGAAGGGCTCGCCGGGTTGGAGCCGATCCTGCGCGGCGGCGGGCAGGAGCTCAATCGGCGCGCCGGAACCGAGAATGTTGCCGGGATTGCAGCCTTCGGAGCGGCGGTGAAAGCTGCCCTTCAGGCTCTGCCGGAGGATGCGAAACGGATATCAAGCCTCAGAGATCACTTGGAAAAAGGCCTTCGCGCGATCGCTGGCACAACGATTTTCTCCGAGACCGCAGATCGGTTGCCGAATACCGTCCTGTTCACGGCTCCCGGCCTGAAGGCCGAAACCGCCGTGATCGGCTTCGACCTCGAAGGCGTGGCGGTGTCGTCCGGGTCGGCCTGTTCCTCCGGAAAGGTCCAGCCCTCCCACGTGCTCTCGGCGATGGGATTTGACCCCGCCGTGGCCCAGGGAGCGGTGCGTCTCAGTCTGGGCTGGTCCACGGAACCTGAGGACATCAATAGGACGTTAGAGGCTTGGCGAAAGCTCGGTAATAGCCTACTTAAGCCCTAAGCGACGAAACACGGCTTGAACGGTTCTAAGCCGTGCTTTCCGCACAGAAACATCGTAATATTAGTCCGAGTTTGATCCACCGCGGTCCTTGAAACCGCGAGCGGAGGATGGAATGCCAGCCGTACAAGAGACGGTCGAGCGCGTGAAGCGCATCGACGTCGACCAGTATCGTTATGGGTTTGAGACCCTGATCGACTCCGAGAAGGCCCCCAAGGGGCTGTCGGAAGAGATCGTCAAGTTCATCTCGCAGAAGAAGAACGAACCCGACTGGATGCTCCAGTGGCGGCTGGAGGCTTACAGGCGCTGGCTGACCATGCAGGAGCCGACCTGGGCCCGCGTCGACTATCCCAAGATCGACTTCCAGGACCTCTACTATTACGCGGCGCCGAAGCCGAAGAAGACGGTCTCGTCACTGGATGAGATCGACCCGGAGATCCTGAAAACCTACGAGAAGCTCGGCATTCCCTTGCGGGAAGTCGCCATGCTCGAAGGCATCGAGCCCAAGGTGGGCGAGGAAGACCCGGCCCGTCGCAAGATCGCGGTCGATGCCGTGTTCGATTCGGTCTCGGTTGCGACCACCTTCAAGGCCGAGCTGAAGAAGGCCGGCGTGATCTTCATGCCGATCTCGGAAGCGATCCGCGAGCATCCTGAACTCGTGCAGAAATATCTGGGTTCGGTGGTGCCGACCTCGGACAATTTCTACGCGACGCTGAACTCGGCGGTGTTCTCCGACGGCTCGTTCGTCTACGTGCCGCCGGGCGTGCGCTGCCCGATGGAGCTGTCGACCTATTTCCGTATCAACGAGCGCAACACCGGCCAGTTCGAGCGCACGCTGATCATCGCCGACAAGGGCGCCTACGTCTCCTATCTCGAAGGCTGCACCGCGCCGCAGCGCGACGAGAACCAGCTGCACGCCGCCGTGGTCGAGCTCGTCGCCCATGACGATGCCGAGATCAAATATTCGACGGTGCAGAACTGGTATCCCGGCAATTCGGAAGGCAAGGGCGGCATCTACAATTTCGTCACCAAGCGGGGCGACTGCCGCGGTGCCAATTCCAAGATCTCCTGGACCCAGGTCGAGACGGGATCGGCGATCACCTGGAAATATCCAAGCTGCATCCTGCGCGGCGATAACTCACGTGGCGAGTTCTACTCGATCGCGATCTCGAACGGCTTCCAGCAGGTCGATTCGGGCACCAAGATGATCCATCTCGGCAAGAACACGTCGAGCCGCATCATCTCCAAGGGCATCGCCGCCGGGAAGTCGCAGAACACCTATCGCGGTCTCGTCACCGCGCATCGCAAGGCGCTAGGGGCGCGCAACTTCACCGCCTGCGACTCGCTGCTGATCGGCGACAAATGCGGCGCACACACCGTGCCCTACATCGAGGCCAAGAACTCCTCGGCGACGTTCGAGCACGAGGCGACGACATCGAAGATCTCCGAGGATGTGCTGTTCTACTGCATCCAGCGCGGGCTCAGCCAGGAAGAGGCCGTCGGCCTTGTCGTCAACGGCTTCGTCAAGGACGTGCTGCAGCAACTGCCGATGGAATTCGCGGTGGAAGCGCAGAAGCTGATCTCGATTTCGCTCGAAGGGTCGGTCGGCTGATTGCCGACCACCCGGCGGCGCGCGCCTCGCGCTCCAATATCATCTGAATAAACTGGATACCAAGATGGCTTTGCTTGAAGTGAAAGACCTCAAGGTTCGTGTCGAGGAGCGTGAGATCCTCCACGGACTGACGCTGACCGTGAACGAAGGCGAGGTGCATGCGATCATGGGGCCGAACGGCTCCGGCAAGTCGACGCTCTCGCACGTCGTCGCCGGCAAGCCTGGCTATGAAGTCACCGACGGCCAGATCCTGTTCAAGGGCGAAGACCTCCTGGAGATGTCGCCGGACGAGCGCGCCGCCAAGGGCGTGTTCCTGGCGTTCCAGTATCCGGTCGAGATTCCCGGCGTCGCCACCATGAATTTCCTGCGCACGGCGCTGAACGCCCAGCGCAAGGCGCGCGGCGAGGATGAATACTCCACCCCGGACTTCCTCAAGAAGGTCCGCGAGGTCTCGAAGTCGCTGAACATCCCGCAGGACATGCTCAAGCGCGGCGTCAATGTCGGCTTCTCCGGCGGCGAAAAGAAGCGCAACGAGGTGTTGCAGATGGCGCTGTTCGAGCCGAGCCTGTGCATCCTCGACGAGATGGATTCGGGCCTCGACATCGACGCGCTGCGCATCGCGGCCGACGGCGTCAACGCGCTGCGCTCGCCAAAGCGCGCGATGGTCGTCATCACCCACTATCAGCGGCTGCTCAACTACATCGTGCCCGACGTGGTGCACGTGATGTCCAAGGGGCGGGTCGTGAAGAGCGGCGCCAAGGATCTGGCGCTGGAGCTGGAAGCGTCCGGCTACGCCCAGTTCGAGGACGCGTAAGGATTGGTTGCAATGAACGTTGCTGTGGCAAAGACCGGAAAGGGCCGCGCCGTGAGCGATCTCTTCGCCAGCGCCGAAGGCCGCCTGCCGGGTTCGCCGGGAGTGGCAGCAGTGCGCCGCGAGGCGTTCGAGACCTATGAGCGTCTCGGTCTGCCGCATCGCCGAATCGAGGAATGGAAATACACCGACCTGCGCGCGCTGGTCGGCGAGGTGCTGCCGCTGGCAGCGGTGCCGGATACAGCCGCGCTGAAGCTCGCCACTGAGGCCGTGAAGGCGCATGCGATTGCCGGCGCCCGCAAGCTGGTGCTGGTCGACGGCGTGTTCGCAGCCGAGCTGTCTGACGTCAGGGCGCTCGCATCCGAGGTCAGCCTCAAGACGCTGCGCGAGATGCTCGCGAATGAGGCCAATCCCCCCGCCGGCGATCTCCTTCGGACCACGTCGACCGATGCGATGATTTCGCTCAATGCGGCCATGGCGACCGACGGCGTCGTGGTCTCGGTGGCCGACGGCACCCGTCTGTCGGCGCCGATCCAGCTCATGCATATCGCGACGGCGGCGGGCGCGTCCGCCTTCACCCGCTCGCATCTGCAGATTGGCAAGAACGCCCGCGCCACTGTTGTCGAGAGCTTCGTCGCTGCCGGAAAAGCTAGCGGGTATCAAGTCAACGATGCGGTGGTGCTCTGGATCGGTGATGACGCTGACGTCGCCCACATACGACTGATGGACGATGCGCCTGACGCGGTGAATGTCACCTCTCACTTCGTGACCGTCGGCGCCAATACCAAGCTGAACTTCTTCAACATGACGACGGGCGCCGCCGTCAGCCGCCTGCAGGGCTTCATCACGCTGGCGGGCGAGGGCAGCGAGCTCTCGGCCAACGGCGTCAATCTTCTGCAGAAGACCGAGCATGGCGACACCACGCTGGTGGTCGATCACGCCGTGCCGAACTGCGTCAGCCGCGAGACTTTCCGCGCTGTCATCGACGACCGCGCCCATTCGGTGTTCCAGGGCCGCATCATCGTCCGTCCCGATGCGCAGAAGACCGACGGCAAAATGATGACCCGGGCGCTTCTGCTCTCGGACGAAGCCGAGGCCGACAACAAGCCCGAACTCGAGATCTTCGCTGACGACGTCTCCTGCGGCCACGGCGCCACCGCCGGCGCGCTGGACGACAGCCTGCTGTTCTACCTCAAGGCTCGCGGCCTGCCGGAGAAGCAGGCCCAGGCGCTGCTGATCCAGGCCTTCGTCGGTGAGGCGATCGAGCAGATCGCGGACGATGGGCTCCGTGAGCACGTGATCGGCATCGCCGAGCGCTGGCTGGAGCGGCGGTCATGAGCACGCATCCTGCGGTCGAGAACGGGGCCTATGACGTCGCGCGCGTGCGCCAGGATTTTCCGGCGCTCGCCATGCAGGTCTACGGCAAGAAGCTGGTCTATCTCGACAACGCCGCCTCCGCGCAAAAGCCGAGCGCCGTGCTCGAGCGCATGACGCAGGCCTATACGAGCGAATACGCCAACGTGCATCGCGGCCTGCATTACCTCGCCAATGCCGCGACGGAAGCCTATGAGGGCGGTCGCACCAAGGTGGCGCAGTTCATCAACGCGCCCCGTACGGAAGAAGTGATCTTCACCCGCAATGCCACCGAGGCGATCAACCTGGTCGCCTCGTCCTGGGGCGGGCCGAACATCGGGGAGGGCGACGAGATCGTCCTCTCGATCATGGAGCATCACTCCAATATCGTGCCATGGCATTTCCTCAGGGAGCGTCAGGGGGCCGTCATCAAGTGGGCGCCCGTCGACGACGAGGGCAATTTCCTCATCGACGAGTTCGAGAAGCTGCTCACCTCGAAGACCAAGCTGGTCGCGATCACGCAGATGTCGAACGCGCTCGGCACCATCGTGCCGGTCAAGGATGTCGTGAAGATCGCCCACGCGCGCGGCATTCCCGTGCTGGTCGACGGCAGCCAGGGTGCGGTGCATCTGCCGGTCGATGTCCAGGACATCGGCTGCGACTTCTACGTCTTCACCGGGCACAAGGTGTACGGTCCGACCGGCATCGGCGTGCTCTGGGCCAAGTACGATCACCTCGTCGCAATGCGCCCCTATAATGGCGGCGGCGAGATGATCCGCGAGGTCTCGCGCGAGATCGTCACCTATGGCGATCCTCCGCACAAATTCGAGGCGGGCACGCCCGCGATCGTCGAAGCGGTAGGTCTTGGTGCCGCCATCGACTACGTCAATTCGATCGGCAAGGAGCGCATCGCCGCGCACGAGCACGATCTCACGGCCTATGCCCAGGATCGCCTGCGCGAGATCAATTCGCTGCGGCTGATCGGCACGGCCCGCGGCAAGGGACCGGTGATCTCCTTCGAGCTCAAGGGCGCGCACGCCCATGACGTCGCGACCGTGATCGATCGTCAGGGTATCGCTGTTCGCGCCGGCACCCATTGCGTGATGCCGCTTTTAGAACGGTTCAACGTGACCGCGACCTGCCGGGCCTCGTTCGGCATGTATAATACGCGGGAAGAAGTCGATCATCTGGCACAGGCGCTGCTCAAGGCGCGGGATTTGTTCGCATGAGTGACACGGCCGAAATCAAAGCCAATCCGATGGAGACCCATTCGGCGTTGCCGCCGGAGGAAACCGAGCGGCTGACCCGTGAAATCATCGCCGGGCTCAAGACCGTGTTCGACCCGGAAATCCCGGCGGACATCTACGAACTCGGCCTGATCTACAAGGTCGAGATCAAGGACGATCGTTCCGTCGACGTGCAGATGACGCTGACGACGCCGAACTGTCCGGCTGCCGGCGAGCTGCCGACCATGGTCGAGAATGCGGTCGCCAGCGTCCCCGGCGTCGGCGTGGTCGACGTCAAGGTCGTCTGGGAGCCGGCCTGGACGCCGGAGCGCATGAGCGACGAGGCCCGCCTCGTACTCAACATGTGGTGACGGTCTCTGCTCGCATTGAATTCGCTTCGGAACGGACCAAATAAATAACATGACCCAGGCGACACCAGCTTCGACACCAAAGCCCCGGCGTCCGCGCCCTCAGGTGATGCGGCTAACGGACGCCGCAGCCCAGCGCATCAGCGAGCTGACGCAGCGTGCGGACTCCGAGATCGTCGGCCTGCGCGTCGGCGTGAAGAACGGCGGCTGTGCCGGCCAGTCCTACACGGTCGAATATGCCCACGAGATCCGCCCGACCGACGAGGTCGTCGAGGACAAGGGCGTCAAGATCCTGGTCGATCCCAAGGCCGTGCTGTTTCTGCTCGGCACCGAGATGGACTACAAGGCCGATAAGATGCAGGCCCAGTTCGTCTTCAACAACCCCAACCAGATCTCCGCCTGCGGCTGCGGCGAGTCTGTCGAACTGCGTCCCGCCAAGATCGACGGGTAGGCCCCGTCTCACGCTTCTTCGCTCCGCCGTCGTCCCTGCGAACGCAGGGACCCATACCGCGTTGTCTCTCCGTGACATGCGGTGTGAATACTATGCTGGCGCGACTACCAGTCTTCGCTAAACTGCTCCCTGTGGTTATGGCTCCCTGCGTTCGCAGGGACGACGATGGGGAGAGAGTTGGGCCATGGACCGCGAATTCCTGATCGACCTGTTCGCCGATTTCGGCCCGGTCACAATCCGCAAGATGTTTTCCGGCTACGGCATCTCCGCCGACGGCATCAATTTCGCGCTGTCCCTGCGTGCCGGCCTGTTCTTCCGCGCCGACGAGCAGACGATCCCCGACTTTGAAGCGGAAGGCTCAAAGCCGTTCCAGTATTCGACCCGCGCCAAGACCGTGCTGGTGAATTCCTATTGGGAGCTGCCGGCGCGCCTGTTCGACGATTCCCAGGAGCTGGCGCAATGGGCGAGGGCGGCGCTTGCCGCCGCCCAGCGCGCCAAGGTGAAGAAGCGGCCGAAGAAGAAAACTGCGGCGAAGAAGTCCTTAGCGAAGAAGGCTGCCAAGAAGACGGTGCGTAGGGTGGGTAAAGCGAAATGTGCCCACGGTTCGAAATAATCAGGTCGAGATCGCGGGCACGGCGCGTGCGCGCCTTTGCCAGCCCTACGAGATCTCAATCCGCGGCCTTGGTCAGGCCGACACGCATGTCCTTTGCGACGAAGACGCAGACACCGTCCGCAACCACGCGGCCGTCGGCAATGCCGAGCACGAGCTTGCCGCGCCGGACCATGCGCATGGCGACCTCGTAGCGCACCGATCGTGTTTCCGGCGTGACCGCTCCCGTCACCTCGACCTCGCCGACGCCGATGGCGCGGCCCTTGCCCGGCGAGCCCGACCAGCCGAGCCAATAGCCGATCATCTGCCACATCGCGTCCAGGCCCAGACTTCCCGGCATCATCGCGTCACCGCGATAGTGGCAGTCGAAGAACCAATGATCCGGCACGATGTCGAGCTCGCCGACGATGTGGCCCTTGCCGAATTCGCCGCCATCCAGGCTGATCTCGGTGATCCGGTCCATCATGAGCATCGGCGGCGCCGGCAATTGCGCGTTGCCCGGGCCGAAATAGCCGCCTTCGCTCGATCTCAGCAGCTCGTCCTTGCTGTAGGACGGCTGCGGCGTGTGAAAATCATGGGGATTGGGCACGACGATTGGTCCTCGCTGAGCAGGCAGCGAGGAAGATGTTGCTCGTCAGGTTGCAATGTCAAGCGCCGGCGGTGCGCCGCGCGCGTCATGCCACCCGGTTATGCGTCTCGACCGCGTATTCCGGATCGGCTTCGCAGATCACGCGGTTGCGGCCATTGCGCTTGGCCGCGTAGAGGCAGGCATCGGCGCGCTCGATCAGCGCGTCGGTGTCGTCGCCCTGCTTCAGCATCGATACGCCAACGGAAATGGTGACGCGGCCGAGGATCTCGCCGGTCGACTTCTTCTTCAACTCCTTCGCCATCACGGCGCGGCGGATGTGGTCGGCGACGGTGAGAGCCTGGCGCAGCGCGGTGTTGGGTAGCACCACCGCGAACTCCTCGCCGCCGTAGCGCGCCGTGATGTCCTGGCCCTTGATGGTCTGCTTCAGCGATAGGCCGACCAGCCGCAGCACCTGATCGCCGGTGAGGTGGCCATAGGAATCGTTGAACGACTTGAAATGGTCGATGTCGAGCAGCAGCAGCGAGAGCGGCTCGTCGCCGGCAAGCGCGCTCTGCACGGCCATGCCGATCATGCGGTCGAAATATTTGCGATTGCCGAGGCCGGTCAAGGGATCGGTCAGGCTCTCGGCGCGGATCGCTTCCAGGCTCTGCTGGAGATTGCTGATCTCGTTCTTCGACAGGGTCAGCCGGTCTTCCAGCGCCTTGTTGGTCTCGCGCATTTCGCCGGTCGAGCGCAACAGCGCCTCGACGATCGCCTTGATCTGCTCGCGGCTGCTCGCCGAGGCGAGTTGCTCGCTGGCGCCCGACAGGCTGGCGTCGTAGGTGCCGGTCATGCCGAGTGCGTCGCTTAACACCGTCATGACGTCGTCGATCTCGCCGATGACGCGCGCACCGACCTTGTCGATACGGTCGGTCGTCTTGATATGGGAGAGATAGGTGTCGTAGATCTGCTCGAGATCGGCTTCGGTCAGCTTGCCGTGACGCGCGAGCGTCTCGTTGATGATCTTGTTGAGCGGCGCGTTGTAGCCGGTCGCGTAGACGTACCAGATCTCGTAATTGCGGGGAATTGCGGTCTGCTTCAGCGACCGGATCTGACCGAGCGCCACCTCGGCGAACGCCATCGTGCGTTCGTGTTCATCGAGCACTTTGACCACAGAACATACCCCACGGCGGTCGATGCGCCCATCGACCGCAGCAATGCTTTTAAATTATGTTCGTAGGCTAACGGACGATGATGAACGGTCGGTAAACGTTCGGCCGTTCAACTCAGGCGTGTATCGCGGTGTCAGGCGCCGGCCGGGGAGCGGACCGGGCGCAGCAGAAACGCGGGGAGATGCGAGTGATCGCCGGGCTCGGTGTCGGCCTCGCGCTGGCGGCGCGGCTCGGGGCGACCGATCGACGGCACGTGCGAATGATTGCCCTGGGGGCGGGAGCCGTGACGTGGCTCCGACGACGGCCTCGCTTCGCGCGGAGGCCTTGCCTCGCGTGCCGGCCGCGCTTCGGTTGAAGGCCGGGCCTCGCCGCGCGGCTCGTGGCTGCGCTCACGATCGTGGCCGCGCTGACCGCGCTCGCGCGGCGACTTGCCGCGTCCGCCGCGGGAACGCTCACGGCCGCGCTGCTCGCGCGGGCGCTCGGCCGAATCGCCGGCTTCCGCGTGGATTTCGTAGTCGCCTTCGGCCCGCGGGATGCTCTGGCCGATCAGCTTCTCGATCGCGGCCATGGACTTCTGCTCGAGCGGCGTCACGATCGAGATCGCGGTGCCGGTACGGCCGGCGCGGCCGGTGCGGCCGATCCGGTGGACATAGTCGTCCGCATGGTGAGGGACGTCGAAATTGAAGACGTGGCTGACCTCGGGAATGTCGAGGCCGCGGGCGGCGACGTCGGAGGCGACGAGGAGGGGCAGCTCGCCCTTGCGGAACTGGTCGAGCGCGGCCATGCGGGCGGGCTGGTCCATGTCGCCGTGCAGCGCGCCGACGCTGAAGCCGTGCTTCTGAAGCGATTTGTGAACGATCGCGACCTCGCGCTTGCGATTGCAGAAGATAATCGCGTTCTTGAGATCCTTGGCCTCGCGCAAGAGGCGGCGCAGCAGCTCCCGCTTCTCATGCGCCTCGCGGCCGGCGGGCACCTGCGACTGCGTCACGGTGACGGCGGTGGTGGCGGGCTTGGAGACCTCGACCTTCTGCGGATTGTGCAGGAAGGCCTCGGTGATGCGCCGGATTTCCGGCGGCATGGTCGCGGTGAAGAACAGGGTCTGCCGCGTGAACGGGACGAGCTTGCAGATGCGCTCGATGTCGGGGATGAAGCCCATGTCCAGCATCCGGTCCGCTTCGTCGATGACGAGCAGCTCGACGCCGGTGAGCAGCAGGCCGCCGCGCTCGGTATGGTCGAGCAGACGGCCCGGGGTGGCGATCAGCACGTCGACGCCGCGCGTCAGCTTGGCATCCTGGTCGCCGAAGGAGACGCCGCCGATCAGCAGGGCGACGTTGAGTTTCTGGCCTGCGCCGTAGCGGTCGAAGTTTTCCTTCACCTGCGCCGCAAGCTCGCGGGTCGGCTCCAGGATCAGCGTGCGCGGCATACGCGCGCGGGCGCGACCCTTTTCGAGGATGGTGAGCATCGGCAGCACGAAGGCTGCGGTCTTGCCGGTGCCGGTCTGGGCGATGCCGAGCACGTCCTTGCGTGCGAGGACGTGAGGGATCGCCTGTTCCTGAATGGGGGTGGGGTTGGTGTAACCGGTGGCCGCTACTGCGGCGAGGACTTTTTCGGAGAGTCCGAGATTGGAAAAGGACATTGAGCCTCTGGTCGAAACCGCCGTTCGGAATCGAGGGTAAAAAGGCTGTCGCGTTCCACCCCGAAACGGCGCGCTCTCAAAGAAGCTGGGGGTGCTGACTCACGCGAACAAAGCGCAAGGCTCAGGAATCGCTCTTCGATCTGAGCCGCGTCGACCCGGAACATAGGGAGGAATCCGCCAAAGTCAATGGAGCGGGCGCGGGAAGACCCTAAAAACCCTAAGGTTTTTGCTCAAATCACGGGCGCGGCTTGGCTTTTCGGCAGCAAGCGGCCGGGCGGGTGGTTAACGCAACCGTGCGGCCTTGGTCCGGAAATCGCCGGGCGCCATGCCATAGGCGGCGTTGAAAACCCGGTAATACGTCGCCAGGCTCTCGAAGCCGCAGGCGGCGGCGATGTCGGCGATCAGCCGCTCCGGCGCTTCGCGCATCAGGAGGCGGCTTCGCTTTAGCCGCTCCTCGGTCACGGTCTGGGAGAAGCTGCGCTCCGCCGCCTCGAACAGCATGTGCAAATGGCGCACGGAGATGCCGAGCAGATCGGCCACTCGCGTCGGCGCCAGATCGGGGTCCTGCAAATGGCGGGCGATTAGGCGCCGCGCCAGCGACAGGCGGGCGGTCCGGAGCGCGGCCTGTCCGCGCCGGCTGCCCGGCCTGACGATGCCGCGCTCGATCAGCGCCAAATGTCCCAGCGCCTGCACCAGCGGCGCGGAGTCGGAGGAGGCTTCGTTCGCGGCCGCCTCGCCGAGATCGGCAAAGCAGGCATCGAGCAGGGCGTGTAGAGCGGGATCGCTAAAAGGTTTTGGCGCAAGCTCGCGCATGCGCTTGTCCTGGGTTGCAAGGCCGCGGACGGGGATCTTCAGGATGCGCAGGTGGAAGCCTGAAGCGCCCAACGGCCTGGTGCGGTAGGGCAGGTCGGTGTGGCTGGTTGCGAAGCTGCCATTGGCGATCGCGAAATCGCTGGAGCGCATGCCGCCGAACCAGCCGCCGCCACCGAGCTGCTGGTAGACGCAGATGCTGTCACCCGGCGCGCGGTCGATGTCGGCATGGCTCCGTTCGACCGCGTATGACGAGGCTTTCAGCTCGACCAGTCCGCCGCCGCCGACCTGGCTCAGCGAGAACTCACCATGGAAGTCGCCGCGCCGTTCGCGATCGAGTTCCGCCGTAACCCCGAACAGCCCCTTGGCGCGAACCTCGCGCCAATAATCGAAGCGTTCGAGCGGCTCGACCTCGTCGGTGCACCAGCGATACACGGTAGCCCCTCGTCCCCAATGGAATGCCCGCAAGAATGAGCAGATTCCGCGGGAATCTGCCATAGGCGAGATGGCGAATGGACAAGCTCCGCGCGGTTGAACCCTCGATGCAATTGGACCGACTATCACATCGACGGCGCAGGGTTCCGCCGGGAAGCGGGCGAGCCGTTCTGAAGGGGAATGTCACGATGACGCGGCGGTTTTTGAGGACTCTGGCAGCGCTCGGCCTGGCGGCGAGCCTCAGCGGTGTCACAGGCGCCGCACATGCCGAAAAGCGCGTCGCGCTCGTCGTCGGCAACAACGACTACAAGAACGTTCCAAAACTCCTGAAGGCCGTGAACGACGCCCGCACCATGGGCGACACGCTGAAGCAGCTCGGCTTCCAGGTGATGGTCGCCGAAAACCAGAACCGTCAGCAATTTACCGAGACGCTGCTTGCCTTCGACCGGGCCATCGAGCCCGGCGACACCGCGTTCTTCTTCTATGCCGGCCACGGCTTCGAGATCGCGGGCCAGAACTATCTGCTGCCGACCGACGTGCCGGCGGCGACCGAAGGCCAGGAAGAGCTGGTGCGCGATGCCTCCATTCTGGCGGATCGCGTGGTGGAGCGTCTCCAGAACAAGAAGGCACGCACCTCGATCCTGGTGTTCGATGCCTGCCGCAACAATCCGTTCGAACGATCGGGTACGCGCGCGGTCGCCGGCGGCGGCGGGCTTGCGCCGATGACGCAATTGCCCGAGGGCGTGTTCTCGGTGTTCTCCGCCGGCCCGCGCCAGACCGCGCTCGATCGGCTTTCCAACGACGATTCAAATCCCAATTCGGTGTTCACGCGCACCTTCGCCAAGGAGCTGCTGCAGCCCGGCGAAAACCTCGTGCAGGTCGCGCAGCACACGCGCCGCCTGGTCAGCGAGATGGCCGACACCGTCAAGCACAAGCAGGTGCCGGTTTATTTCGACCAGATGGTCGACGACGTTTTCCTCAGCGGTGCAGCCAAGGACGCAGCAACCGCTGCGCGACCGGCCGATCCGCCGCCGCAGAAGGTCGCCGCGCTGCCGCCCGTCTCGGTGCCGCGCGTGCCGCGGGAGGAGACCACCAACGCGCCGATCGCGAGCTTCTCGCGCCACAACGGCGGCTGGAGCGTGACGTTCTCCTTCGCCGATCCCACGGTCGGCATTTCCTGGCGCATGGCAGGCAATAGCGATTTCCGCGAGACCGGTTTCATGGACACCCTCGATCCGCGCACACGCAAGCGGATGCCGAACCCCTCGATCGAGCTGCCTGCGGATGCGCAGGCCGGCACCATCGAGGTTCGCTACGTCGACGCCGCCGGCGACATGCAGGGCCCGTTCCCGATCAAGTTCGACCCTGAAGCCGCGCTGATCCGCGATCAGCGCAAGATCCTCGACATGACCGCCACCAGCTGGCTCTCGTTCCGCCAGTTCAACGGCCTGCTGGTCTATTATTCCCATCTGCTGTCGTATCGCTGCGCGATCCGCGAAGCGCGGATCGGCATCGACACGGCGGTGCCTGACAAGGTGCTGAAGCTGCCGCCCTGCGATCTTCGCGATCCGTCTGCCATCACTGCCGGCATGCAGCTCTATGAGAAGCTGCCGGCAGCGACGCAGTTCATGTCCGTCGAACTGACTTATCGGGACGGCAGTGTATCCGAGGTCAAGACGTTCCGGACCGCGAACCGCAGCAACAATTGAGCCGTGCCTGGAACCCGGGGAGGCGGATGCCGCCCCGTTATGCGCGAGGCTTGCGCAAGAAGCGCTTGAGCGAGTCGAAGGCCTCGATCAAAGGCGGCGCGAGCGAGAAAAACGCTCCCATGGCGATCGAGATGATGACGTGGCTGAGCAGGAACTTTTCCTGCTCCTCAAAGGGAGAGCCACGCTGATCGATCGGCACCGGCGCAAGCGCGCCGGTTTTGCGCGGATACGGACCGCGCGACCTGCGCGGCGGCAGCATGATCACGACAAAAAGCACGTTGATCAGCAACCAGATGCCAAACACTATGAGCAGGGTGCGCACTGCAAGATCATCCTCAAGTCAGCCGAAACGGTCGACGACGGGACGGTCACTCGGAAACCCAGTCAACCAGCTCGGACTTGTTCTGTCGCAGGCGGACAAGGGTCGTAGGCGAGGATCGGATGGAAGCAGATACGCCACAGCGGACCCCGCGTCACTCCGTGAGAACCCGGTGTTGCATCGTTGGCGGGGGCCCCGCCGGCATGATGCTCGGCTATCTCCTCGGACGGGCCGGCGTCGATGTCGTGGTGCTGGAGAAGCACGCCGATTTCTTCCGCGACTTTCGCGGCGACACCGTGCATCCTTCGACGCTTCAGGTGATGGACGAGCTCGGCCTGATCGACGGCTTCCTCAGACTGCCGCATCAGCGCCTGCAGACCTTGGACGGCCTGATCGGCGGCAGCAAGGTACGGATCGCCGATTTGCGCCGGCTACATACGAAGTACCCCTTCATCGCCTTCATGCCGCAATGGGATTTCCTGAATTTCCTGCGCGAGGCCGGTAAGCGCTTCGCCTCGCTCAAGGTGCTGATGAACACGGAAGCAGTCGACCTGATCCGCCACGGCGAGGTCATCGCCGGCGTGCGCGCCCGGACGCCCGATGGCATCGTCGACATCGAGGCCGATCTCACCATCGCCTGTGACGGCCGGCACTCGACGGTGCGCGAGCGTGCGGGGCTCAGCGTGGAGGAGATCGGCGCGCCGATGGACGTGCTGTGGTTCCGGGTGGGACGAACGCCCGACCAGAGCGAGAATTTGTTCGCGCGTGTCGAAACCGGCAAGATGATGGTCACCTTCGATCGCGGCGACTATTGGCAATGCGCCTATGTCATCGCCAAGGGGCAATATGATGCGGTGAAGGCGAGGGGGTTGCCGGCACTGCTCGACGACGTCGTGCGCATGGCGCCGATCCTCAAGCAGGGCATCGCCGAGGTAAAGAGTTTTGACGACGTCAAATTGCTGACGGTCGCCATCAATCGCTTGAAACGCTGGACGCGACCCGGATTGCTTCTGATCGGCGATGCCGCGCATGCGATGTCGCCGGTCGGCGGCGTCGGCGTCAATCTGGCCGTGCAGGACGCGGTCGCGACCGCGAACCTGCTTGCGGACAAATTGAGCCGCGGTTGCCCCACCGAGGATGAGCTCGATGCCGTCAGCCGACGCCGCGCGTTCCCGGTGAAGATGACGCAGGCCATGCAGGTGGTCGTGCAGAACAACATCATCAGCGGCGCGCTGAAGGGTGGCGATCGGCCGCTCAAGGTGCCGCTGATCGTGCGGCTGATCACCGCCCTGCCGTGGCTTCAGCGTATCCCGGCGCGCTTCATTGCGATCGGTGTCCGGCCCGAGCACGTGCATTCGCCGGCCGCGCCGCAATCCCAGCGCAGGGATCCGGTAGGGATAATGTCGCGTTAAATTGCGCTTTCCGCGTTGCGCGCGTGCAACAGCGCAGACGGATTCAAGGAACGTCCCCGACCAATCCGGCGCCTTAACTTTCTTGATTCAAATTTGAGTAAGAACTGCGTGTGAGCGTGCGCCCATCAAAGGACACGGGGTGTACCATGCGTAACAAATTGATTGCCGCCTTCGCCTGCACGACCGCTCTGGTTACGACCGGTGCTGCTTCCGCCGCCGATCTCGCCGCGCGTCCCTACACCAAGGCTCCCGCCTATATCGAGCCGCTGTTCAACTGGACCGGCTTCTATGTCGGCGGCCATATCGGCGGCGCCTGGACCAACGAGCAGTTCATCAACAACGGCACGGGTGCGGCGTTCGGCGATCTGACGCCGGGCCAGGGCTATCGCCAGCGCAACTCGGGTGTCATGGGCGGCGCCCAGATCGGCTACAATTGGCAGGCCAACAACTACGTGTTCGGCATGGAAGGGACGATCTCCGGCCTCGACAACAAGGGCACGATCGTGAACACCGCGTTCGCTCCGGCCGGCAACGTCTTCAGCTGGCGCGCCAACGTGCTCGCCACCGTCGTCGGCCGCGCCGGCTTCGCCGTGCAGAACAACCTGTTCTACATCAAGGGCGGGTATGCCGGCGTGAACAACCGCCTGTCGGTGACCGACACCGTCGGAGTGACCGGCTCGGGTGGTCAGACCCATTGGGCCAATGGCTGGACCGTGGGCGCCGGCTGGGAATACGGCATCACCCGCAACTGGATCGTCGGCCTCGAGTACAATTACGCGGCGTTCGGCAGCCAGACCTATCAGCTCGGCGGCACCGCGGGTAACTACACCTTCGATGCCAAGCCGCGCGATATCCAATGGGCGGTCGTCCGCGCCAGCTACAAGTTCGACGCGCCAGTGATCGCGCGCTACTGAGCAACAAACGACCAATCGAAGAAAAGTCACGACCACATTAAAAGCCCCGGCTTCCACCGGGGCTTCTTTTTGTGTGTGCCGCGGTTGCGCCTCAGGCCATGATCGAGAAGCCGCCATCGACGGGGATCGCGGTCCCCGTGACGAAGTTCGAGGCGGGGGAGGCGAGGAACACGGCGATGCCGGCGAAATCGTCGATGTCGCCCCAGCGCCCCGCGGGCGTGCGCGCCAGCACGCGCTCGTGCAAGCCCGACACCTGCTTGCGTGCGCCCCGGGTGAGATCGGTGTCGATCCAGCCCGGCAGAATGGCATTGACCTGGATGTTATCGGGCGCCCAGGCATTGGCGCAGGCGCGCGTGTACTGCACGATGCCGCCCTTGCTCGCGGCATAGGCGGTCGCAAAGCTCGCACCGAAGATCGACATCATCGAGCCGATATTGATCACCTTGCCGTTGCCGGATGCCTTGAGCGCCGGATAGGCCAGCTTCGAGCAGACGAAAGCGCTGGTGAGGTTGGTGTCGATCACCTTGTTCCACTCGTCGAGCTCGAGCTCGTGCGGCGGCTTGCGGATACTCATGCCGGCGTTGTTGATCAGGACGTCGATGCGGCCGAGCTCCCTGACGACGCGGTCGATCATGGCGGCGACCGCCGCCTTGTCGGTGACGTCGGTGGTGACCGATATCGCCTTCACACCGCGTGCCCTGAGATCGGCGACGGCTGCCGCCGATTTGGCTTCATTGCGTCCTATCACGGCGATATCGGCGCCGGCGTCGGCCAGCCCATGCGCGAGGCCGAGCCCAATGCCGCCATTGCCGCCTGTGACGATCGCGACCTTGCCGCGGAGATCGAACCGGTTGGATGTCATGCTTTCACGTCCTGGTTTCTTCTATTGGTTGCTTTGCCAGATCAGCACCAGCCCGAAGCCTGCCATGGCGGCGCCGTAGCCGGCCCATTGCAGCTGGTTGATCATGAAGCTCGATCGCGGCCAGGCGATGGTGCCGGTGCCCTGTCCGATCCAGAGCAGCCCGACGGCGAGGGCAAACAGGCCTGCGACAAGCAGAAATCTGCGCATGCATTCCTCCCCATTGGACGGCTTCTGTCGCGGCCTGCGGCAAGCGATCGCCGCAGGTCACGAAAACTTCCCGCAAGACTAGCCGTAGCTTCGGTGCAGATACAATGCCGGACCTAGGGCCGCGAAAGGCAGTGTGGCCGATCGAGTCAAGAAAAAGCCCCGGACCGGGCCGGGGCTTCCGCTGTTCAGGCTGACCGGCTCAATACTTCGCGACCACTGGCCCGGCGTTGAAGCGATACACAAGCGAGGTGCTGATGGTCTGCACCCAGGGTTTAAAGGTGACGGACATGCCACTCGGAGCGCCGCCGAAGTTGGGCGTGAACGTCAGCGGCAGCGAAGTGCGATCATAGTAGGCGCTCCGGTACTCCGTCTTCATGAACCAGCCCGGCGCGGCTATGCCGAAGATGTTCAGGCTGTTCTCCACGCCGCCGCCGACGAACCAGCCGTCGCGATGGAACGAAGGAGCCGTGTACAAGGGCGTGGTGGGCAGGAACAGCGAGTTCAGCGTGGTGCCCGACCACTCCGAGCCCGTATAGCCCGCATTGACGTAGGACAGGACGTTCGGAGCGGCGAGATAGCCGAGCCGCAGGCCGGCCGCGTAGCTGGTGCGAAGCTTCTCGGTCCCCTCTGCATTGGCCATGAAGGTTTGGGTGAGGGAGCCTCTGATGTCGCCGAACTGGCCGTCCGCAAACGCGCCCGCGACCCAATTGCCGGCGAATTGCCAATCGTAACCGGCGCCGACCGTTCCGAACCAGCCGCTGCCGCCGAGGCGTTGATCGCGCATGATCTGCATCACGGGCGGCGCGGTGGTCTCGATGCTGCTGTCCGCCGCCCAGAGTCCGCCGCCGGCGCCGCCGAAGATGTAGAACCCGGTCCAGTTCGGGCCGGCAAGGGTCGCGGGAGCCTTGGCGTAGAGACGCGGAGCGAGGTCTTCTGCAGTCGCAGGCATGCCCTTGTCGTTGAAGCGGTAGACCAGCGACGTGCTGATCGTTTGCACCCACGGTTTGAAGGTGAGGGCGGCCCCCGCGGGCGCCCCGGCAACCCCGCCTCCGCAGCCGAGCGCAGCGCCGGCGGCCGTGCAGGTCTCCGCCAAAGTGGTGCGGTCGTAGAAGGCTGATCGATATTCAGTTTTCATGAACCAGCCCGGCGCATTGATGCCCAGGATGTTGAGATTGTTCTCGACGCCGCCGCCGACGAAAAAGCCATTGCGATGGAACGAGGGGGTCGAGGTGAGCGGGTCGGTCGTGGTTCCCGGGAGGACGGACAGAGACGACAAGCCCACGCCGGACCATTCAGAGCCGGAATAGCCGGCGTTCACATAGGACAAGACGTTCGGGGCGACGAGGTAGCCGAGTCGCGCGCCTGCGGCGTAGCTCGTGCGGAGCTTCTCGCGGCCTTCGAAGACCCCGTTGGTATCAGACAGCGAGCCGCGGATCTCTCCGAACTGGCCGTCAGCGAACACGCCGGCGATCCAGCGGCTGCCAAATTGCCAATCGTAACCGAGGCCGACGGTGCCGAACCAGCCGCTGCCACCGAGCCGCTCATCACGGGTCAGCGGCGTGCCGATACCAAACCCGGCTCCGTTGTCGACCACATTGCTGTCGGCATTCCAGAGACCGCCGCCACCGCCGCCGAAGACGTAGAAGCCGGTCCACGCGGTCGGAGACGCGATGGGAGCCTTCACATAGGGCCTGGCTGCGAGATCGGCCGCCTCGGCGGATCCTGAACAAGCCGCAATTGCCGCGAGTGCGACGACGAACTTCTGTCTCATTTCCAATTCCCTGCCTTCCACAGCCGATGTGCGGGAACCATAGGAAGATTCCGTCGAAATGGCTGTTACCGGCCGGCAACAAGACGAGAAGCGGGGTAGGGGCTGTTGCGACGTCTTTCGACTTTGCCCGCCGGTGTCACCATGGGGGCGCGAGGGCGCGTTTCGGTGTCGATGCCCGCAACAACGCAAAAGCCCCGGCCGATGCCCGGGGCTTTGACGTCTGAAGTGGAATTCAGTTCAGCTCAGTACTTGGCGACGACCGGACCGGTCCAGTTGAAGCGATAGACCAGCGAGGTCGAGATCGTCTGGTTCCAGCTGTTGGCGCGGATGTCGCGACCGACCAGAGCGTTGGTGCCGTCGACCAGTTCGTTCGAGGTCTTGGCGTTGTAGAAGGCCGAACGATACTCGGTCTTCATGAACCAGCCGGGCGAGGTGATGCCGAAGATGTTCAGGCTGTTCTCGACGCCGCCGCCGATGAACCAGCCGTTGCGGTTGTAGCCGTTCAGGTGGATGCCGGCCGGAACGCCAGCCAGGGTCATGAAGCTGGTGCTGCCGAAGTGAGCGCCAGAGTAACCGCCGTTGACGTAGGAGAGGACGTTCGGGGCGACCAGCCAGCCGAGGCGCACACCGGCGGCCCACGAGTCTTCCAGCTTCTGGTTGCCGGTGATGCCGACGGTCGGATCCTGGATGGTGGCGCGGATGCTGCCGAACTGACCGTCAGCGAACACGCCGGCGACCCAGGTGCTGTTGAACTGCCAGTCGTAACCGAGACCGACGGTGCCGAACCAGCCCGAACCACCCTGGCGCTGGTCGATGGTCAGCGCGGTGTTGGTGCCGGTGGTCTGGACATGCTGGTCGGCGTTCGAGAGACCGCCGCCGCCGCCGCCGAAGATGTAGAAGCCGGTCCAGTTGGCGACGGGAGCCGCCATCGGGGCCTTCACGTACGGACGGGCCGCAAGGTCAGCCGCCGAGGCCGAACCGGTCATCGCAGCAACCGCGGCCAGTGCGAGCACAATCTTCTTCATGATGAAATCCCCAACCTTGGTTCGTAGCAGGCGCGAGCGCACTGAAGTCCGTGTGATCTGATGCCTGAACTATAGACGGTTCTCGCCGAAATGCTGTTGCAGGGCAGGCACAGTCGCCGGAAAACGCCCGCCGGCCGGGTTTGGCGACGCTGTTGGCGCCCCCCCCCCCCGCCCCCCCCCCCCCCCCCCCCCTCCCACTCCCTCAGACACGACCGCC